>NZ_JBEPSF010000020.1:0-100909 GCF_040548725.1 Stenotrophomonas sp. 2619 | reverse complement strand
GGTGCACTGTGGGGGGGGGGGGGGGGGGGGGTGGGGTTTTTTTTTTACGTTTGAGGGGCCAAACCCCGGGGTGGGGGGGGGGGCGGGGGGGGGGGGGGGGGGGGGGGCTCGCGGGACACGCCGCAAGTACATCCCTGTAGGCTCCGCCACCGCATCCATGCGGTGGAGGGTCCCGCAATCCCACCCAGCCCCACCCCCGATAGTGGATCGGTAGCCATGGGCAAGCAAAGCAAGCGGCACAAGCAGGCCAGGCACAGGCAATTGATACGAGGTAGGGTCGGTTCCCAAACGATTGCCGGTAGGGTTGGTCGGCGCGGCGAACGCATGTTGCCCACCGAAGAAGGCCCTGGGCAAGCCAGTGCCACCGGCCCAGCCGATAAACACACGGGCTCACACTGCTTTCGCTCTTGGCTTCTCAATAAAAAAAGGCGGCGCCCGAGGGCGCCGCCTTACTTCCATTCAACGGCTTGGAGAGAGTAAGCCGTGGATCAGAAACGCTGCTGGTACTTCATGTACATGTAACGGCCGATGTCGAAGCCACCGTAGTAGGTGAAGCTGCTGTTCGGCTGGCTGTACATGATCGGACCCTGGTGGTCGAACACGTTGTTCATGCCCATCGAGATGGTGCCGTTCCACGGCAGGATGTAACGCATCTGGATGTCATGGAAGGTGTTCGAACCCACCTTGTTGATGCCCTGGTTGCCGGTGTACGGCGAGCTGAAGCCCGGGTTGCTGCACTCGGTCGCGAACGCGCAGTTTTCCTGCATGCCCGAGTAGTAACGTGCCGTCCAGCCCAGGCCCAGATTGCCGTACTGCCAATCCAGGTTCAGGTTCGAGCGCACGCGGAAGTTGCCTTCCCAGCCCGTGTACTGACGCACCGGCGTCGTATCGACGTTGTCGTTCTTGCGCTCCAGGTAATCCACATACGTGGTGTTCCAGGTGATCGCGAACTTGCCGATCGCCAGTTCCGGCAGGCGGTAACGCACCGAGATGTCATAGCCGGCCGTTTCCTGGTAGCCCGCGTTGAGCAGGGTGCGATCCAGGCTGCTCACCTGACCGATGGTCTTGCCCGACTTGCTGCGGGTGAAGCGGCTGCATGCCGCGTCCACGCCCTGCACGTAGCACTGGTTGAGCATGTCCGTGGCCGACTCACCGACGATCACGTCGTTGATGCGGATCTTCCACCAGTCCAGGCTCAGGTCCAGGCCCGACACGAACTCCGGGCTGTACACCAGGCCCACGGTCCAGGTCTTGGCGGTTTCCGGCTTCAGCTCGGCATTGGAGCCGGAGGTGAAGTCGGTGCCACCCTGCTGGCCCGGCACCGTGGCGGCATTGCCGTCGGCGGCGAGCTGGTGGAAGTTGGCCGGAACGCCCTTGGCCAGGCAGCGTGCCAGCACCTGCGGGTTGCTGGCGGCGGCGCCGAAGGTCATGTCGCACGGATCGGTGTACGAATCACGCGTGGTGACCGTGCCGCCGTACAGATCTTCCACCGTCGGTGCGCGGAAGCCGGTGCCGTAGGTGGCGCGCACCAGCAGGCTGTCGATCGGCTTCCACTTCAGGCCGAACTTGGTGTTGGTGGTCGAACCGAAGTTGCTGTAGTCCGAGTAACGGGCGGCCATGTCCAGCGACAGCTCGCGCGCGAAGGCCATGTCGGCCAGCACCGGCACCTGCAGTTCCAGGTAGGCTTCGTTGAGCGAGTAGTCGCCCCGGGTCGGCTGGCCGGAGGTACCGGCAATCTGGCCCTTCTGCACCATCATGTCCGGGTCGTAGCTGGCTTCTTCGCTGCGGTGCTCGAAGCCCATGGCACCCATGATGTCACCGGCCGACAGGCTGAACAGCGAGCCGGAGATGTTCGCGCTGGCCACCTTGGTGGTGCTCTGGATCTTGTCGGTGAAGCGGGTGAACAGGAAGTCCTGCACGTCCTGGTTGCCCAGTGCGCCCGGGCCGGTGTAACCCATCGGGGCCAGCGGGTTCCACGGCGTGCAGCCGGCGATCACGTTGCCGACGCTGCCGCAATGGGCCACGCCATTGGTATCCAGGAACGACGGACCGACCGACTGGTTGACGTTCGGCTGGTACATGCTGCCCGTGCCGATGCGCTCGCCTTCGTTGCGGTTGTACATGTAGCTCACGTTCCAGTCCCAGTACCGCGAACCGGTTTCGAAGCTGCCTTCCACGCCCACGCTGGCGCGCTTGGTGGTGAGGTTGTTTTCGGTGGCGCGCGGCAGTTCTTCGGTGCGGTGCGCGAACGCCACGTCACGGCCGAACGGGTTGAACGCGCTGTCCTTGGACAGCAGCGCACGCGAGCCGGTGCTCTGGTACGGGTAGCCAGCCAGCTGTTTGGTCGACTCACGCTCGGTGTACAGCGCGTCGGCCACCAGGCGCAGGTTGTCGTTGATCGAGAACCCACCGTTGGCGAACACCGACTTGCGCTGCAGGCCGGTGAGCAGGCTCATGTTGGTCTTGGTGTTGGCGTCGTTGGCCTTGTTGGCCGGCACGAAGTTGCCCAGCTGGGTCGGGTCGCCGCCCGGGCCCACGCTCAGGTTCTTGCCGTCCACGGTGGCATAGCCCCACGGGGTGACGCCGCTCAGGCCGTCGGTCGGATGGCGCGGACCGTTCGGGTAGGCGGTGAATTCACGCGCGCTGCCCAGCACGGCATCTTCGTCGGAGTACTCACCGCCAACGGTGACCCAGCCACGGTCGAAGGTCTTGCCGAAGGTGGCGCTGTAACCGGTCTTCTGGCCGTCGCCTTCGCTGTACTGGCCGACGTAGGCGTTCACTTCGGCGCCGTCGAAGTTCTTGCGGGTGATGATGTTGACCACGCCGGCGATGGCGTCCGAGCCGTACAGCGCCGAGGCACCGTCGGTCAGCACTTCCACGCGGTCCACGATCGAGGACGGGATCGAGGCGAGGTCGGAATAGCCGGCGGCGGACACGCCCATGCGGCGGCCGTCGATCAGCACCAGGCTGCGTTCCGGGCCCAGGTTGCGCAGGCTGACGTACATGCCGCCGAAATCGCGGCCCGACTCCAGCGAGTTGGCGCGGCTCATCGCCGGCGCACCGGCGGCGGTGACGTCCTGCAGGATGTCGGCGACGTTGACGTAGCCCTTCTTCTCGATCTCGGCGCGGTTCAGCGCGACGACCGGCTGGGCGCTCTCGACGCTGGCCTGGCGGATGCGCGAGCCGGTGATTTCAATGCGATCCAGATTGGTGGTGCCATCAGTGGCGGTCTGGGCGAAGGCAGGGGCACTGCAGCTGGCAACAAGCGCGATGGCAATCGCGTTGCGCAGCGGGTGGGTCTTCAAATACATCCGTGCGATATCTCTTTTCAGGAAAAACAAGCGCCCTTGCGGGCGACGTGGGGAACAACATCACGACGCGGGGGGCGGGAGTCTAATGACTTTTCAAAATTTTTACTTTCACTTGAAAGCATAAAAACAGCCAAAAATGAACGATGGCTGACAAATTCGCGGGTTGGCGAACTATCTTTTTGTAATGCATGCCGTCGCGTGGGCAGTGCATCGCAACGATGCAGGCAGAGGCACCGATAACGGCGATGCACCCAGCAACTTGAGTGCCTGCAGACGCGCACGACGACAAGCATTCAGCGTCCGCCACCCGGTAGAGCCACCCCCATGGGTGGCTACGCAAAAAAAGTTCTTCTCCCATCTGAGGGAAGCGTCTTGTTGCAATGGCCGTCGCAGAGTGAGCACGACGGGACGCGGGTCGCCGGATGTGCAGGCGCCGCGGCTGGCGTCTCCGATCGGGGAGGTCGCGAGCGTGAGGGCCCCGTAGCAGCCGGTAGGCCCCTGGTGCAAATGTCCCCCGGCCGCTGGGCGGCCTCCTCCTTTACTTTGCCCAGGAGCCTACCGGCTGCGACGGGGCTCGGCTTGCGGTAGGAAGCGGGCGCCGGGCTTTTGGTGCTGTCGGTGGGTCGGGCGCTGGGTCCCGATGCCCTTGGAGGCGAAGTAAAGGGGGAGGCGGCGGCCGCAGGCCGACGCCGGAGGACATTCGCCGGAAAGGGTATCGGGGCCCAGCGCCCGACACGCCGACGGCTGCGCCTGGAAAGCGCCAATGCACGTTTTTGCATGCCCCGCAGATGGGCGAAGAACCCAAAAAAAGAACCGCACCCTTGCGGATGCGGTTCGTGACCTGCTATCGCGTGTGCGCAAACGCGCGCGCGGGTGCCTCTATTGCGGTCTCAGGTTTCGCGCAGTGCGGTAGTGATCGGCAGGCGTGCGGCTCGCAGCGCCGGGAACAGACCACCGACCAGCCCGATGCCAAGTGCCCACTTCAACCCCGTCCACAACAACTGCGGCGACACCTGGAACTGGAACACCACTTGGCTGAAGTTGTTGCCCAGCGTGGACACGGTGTAGTTGTTGAACACCAGCCATGCCACCAGCCCGCCGAGCAGGCCGCCAAGCAGGGCCAGCAGCATGGTTTCCAGCATCACCGCCGTCACCACCGGCAGGCCACGGAACCCGATCGCGCGCATGGTGGCGATCTCACGCGCGCGCGTGGCCACGGCCGCATACATCGTGTTGAGTGCGCCGAACACCGCGCCGATGGCCATGATCGTGCCGATCACCGTGCCCAGGATGCTGATCAGTTTGCTCAACCCGCCGGACTGCTTGCTGTAGTACGCGCGGCTGGTTTCCACGTCCAGCTTCAGTCGCGGGTCGGCCTCCATCGCCGCCTTGAAGCGGGCGAACCCGGCCGTGCCGTCGGTACGCACATTGACCGACTGGTAGGCACTGCGGTTGTAGGTGGTGGACAGGGTCTGGGTGTCGGCCCACAGCTCGGACTCGTGCACGTCGTTGGAGGCGAACACGCCCACCACCGTCCAGTCCTGCTTGCCCAGCTGCAGCGTCTTGCCCACCTCCAGGCCCTCGAACTGCGCCTTGGCCCCCTTGCCCACCACGATCTCGCGCAGGCCGGGTTTGAAGCGGCGGCCTTCAATGATGCGGATCGTGTTGCGCACTTCCCAGGCCTTGTCGCCGACCCCGCGGAACTGCACGTTGGTGTCGCTGTGGTCGCTGCGCGAGAGCAGGCTGATCACCTGCGACAGCTCGGCCGACACCAGCGGCTTGCCATCGGTGCCACGCGCCACGCCGGGCAGGCTTTGGATCAGCGGCAGCTGGTCACGCATGATCACCGAGTTGGTCTCGGCCTGCGAACCACCGCGCAGCACGATGGCCACGTCGTCACTGCCGCTGCGGTTGAGCGTGGCCTTGAAGCCGTCGCCCATCGCCAGCATCGCCACCAGTACGCCGACCACGCCGGCAATGCCGACCACGATCACCGACGAGGCGCCCCAGCGCTGCGGCAGGCTGGCAATGCCGATGCGCGCGGCCGCCAGCGACAGCCGCCCGCTGCGGGTCAGCAGCAGCCAGGCCGCCAGGGCCACCGCGATGACCAGCACCGCCGGCCACGGCAGCACGATCCAGACCCCCAATGCCACCGCCAGCAGCAGCACGGTCAACACGTTCCACATCCAGTGCGTTTTCATGGGGGGCTCCTCAGCGTCCGGCCAGTGCGTCGACGATCTTCAACCGCTGCGCGCGCAATGCCGGCAGCAGGCCCACTACCACGCCGATCACCGCCATCAGGCCCAGCGCCATGGCCCAGGTCTGCACCGGTACGCCCGGCAGGCTGATCATGCCCTGGCTGTTGGCGCTGATCGCCGGCATCAGGATGGCGGCCAGACCCATGCCGATCAGCCCGCCCAGCACGATCAACAGCACCGACTCCACCATCACCAGCACCAGCACGGTGCCGTCCTTGAAGCCCAGTGTCTTGAGGATGGCCAGCTCCGGAATGCGTTCGCGCACCGCCTGGGCCATGGTGTTGCCGGTCAGCAGCACCAGGGTGAAGAACACCGCGGCCATGATGCCGGTGACGATCAGCCCGATGTCGGCGAACTGCTTGGCGAAGGCCTGCGAGAACGCCGCTTCGGTCTGCGACTTGGTTTCGCGGTCGGAATTGAGCGACAGCGCATCGATCGCCTGGGCCACGCGCGAGGCATGGGCCGGGTTGTCCAGTTGCACGGTGTAGAAGCTGACCTGGTTCTTGATGTAATCGTTGGACTCGTCGAAATAGCTCCAGTGCAGCAGCAGCTGGTTCTCCGCACCGGCGTTGTTGCGGTCCTTGGCCCGATAGATGCCCACCAGTTCCAGCGGCCAGTCATTGCTGCCCTTGCGCGGGAAGATGGTGGCCTGCATCGGAATCGTATCGCCCAGCTTCCAGCCGAAGCGCTTGGCCAGGGTCTCGCCCACGATGGCGCCGGTGCGGGTGTTCTTGAACGCCTCGGCCTGCGCCGGTGGCAGCTCGAACTCCGGGTACAGGTCCATGTAGTTGTCCGACACCGAGAAACTGGGGAAGAAGTTCTTCGGGTCCTGGTAGATGCCGCCGAACCACATCGCGTAGTTCACCTTGCGCACGCCCGGGGTGGCTTCGATGTCACGCAGCAGGCGCAATGGCAGGCTCTGGGTGATCGAAAGCTTGGAGGACACCACCAGCCGCTTGGCGCCTTCGATGGTTTCGCCCCCGGAGTTGAACGCCACGCGCACCGAATCGAGCATGCCAAACAGCAGGAACGCGGCCACCACCGACAGCAGGGTCAGCAGCGTGCGTGTCTTGCTGCGGAACAGCTGGGCCCAGACCAGCGAGAAATACTTCATCGCGGCATCCTCCGTCAGTGGGCCGCTGGCGCGCTGGCCAGTTCGCCCTTGTCCAGGTGCACGGTATGGGTGGCGTACTCGGCGGCCTTGGGGTCGTGGGTGACCATGATGATGGTCTTGCCGTGCTCGCGGTTGAGCTGCTGCAGCAGGCCCAGGATTTCCTCGGCCGACTGCCGGTCCAGGTCGCCGGTGGGTTCGTCGCAGATCAGGAAGGTGGGGTCGGAGACGATCGCCCGTGCGATCGCCACGCGCTGCTGCTGGCCGCCGGACAGTTCATTGGGGCGGTGGCTGCGGCGGTCGGCCAGGCCCACCAGGGTCAGCGCGATCTCGGCGTTGCGCTTGCGCTGCGCCGCGCCCAGATGGGTGAGCAGCAGCGGCAGTTCCACGTTCTTCTGCGCGGTCAGCATCGGCATCAGGTTGTAGAACTGGAACACGAAGCCGACGTGGTGGCTGCGCCAGGTGGACAGCTGGCCGCCACTCATGCGGTCGATGCGTTCGCCTTCGATCACGATCTCGCCGTCGCTGGGCGTGTCCAGCCCGCCGATCAGGTTGAGCAGGGTGGTCTTGCCCGAGCCGGACGGGCCCATCAACGCGACGAAATCGCCGCGCTGGATGTCCAGGTCGATGCCGTGCAGCACCTGCACCTTCTCGGGGCCACGCTGGTAGGTCTTGGTGATGTTGCGGAGCGAAACCAGGGTCGACATGGACGGTTCTCCGTGGATCAAGGCGAATCGAGGGCGGCGCGGCATGCGGCATGCGCCTGCCTGCGGCGGAATGAGGGCCGTGCCCGGGTGGGATGCGCAGTGGCAGACAGCGGCCCGCCTGCGCGCCTGCTCGGCACGGGTAGCGCACGTTCGAGGCCGCGCGCGGGGGCGCGCGGGTCACACACTGCGTCGCGCCGCCCAGCGGGGCGGCACGGCTTACTGCTTCGCTTCCACGACCTTGCCGCCGTCCTTCAGCTCCGCCGGCGGGTCCAGCACCACCACCTCGCCCGCGCTCAGCCCCTGGCTGACCTGGCGGTCGGTGTTGAGCGTGGCGCCGGCGGTGACCGTGCGCTGTTCCACGCGCTGGTCGTCCTTCACCACGAAGGCCACGGTTTTCTGGTCGCGCTCCACGAGGGCGGCCGCCGGCACGCGCACGCCCTTGGGTGCGGCCGCCTGCGCCGGCTGTGCGGCCTCCAGGAAGCTCACCCGCACGCCCATTTCCGGCACGATGCGCGGGTCTTTCACCTTCAGCGCCACGCGTACCTTGACCGTGGCCTTGCCGCGGTCGGCGGTGGGAATGATGGCGATCACCTCGGCCGGGATCTTCCAGTCCGGGTAGGCGTTGAGCGTGGCTTCGACCGGCATCTTCGGTTGCACGCGGCCAATGAACGACTCGCCCACCTCCACTTCGATCTCCAGCGACTCCATGTCCACGATGGTGCCGATACCGGTACGGGTGAAGCCACCGCCGGCCGACAACGGCGACACGATCTCGCCCGGCTGCGCAGCCTTGGCGGTGACAACCCCGGAGAACGGCGCGCGCACGGTGTTGTTGTCCACGCCCAGGTCGGCGATGGCCAGTGCGTCGTTGGCTACCTTGGTATTGCGCTCGGCGGTGCGCAGCTGCGCGCGCAGGCTGTCACGCTGGGAAATGGCCAGGTCGTACTGCGAGCGCGACACCAGCTGCTGGCCCACCAGTGTCTGCAGGCGGCCGGCTTCGGCGTTGGCCTGCGCCACCTGCGCCTGCAGCCCGGCCAGCTGGCTGCGCGCGGCCTCCAGCTGCGAGGCCGACAGGCTGCGCTGGGCGTTGGCATCGATCGGGTCGAGCGTGGCCATCACCTGGCCTTCTTCCACCCGCATGCCTTCTTCGATCATCACCTCGCGCACCTTGCCGGTGATCTTGGCCGACACCGTGGCCATGCGCCGCGCCACCACGTAGCCGCTGGCATCGAGCACCGAACCGCTGGCGCCGCCCTGCTGGATGGCCACCACCGGTGCGGTGGTCACCTCGATCGGCCGTTGCCGGCCGAACAGAAACCAGCCGATGCCAACGAGCAGCAGCACGGCGACGATGGCCAGCCCGATCCATAGCCCACGGCGGGGCGCGGACGGCGGCGGGGTCGCCTTGCGGTCGATGCGGAGTTCCTTGAGCAGTTCAGCGGATGCGTTCATCGTGAGTCTGGACGGGGAATCGGGCCGAGTGTGACCGCAACGGCGGCCGGGGACAAACCGGCACCAGGCCGGGAGGTGCACAGCATGCCCGCCGGCCGGGGGCCACGGCAGTGACAGCTGTCACCTGCTTGCGCTGACGGTGGCCACTGGGACCGCGCCCGCCGCGGCGCGACGCTGTGCCGAACCCGTCACGGAGTGTCCCGATGTCCGTTTCCTGTCCGACTGCCTTGGCCACGCTGCGCGACGCGCAGGTGCATTACGGTGCTGTCGCCGCGCTGCAGGGCGTGAGTTTTTCGCTGCAGCGCGGCGAAGTGCTGGCCCTGCTCGGCCGCAACGGCGCGGGCAAGAGCACCGCGATCTCGGTCCTGCTGGGCCTGCGCGCCCTTGATGCCGGTCATGCCGAGCTGCTGGGCGGCGACCCGCAACAGCGCGCCAGTCGGCGGGGTATCGGGGTGATGCTGCAGAGCACCGCACTGCCACCGGTGCTGCAGGTAGACGAACTGATCGCGCTGGCAAGCGCCTGCTACGACGACCCACGCCCGCTGGCCGAGTGCCTGGCACTGGCCGGGCTTACCGACCTCGCGCGGCGCCGTTACGGCCAACTGTCCGGTGGCCAGCAGCGCCGCGTGCAGTTCGCCATCGCGCTGTGCGGGCGGCCGCAGCTGCTGTTCCTGGACGAGCCCACCACCGGCCTGGACATCCAGGCCCGGCAGGCGCTGTGGCAGGCGATCCGGCAGCTGTCCAGCGAAGGTTGCGGCGTGCTGCTGACCACACACTACCTGGAAGAGGCCGAAGCGCTGGCCCAGCGCGTGGTGGTGATCGAGCAGGGCCGGGTACTGGCCGATGGCCCGCTGGCGCAGTTCCGCCAGCAGCTGGCCCCGCGCCGGATCCGCTGCCGCAGCGCGCTGGATGCCGACGTACTGAAAACCTGGCCGGGGGTGCGCGAGGTGCAGCGCGATGGGCTGCGCCTGCAGCTGCTGGCCGAACCGGCCGAGCCGGTGGTGGCGCGGCTGCTGGCCGAAGACCCGCAGCTGCAGGAACTGGAAGTGCATGGCGGCGGCCTGGCCGACGCCTTCGTCGAACTGACCCGGGAGGCCGCATGAACACCCTGACCACCGTACCGAACGTGCACCCACGCGCGTCCACCTGGCGGATCTACCGCGCCGAAGCGCTGTGCGAACTGCGCCGTGCCTGGCGCACGCCCGCCTTTGCATTGCCCTCGCTGCTGTTCCCGGTGCTGTTCTATGCGCTGTTCGGCATCCTGCTCGGGCGCGGCCACGCGCCGCAGTACCTGCTGGCCACCTACTGCGTGTTCGGCGCGATGGCCCCGGCGCTGTTCGGCTTCGGCGTGCAGCTGGCGCTGGACCGCGAAGGCGGCCTGCTCACGCTGAAGCGCGCGCTGCCGTTGCCGCCGATGGCGCCGTTGCTGGCGCGGCTGCTGATGGCGGTGCTGTTCGCGCTGCTGGTGGCGCTGGTGCTGCTGGGGGTGGCGGCCCTGGCCGGGGTGGGCCTGGCGCCCGGCATGGTGCTGCGACTGCTGGCCGTGGCCGCCTTCGCCGCGCTGCCGCTGGGCGCGATCGGGCTGTGGATCGGCAGCCATGTCAGTGCCAGTGCGGCCCCGGCGGTGGTCAACCTGGTGTACCTGCCGCTGGCCCTGCTGTCGGGGCTGTGGCTGCCGCTGTCGATCCTGCCGCCGGTGTTCTCCACGCTGGCCCCGCTGTGGCCCACCTGGCACCTGGCCCAGCTGGCGCTGCCGGCGGTGGGCATGCCGGCCCAAGGCAGCACATGGGTGCACATCGCGGTGCTGCTGGCGGTCACCGGCGTGGCGCTGGGGCTGGCGCGGCGACGCCTGCGCCGGGTTGGCTAAGCGGCGGATGAAACTGGCATGATCGCGCCTGACCGCCCCGCCCTGGAACCGCCCGTGTCTTCGCGCTGGATCGCCTCGCTGCTGCGCCCCGCGCCGGACTCCTCGGTGGCCGACAACCTGCGCCGTGGCAAGCCGGCCTGGGCCGACGCGGTCCACCTGTTGTGGACGGGCTGGGTGTTCTTCACCCCCATCTTCGGCACGGGCTACACGCTGGATTGGATGTGGCTGACCCTGCTCACCTACCCGGTGTTCCTGACCCTGTATGTGCGCCTGCTGCTGGCGCCCCGCCACCACGGGCCGCGCTATGCGCTGGCGATGGTGGCCATGGGCCTGGCACTGCTGCCGTGGTATCCCTCGGGCATCAGCTACTTCATCTTCGGCTGCGTGATGCTGCGGGTGTGCCGCAACGCCAGCATGCTGCGCTACATGCTGCGGTTGCTGGCGCTCAACGGCCTGTTCGTGGTGGTCGCGTTGTGGGTGGGCTACCCCTGGCAGCTGGTGGTGTGGATTCCCTCGATGGCGCTGATCATCGGCATCATCATCAACGTGGAACGGGCCAACAAGGACCGTGATGCGGCCCTGCAGCTGTCGCAGGAGGAAGTACGCCGGCTGGCTGCCACCGCCGAACGCGAACGCATCGGCCGTGACCTGCACGACCTGCTGGGGCATACGCTGTCGTTGATCACGCTGAAGCTGGAGCTTTCGCGCAAGCTGGCCGACCGCGACCCGCAGGGCTCGCGCCGCGAAGTAACCGAGGCCGAAACGATCGCGCGCCAGGCCCTGGCCGAAGTGCGCAGCGCGGTCACCGGTATCCGCGCCAGCGACCTGGCGGCCGAGCTGGCCTCGGCGCGCCTGTTGCTGGAGTGCCAGCACGTGCACCTGCATTACGCGCCGCCGCCGCCGATGCCGCCGGATGTGGAGCGCGGGTTGTCGCTGGTGCTGCGAGAGGCGGCCACCAACATCGCCCGGCATGCGCAGGCGCACCAAGCCTGGATACGCTTTGAACAGGAAGGGCGCAGCTTGCTGATGGAGATCCGCGATGATGGCCGCGGTGGCGTACAGGCCGACGGCAACGGGCTGGGTGGCATGCGCGAACGGGTGACGGCTTTGCGCGGCACGCTGGTGCTGCAGTCGGTGAAAGGCGAGGGCACCTGCGTGACGGCGCGCGTTCCGCTGCCCGCGGCCACCGCGGCGGTGACTGCGTTGCCGACCGACCTGCCAACGGCACCGTCGCTGCCTGCGGGCGGGCCGGCATGATCCGCATCGTATTGGCCGAAGACCAGGCCATGGTGCGCGGCGCGCTGTCGGCGCTGCTTGGCCTGGAGCCGGACATCGAGGTGCTCGGCAGCGCCGCCGATGGCGAGGCGGCCTGGCGCATGCTGCAGCAGCTGCAGCCGGACATCCTGGTGACCGACATTGAAATGCCCGGCCTGTCCGGGCTGGAGCTGGCCCAGCGCATTGCGCGCCAGCAGTTGCCGATCAAGGTGGTGATCGTGACCACCTTCGCGCGCTCGGGCTTCCTGCGCCGCGCGTTGGATGCCGGCGTGTGCGGGTACCTGCTCAAGGACGCGCCGGCCGAACGCCTGGCCGATGCCCTGCGCCAGGTGCAGCGCGGCGGCCGTGCGATCGACCCGCAGCTGGCGCTGGACGCCTGGTCGCAGGCCGACCCGCTCAACGACCGCGAACGCCAGGTGCTGCGCCTGTCGGGTGACGGAAGATCCGCCAGCGAGATCGCCACCCAGCTGGGCTTGTCGCACGGCACCGTGCGCAACTACCTGTCCGAGTGCATCGGCAAGCTGGGCGTGGCCAACCGCATCGAAGCGTATCGGTTGGCGCGGCAGAAGGGCTGGCTCTGAATCTAGCGCCAACGGTGTGTCCGGGTTTTATTTAGTAATTATAATGGTGGTCTCCAAACTAAGAAAAGCTGGATGCATCGCCGCAAGCCCTATACTCCCGGCGGAGGCGGTAGCAGCCGGGAGATTATCAAGCGGAGACCGACCTAAGGTGAATCAGTGCGCATCTGAAAAATGCGTTCGAGCGAGCTGGGAAATGCAATTCAGCCATTCGTCAGCCTCCAACTTCGTGTATCCACGTTCCAATGCAGCTTCATGCATTAGGTGATATTCCATTCTGATCGTAGTCGGAATTACCCCGGGATCATCTGTATTGATAGTTACATCAATCTTCCTCTTGCGAAGTCCGTAAAGATTGATGGGTCCTCCGGCTTTAAGGTCGGAGATTCTCACCGGATGCCATCGAAAAATTGGGTGCTCACTGTATGCTTGCAACTGCCCGATATATACATTAGAGCTGGGGTTTGCCTCAATTGACAATCCTAGTCTCGCGTATCTCTCGATGCAGACATCCTGGAGGGCATGCATAAACTCCAGGTCCAGCTGATTGTCATGGTCGTGGATCGGATCATTACTGCTATGGTTTATGCTCTGGGACTCAAGCAGAGTTTGTTGACGAGTTGCATGCCCATAGCGAGGTGTTGCAACGCATGCAATTCTCGGCTTTCTGTTGGGAGACAAGTTTGTGCGATTTTGATGTCTAGACCAACTTAAAAAAAGTCCTGCAGCAGATGTTTCGTCAGTAGCCGATAGTCCCCTCTCCAGTATGGCCAAGTCCGGTAGCGCAACTTTCACCTTGGTGCCGCCAGTGATGGAAGCAGACTTCACTGAAGTCGATAGTTCCGCACAATTCCTCCGCAGCTTCCATGCTTTATACAGCAGTAAAATATGAGAATCAGTAATGGTCTCCTTCATGAGACTGACGGGGAGCCACGAAACACTAGGGGCCAGCCTCGCAATCCTTGACTCTAAGCGACTCCGAACCTCCTTGGAGAAAGCAAAATGTTTGATCTTGTTTGACTCGGACCATGCCCACACTAGGTTATCGAAGTGCTCGTCAAGAGGAAGAAGCGCCTCCCCAAATTTGGATAGCCAATCCTTTGGCGGCACCCCTAAGGCCAACGCGTGGCCGATCCTATCCCCGCGCCGCATCCCGCAGAATCGGACAGTCTCATTAACGTGGCGAATGCCAGACAGCGGATGCGAATAGTCTTCCCCCGCATGAATGCTAAGGTGCAGCCTGCGCGTTGGCTTGGTCGGGTGGAGTAAGCCGACCACTGATTGAGATTCCTCATGCTCGACACGAAGCCATCTAACCATCGGGGCAAATACATCAATTCTCTGGCGGTTCTCATCGCCGGCGACATCAAGCCCACGAATCAGATCAGACGGAAGCGCCATCTGGCTTTTACCAGTAGCGCATGCCTCCGATAGTGGGGATAGATTCCAAGGCGTGATAGATTTCATGACCGAGTTAAAGCGTTCGGCTTTCAGCCATAGATCCCTGCGAGAGGCATCGGATGAGCGATTAAAGTGTGCACAAAAGTGCCAGTCCCTGATCCTGATGGCGTCACCTGAGTTACCTGAAGATATTTTTGCTCCTCGGTGTATTGCGGCTCGTGCAAAGTTAGTTGTGGCTACGTTATTCTCGAAAGTGTGTAGGGATGCCTTAATCTCCGCCTGGTCCCCTTGTATATTGAATAATCTCGATGCAATCGCCTGCTGTCTCAGTTGTCCTCGCGCTGAGTCCCGGTTGAAGTCGGACCTCAATGGCGCGTGAAAAGTGCTGGACGTAAATCTCCGAAGGCCGCTTCCATGTGAAATAAGTCTTCGACGAAGCGCCATTATCTCAGATACCATTAGCAAGACTACAGCGCGAACCTCCCTGGATGTGGTTTTGGCTCTGTAGGTGCTCCAGAGTAGTATGAATAGCCATTTCCAAGCGCTATCAGTATCGTGGCCAGCTGCAGCCCGGCTCATCATTTTCAAGAGCCATGCCAGACAAATTGGTGTGTTGCGCTCGTTATTTGGCGATGCAATGCCTGATTCTACGCAAATCCAGTCAATTACTGGATCTGGTTCTATGGGGGTTGCCGTGTTGACGCATGCCTGCAGTAGTGATTCTGAGGATGCGGTATCCGAATGGCTGTTCGACCAAATAATGACAAAGGCCCTCAGTAGCCTGTGTATTCTACGAAGCCGTACATCCTCCGAGGTTGGTCGGTCAGTCGACGGATGGAATATGAGCTGGGCGAGCACAGTCTCGGTTCCGGCGACGCCATTTAGGTGTACATGACCATCTGAAATCGCACAAGAGTCAAACCTGTTTCCGACTAGGAGATGGTTGTGAGCTTCGACTAACGTGAAGAGTTCATTTGGGCAATCCGAGTAGCAATCACTCAGTGAGCTCGTTATGTGCCAAGCGAGGAGCATTATGGGGTCTATCTCAGAAACTAGCTCAGCGTAACGATGCACGAGTTCTTCGCGGAAATGAAGAACGCCGTCCGTGGTGGTCATGACATAACTAACTGTGCTTTCCAGTGCGGGTATGGTTGGGCCATCTAGGAACGGTTCGTCGCAAAGAAGATTTGCCGCATGTTCAAGGTCATCAATGCGGAAGCGTCGCCCGGTCTGGTCGTCGATATCCGCTAATAGTGCTAGCTTGAGACTTTTCCTAAGCTTCCCTGGCGACAGGCGTAACTGATTCCCATTGTCGGTCTTGAGCTGGCAATCTGATAAATGATGCAGTAGAACGGCGCTCGCTCTTTCGCCTCCGAACAGTGCGCCAATTGCCCGCTGCTGCATCTGTTTTACTAACACTATCGCGCACCCATGGCTGCTTCTGTAGTTGAATAGTGTTGGATCGCCCTGCGTAGGACGTTCAGCTGGCCCAGTGTTGGATACCTATTTTCAATTTTCTTTAGAATACTTTCGCCAAACCGACGAGGGGTGAATCCTCTTGGTGCATTTCTAAGTAGCGCGTTCTTTACCATTGCAACGGTAATTCGCTTCACGTTTTCCGACAAGCCTAGCGCATTAATAAGGGCAGCCCTCCCATCAGCTGTACTTCGCAGATCAAGAGGCATCAAGGCCGCCTCGCTTGAATGCGAGAAGAGATTCTGTAGAGCACTCCCCAAGGGGTGCGAGCTGAGGGTGGACGTGTAAGAGATAAATCTTTCAGGATCCACAGAGCCCGGCACTTCAGTAGCGTCCAATAGCGGTTTTATATTCTGTGTGTACAGGTTTGTCTTGTAAAAGTCTCCCTTTCTGTTGACAATATTAACGTTGGATACTTCAATGCTGAGGCCAAATAGGGGGCCCTTCTCAAAACTTGCCAATGCCGCCCAAAAGGAGTTGAATGTAGAAAGCCCTGAGGCCACCACATCCACAAGCGCTTCGGACTTTGGCTGCTCATTTATGCCAAGTTGTCGTGTAAAGAATGGGGTCTGATTGAGTGTCTTATTCAGTGCGCAGTATATCAGCCACGGAGAAGCTGCTAGTTTATTGGCATTGGAGCTGGATCGCCATGAATTTATTTTGGTGCATAGAAAGTTAACTGCTCCTTCCATGTCTGAGTCGGAATGGGCACCGCCACGTTGGCCGCGAATAAATGATGTTTCATCATCCACATCCTGTTCTGCTGTATCGATTTCGTGTATTGGTATCTTAAGCTCCTTAGTCGCCGCTACCTTAGGTGCGCTATGGAAGGGGGGCGCCCTTAGGATCCTATCGATGTCATCAGCCGTAACGTCGCGTACCAAACTTGTGACAATTAGCTCGAGTATCCTTCCGCTACTGATTAATGTGGATCGTTTGCTGGAGCTGTAGAAGTTGTGGTGTGTTATTAGATTGACGAGAAGGTGCGCAATCGCTGCGTCTTGAGCGTCAATGTTGCTGCTCGTTTCAATCTCCCAATTTAACGGTACCACTGCTCGGCCAGCCTCTGGAGTTGCAAAAGGCAGAATGGATTCATAGGGAATCGACTCCAGCCATGAATCCGGCAGACGACCTTCCAGTTCCATACTCCAGTTCAGGGGGGATCTGGTTTCTATATATCTAAGCTCTTGGCATTCAATTTGATTTTGAGGCTGGAAGAGCGGAGTATCAAGAACAGATGCTTTTTCATTGGATTGCCAATCGCGCAACGCGAGCAGCACCAAACAAACTGCGCCTGCAGAAGGTTCAAAAGTAAAGTGATCCAATAGCGCAGCAGTCCATCTTGATAATGATAGCTGTTCGCCCTTATTGCTGGATGCTGGTTCAGCTTGCCTAGGGTGTTTCGGCGAAGAACGCCGTTTCCCCTGTAGGGATATTCGGCGCATCAGTTCCGTCTGTGGCGTTGACTGCGATTCTCCGAAGAAAGCCTCTTCCAGTGATGGAATTTCATGTTTGACTCTAGACAAGATTTGGGAAAGTGCGCGGACGGTGGTGATTGGTATTTTGAGCCGGCTATTTTCTTGGCCGTTCACTGGTCCTGCGAGAACTGCGATGAGCCAAGAGTCCATTTCTGGCAAAGAAAGTCTACCTAATCCAGCGCGGTGATTTTCCGGTCCGAGAATTATGTTGTGGTTAGATAGTAATTCACCCACATCAGACATTCGAAGCCGTCGGTGAAGAGGGAGGATCTTCCTTAAGTACTCGTGCGCAAGTTCCACCGCTATTGGCTTTGCCTGTTCAGACTGGTGGGAAGTATCAATAGTGAGACGGCGGAATGCATCTCGCCAAGTGACCTCTCTGTACAGTGAGAGGTCGCCACAAACGATGGGAAGAACCGCTGGGCTTGCCAAGTATCTTCGAACGACTTCTAGATTCTCAAACGCTCGATGAAGGGTCGTATCCACGTCATCAATTGGAAGAACAAGAAGCTTTTTTCCCACCAAATGCGCTGCTTTTGTGAAGAATTCGTGCACCGCGCTGACTAGTTCTTGTGTGCCAATGAATGCGCGTAGTCGATCAAGACCCACTCCTTCACCCTGAGTCTCTTTCCCGGCAAGCGCACTGCCGAGCGCCTGCAGACTATTATGCAGCGCCTGCCATCCATCCGGCTGTGAATCCCTTCCTTCTAAGATTTTTCTATCGCTCAGTACCGCAGCAACAACAACATTCAGGAACAGATCGTCTCCGTCTTCTAACTGCGAGGGATCGATTGGTTCGAGTACGTGGACGAAATCTGAGACGCTTGGGTATAGTCGTCGAACTTCATCAGAATTGATGTACTGACGGAGGTTCACGATGACAGTTGTCTTCCCGGTTCCACGATTTCCATCCAGGAATATGGTTGTGTGACCTCTTTCTCGCTGGAAGTTGGTCTGCTGAGTGTCAGGTGAATTGAGCTCACCCACTTGCAATGAGTCGCTGATCATTTTTGTCAGCTTCTCATAGACGGTTCTCGGCAATAGTTGGTTGACGCTCAAGTGCCCAGATCTCTCTCCTTGGTCAAGTGGGAGATAGATGTGGTCATGAATTCGACTTTGCTGTTCGGCCACGCAGCATTCCTGTATTGGTTTATCGTAGGTTTCAGCATTATTCCCTACTTCTTTCTCACCTTCGAGTACAAGGTTGCCCCGTACACTCTTGAATGGTCTTGAGGCCGGGGCATGGACTGTGGTGATCGATAGGGCTCGCTGTCCTTAGATGAACTCTAGAACTCACAAAGTTGATCGAAGCCTGTCGCACGGCACCGTGCGCAACTACCTGTCCGAGTGCATCGGCAAGCTGGGCGTGGCCAACCGCGTCGAAGCCTATCGGCTGGCGCGGCAGAAGGGCTGGCTGTAGGCGAGCGCGTATCCTGTGCGCTCCATGGACCGGAAGCGCACCCGATGAAACACCACTTCGCCGATCTCATCGACCGTACCGGTGGGGTGTGGACCATCACGCCGAACGCGCAGCGCTGGTCCTGCCATTACGACGACATGGCCGATGCGCCCGACGACGCCACCCGGCTCACGCTGACCCGCCACGACCGCAACTGGGTGCGCGTGTTGGCGCTGTCGCAGCTGCGCGAACTGACCCTGCATGAGCCCGACCAGGCCCAGCTGGCGGCGTTGGCCCAGCTGCCGCAGCTGACCGCGTTGCGGATCAGCCATGCGCGGCCGAAGACGCTGGCGATGCTGGAGGGCATGCACGACCTGCGCGAGCTGGTGCTGGAGTATGTCTCGGCATTCTCCGATCTTTCGCCCGTGGGCCGCCTGCCGGCGTTGCAGGCGCTGCATTTGGAGAACCTGCGCCGGGTCCATGATTTCTCCGGCCTGGCCGGCGCCACTGCGCTGCGCGACCTGACCCTTCTCGGCACCCTGGACTGGAACCAGCCGGTGGACGACTTCGATTTTCTGGCCGGCCTGCCCGCGCTGGAGCGGTTGCACGCCTCGTGGTTCCGCGCGCCAAAGGTGTCGCCGGTGATGGGCGCGCTGCGGGCGTTGCCGCGTCTGGCCACGTTGGAAGTGGGCATGGCCAGCCTGCCGCTTGAAGAGTTCGCCTGGGTCGAGGCGAACCTGCCGCACGTGGAAGGTGCGGTGCGACCGGCCACCGTTCCGACCCAGGGCCAGGACCATGAAATCGGCGCCCGCGATCCGCGCGCGAGCATGCCTCTGGCCGAGTTTTACCAGCACATCGAGGTGTACGTGGGGCACCAGGGGAAGCGCTTCAGAAGCACCGGGTTCGAGGCCATGCTGCTGGGCAAGGGCGAGCGCAACGCCACCGGCACGCCCGAGGCGGTGCTGGCCAAATGCATCCGGCACCGCGAGCGCTACCGCGCCCTCGTCGACGCCCACCGCGCCGCCCGGTAGGCACCCACCGTGGATGGGTGCAACGCAATCGCACCGGTAGTGCTGGCCGCTGGCCGGCGCCTCGCAACGCTGACCGGAGGGCCATCTACCGACCAACGGTCGGTAGCTACCTGGCAGGCGTCCGTTTACCGAGGATCGACATCAGCCGGTCGCGTACGCCCCGGTCCCTTCGCCATCGCCTGAAACACCCCATCCCGGCGCACCCACAGGTGGAACAGCGCGGCCGACAGATGCACCACCACCGTGGCGAACAGCGCATAGGCCAACAGGCTGTGCGCATTGCGCAGCGCGGCGTACAGCGACGGATCATGCGGCACGATCGCCGGCAGGTTGAAGCCGGACCACATCACGATCGGATAGCCACCGGCCGATAGCATCGACCAGCCCACCAGCGGCATCGCCAGCATCAGCCCGTACAGCACCCAGTGCGAGGCATGCGCGGCAGCGGCCTGCCAGGCCGGCAGGTCGGTCGGCAACGGCGGCGGCCGGTGGCGCAGGCGGTTGTACAGGCGCACCAATACCAGCAGCAGGATCGCGATGCCCAGTGGTCGGTGCAGGTCGACCAGCATCGGCCGCCACTGCAGCGCGGCCACCATGCCCACGCCCACGAACAGCATGGTCAGGATCATCGCCGCCATCAGCCAGTGCAGCACCCGCGCGGTAAGGTTGAAGTGGCCGTTCTCGCGGTTCATTTCGCACCTTCCTTGCCGGTGGCAGCGGCACCCTTGCCGCTGGCGATTTCGCGCTCGCGGCGGTTGAACGAGTGGGAATACACCGCCGAGCGGGCCGCCAGGATCGGGTCGCCGGAGCCGGCGATGCCGCTGGGCAGAATCAGCGGGTCGTAGTTGAGGTCGCGGCACGCGCCCTCAGCCTGGGGCTGCATCGACACCAGGCTCAGCGTGCCCACCTTGACCTGGCGGCGTTGCGCCGGCCACACCTGCGACGGGTCATCGATCGGGTCGCCAGCTTCGGCAAGCGTCACCCACATGTCCCAGCGCACCGGGCCCTGGGCCAGCCGTTGCGCGAACTCGTCGGCCAGGTAATCCAGCCCGGCCTGCGCGCGCTGGTCGGCGGTCATCTCCACGAACGGGGCCTGCGGGCGCATGCTCCAGCGCACGAAGTGCCGGCTGCCGTCGGCGGCGGTGAAGCGGAAGCTGTTGACCCCGTTGTAGTCGGTGTTGGCCCAGCTGTTGGACCAGGGCGCGGTCTTGGCCCATTCCCCGAAGGCGCGCGCGCTGGGGTATTTGGCCTGCACCGCGGCCATCTTCGCCGGGTCCGGCTTGCCGGTGGCCGGGTCGGGGATACCGGCACGGGTCTGTTCCAGGAAGGCCTCGGTGGTGGGCACGGCGAAGAACGGGAAGCTGTTCATCGCGGTGCGCCATTCCTGGCCGTCATCGCTCACCAACTGCAGCGCCATGCTGCGCACACGCGCGTTGGCGTCGGCACCGTGCGGGTCGCCGCCGCCGATCGACAGGCGGCCCAGCACTGGCACCTGCGCCTGGCGGAACACGCGGGCCGAACTCAACGCGGCCCCGTCCGGCGTGCCCTGGAAACTGCCACTCACGCACACGCCCTTGCTGTGCGCGCGGCGGAACCCGGGGTGGGGCGGGCCGGTGGCCTCGATGCTGTCGGTGAAGGCCTGCGCAGTGGCGCGGTCGCGACCGATCCAGCCGGCCAGCCAGGCAAACGCCAGTACCAGCAGGCCGGCAATCAGCGCGATCAGCGCGATCCACAGCAGCGGCGACGGGGGACGCGGGGCGCCCGGCTCCTGGCCGGCGCGGGTGTAACCAAAGAGCGACATGTCCGGAATCCTGCCTTCACGATGCGTGTGGGTGGGCGACAGGCGCATGGTGTCAGAAGGCGGCGTGCGCCGATATTCACATTTTCGACAAGTATTGAAAACGCAGGTCCCGGCCTTGAAAACACAGATCCCCGCCGAAGCGGGGATCTGTCGGTTCCAACCGGTGGCGCGCGGCGTAGTGCCGGGTTCTACCCGGCAGCCCGCGCAGCGGGGCAGAGCCCCGCTTTACGATGGTCGGCAGCCAGGTAGTGCCGGGTTCTACCCGGCAGGTAGGGCAGCGGGGCAGAGCCCCGCTCTACGGTCAGGCGTAGCGCGCTTTCAGCATCGCCCACGCCGAGCGCAGCGCCAGCGCCTCGCCACCGGCCGGGCGGCCCGGGCGTTCGCCGTCGTTCCAGGCGTACACGTCCAGGTGCGCCCAGACCTGGCCTTCGGCGATGAAGCGCTCCAGGTACAGCGCGGCGGTGACCGAGCCGGCCATGCGCGAGCCGGCATTGGCCAGGTCGGCAATGCCGCTGTGCAGGTAACGCAGGTACGGACGCCACAGCGGCATGCGCCAGACCGGGTCGCGGGTCCGCTCGCCGGCCTGCAGCCACTGCTGGGCCAGGGTGTCATCGTTGCTGAACAGTGCCGGCAGGTCCGGGCCCAGGGCGATGCGTGCCGCGCCGGTGAGGGTGGCGAAGTCGAGCACGATCTGCGGCTGTTGTTCGCTGGCGTAGGTGAGGGCGTCGCACAGCACCAGGCGACCTTCGGCGTCGGTATTGTCGATCTCGATGCTCAGGCCCTTGCGGGTGGCGATCACTTCGCCCGGCCGGAATGCATCCGGGCCGATCGCGTTTTCCACCGCCGCAATCAGCAGCGTCAGCTGCACCGGCAGCTGCTGGGCCATGATCAGCCCGGCCAGTGCCAGCGCATGCGCCGCGCCGCCCATGTCCTTTTTCATGTTGCGCATGCCGTCGGCCGGCTTGATGTCCAGGCCACCGGTATCGAAGCACACGCCCTTGCCCACCAGCGCCACATGCGGCTGGCCAGCGTTGCCCCAGCGCAGCGCGATCAGGCGCGGTGCACGGTGCGAGGCGCGGCCAACGGCGTGGATGGCCGGGAAATTCTGCGCCAGCAGTGCATCACCGGTGATCACTTCCACCTGCGCACCATGTGCATCGGCCAGCGCACGCGCGGCGTCTTCCAGCTGCTGCGGGCCCATGTCTTCGGTGGGGGTGTTGACCCAGTCGCGCACGCGCAGGCTGGCGGTCACCACATCGCGCACTTCGGCCGACGGCGTGGCCAGCAGCTGCGCCGGCGCGCGGTTGGGCTTGCGGTACCGCGCGAAGCGATAGCTGCCCAGGCCCCAGCCGAGGTGCAGCAGGGTTTCGACATCCGCCGGCAGCGCATCGGCCACCTTCCACACGGTGCCTTCGGGCAGCGCGAACGGCGCATGTGCGTACGCATAGGCATCGCCGGGATCACCCACGCCCACGATCGCACCGGCCAGGCCATGCTCGCCGGGCAGCAGCACCACGCTGCCACCGCTGCCGTTGAAATGCTGCGCATCGATCCAGGCAACCAGCGCCTCGCTCTGCTGCGCGCGCCAGGCGGCAAACTGGGTGCGCTCCATCACGTGCAGCGGAAGGGCCTTGGCGGCGTCGGTGGTGAAACCGTTGATCTGGGTCATGCGGGAAAAGGCTCCGTTCGTGGTCAGGCGTGCTGCGCCGATGCATTCGCATCGAGCCAGTCGGCCAGCCCGGTCAGGGTGTCGAACTGCAGGTCAGGCTGCAGCGAAGGGTGGTTCCAGACATGCGCTTCGCGGTTGATCCAGCAACCGCGCAGGCCCGCCTGCATGGCGCCCACCACATCCATCTCGGCGTGGTCGCCCACGTGCAGCACGTGGGTGGGGGCAACGCCAAGGCGTTCGCAGGCGGCGTGGAAAATGCTGGCCGCCGGCTTGGCCGCGCCGTGTTCGCGCGAGCCCAGCTGGAAGCTGAAATGGTGGGCCAGGCCGATCCGCTGCAGGTCGGCGTTGCCGTTGCTGAGCGCGGCCACCGGCACCTTCGCGGCAATCCGGGCCAGCGCGTCCAGTGCGTCCGGGTAGAACTCCACCTGGTTGCGCGCGGCGTAGAACGCCTCGTAGGCCGGCTCGAGCAGGGCCAGGTCGGCGCCGCTTTTTTCCAGCGCTTCGTGCAGGGTCAACCGGCGCAGCGCGCTCAGGTCGTGGTGCAGCTGCGGGTTGTCGTGGAAGGAGCGCTCGCGCAGTTCCCGCATGGCCGCCACGGGATACATCGCGGCGGTGGCGGGGCTGTGCTGCAGCATCCAGTCAAACAACACCTGGTCAATGCGCGCGCCGATGGGGGCGAACGGCCACAGGGTGTCGTCGAGGTCGAGGGTGATGGCTTGGACGGGGAAATTCACCCCGCCATTCTACGCCTGCGCGCGCGGGCTTTCATGGCGCGCGCAGGCAAGGCGCCGGTGAAGGCCCCTCAGCGCAGGTCGTAGGAACAGCTGATGGATGCCTGGCCATCCTGCTGCCGCACGTTCAGGTCATGGCGACCCATCTGCAGGAGGTAGTCGCCGGCTACGTTGTCCCGCATCTTCGCCAGCGCGGCGATCTGCTCGGTACTGGCCGTGCTGAAGTACGCGGTGTAGCTGTCGCTGCCGTCCTCGCCGTTGGCACCGTCGTACAGGTACAGGCGGTTCACCGGCTGGCCCAGCACCAGCAGCGGCGTGGTCAACGCATACTCACCGTCGGACAGGGCGCCATACACCTGCAGCTCGGTGGGCTTGAGCACCTTGGCCAGGGCGGCGAACTGCGCAGGCGTCAGGTGACGCTTGCAGGTGACCGCCTCGACCAGCTGACGGCCGGCTACGTCGGCGCTGGGCGGGGGAGCGGCCAACGCCGGGGCGGCGAGGGTGACAAGGCCGACGAGGGCGAGGCAACGGGGAGCGAGGGAAGACATCAGCACCGGGTCCATCCGAAAAAAGGGCCGGTATTCTGCCAGCCTCGGCAGTGTGCGGCCAGCCAAGTCCCCGGCATCACAGGCTCATTCGAGCAACCGCGCCCAGCCGTGCATGCCGTCCAGCCGTGCCAGCACCAGCTTGACGCAGACCAGCAGCGGCACCGCCAGCAGCAGCCCGATCATGCCCCACAGCCAGCCGAACACCAGCAGCGACAGGATCAGGATCAACGGCGAGATCGCCATGCGCCGGCCCAGCACGATCGGCGTGACCACCTGGCCTTCAATGGTGTGCAGGGCCAGGTAGCAGGCCGCCGGCAGCAAGGCCTTGAGCGGATCGCTGAACTCCACAAAGCCCATCAACAGCATCAGCGCCACGCCGATCAGCGGCCCCACGTAGGGCGCAAAGTTCAGCAGGGCCGCCACCGTGCCCCATAGCAGCGCTTCCTGCAGGCTGATCCCGAGCAGCAGCAACACGCCGGAAAACACCAGCCCCACCAGGGTGTTGATCACGGTGATGGTGAGGACGTAACGCGAGACCTCGCGTTCGATCGAGCGCAGGATGTCGGTGGTGAAGCGTTGCTGCTGGCGGCTGGGGAACAGCGCGATGGCATGCTTCTGCAGGTTCTGCCCGTAGATCATGAAGAACAGCGTCAACAGCACCACCGCCAGTATCGAGGCGGCCAGTCGCGGCGCGCGGGTCAACACCTTGTAGGGGTCGTCCAGCTGGGTGCGCACGATCTGCACGCGTCGGCTGCTTTCGCCCCCGGCGACGCGGGCGAAGTTCTCGGCGGCCTGGTTGGCCTGCTGCACCGGCTTGGTCAGGTCCTGCACCTGGCGGGCCACTTTGCGCAGCTGCTGCGGGGCTTCCTGCGCCCACTCCATGGCCGGCCCCACCAGCTGCACGCCCAGCGCGGCGGCACCACTCAGGCCCACGCCCAGCACCAGCACCGCGCCCAGGAAGCGGGGAATCCAGAGCTTGCCCAGCAGCCGCAGGATGGGGTTGCAGACCAGTGCCAGGAACATCGCCAGCAGCACCGGCAGGATCACCTCCTGCGCGGCCCAGAGCGTGAACCCCACGGCCAGCGTGGCCAGCACCACCAGCGACATCGGCGCGCGCGGGCGGGGCGGTGGGGGCGCGGTGACGGTGTCATCGAGGGAAACGGCAGGAACGCTCATGCGGGCGCCGGGCAGGAAAGGTGCGCCATTATTGGGCAAGCCAGGTGCGGGCGGCGTGTTGGTGGCGGGGTCAAAACGCATCCGCGCCGGCGCGGGATACACCACGGCCAGCCGTCTGCGCGGCACGCAATAAAAAACCCCGCCGCGGTGGGCGGCAGGGCTTCAGATGCATTACCCCGGCGGATCGGCCGGACTCAGCGTTCGGAAAGATCCGTCGCCGCTTCGGCCGGCTGCGGTTGGCGCTGGTCGTCGGCGTCGACACGCGGTGCTGCAGCGGCCGCGGCGCGTGGCGCGGGCGGCTGGCGCGGCACGCCGTCCACCGCATCGTCCACCCTGTCGGCGGCCTGCTCGGCGGTATCGGCCGCTTCACTGGCCTGCATCGACGCAAACGCGGCCTGGGTACTGGCCAACAGGTTGGACACCGAGCCGATCATCTGCAGCCAGCGTGCCCCTTGGACCTTCGCCCCGAGCCCGGTGGGCTCCAGCTTGCCGGCCAGGAAACCGCCGGCCAGGCCCACGGTGATGATGCGCAACGGCGTCCACCCGGCCCGCCATGCGTCGCTGAGGGTGAACCAGCTGCTGCGGGTTTTCTCCACCCGCACCGCCACCACCAGTTCGGCACGCTGCACGCGTTGCCGCAAGGCTTCAAAATTCATCGCTTGGCCCCCGTCGTATCGACGTCGGCATCGGGATCTTCTTCACTGGGTTCGTCATACAGCCCCAGCCGCGACAACTGGCGACGGGTGGCATGCATGCCGGTATGGCGGAAGAAGAACGACACCCGCCACATGGCATAGCCGGTCACGATCAGGCTGAGGATGGAGGTGATCAGCAGCGAGTGGAACCAGGTCATGCCCCAGCGCACCATCAGCGCGATCAGCGTGCCGGCCAGCAACAGCCAGGCCGACGCACCGAACACGATTGCTACGCCACTCCACGCCAGCGCTCGCCCGAAGGCACTGCGCGCCAGCGCGAAATCGGCCGAGGCCAACCGGCGCAGTGACCGCAGCGTGTGCTTGGCCGACTCCACGGTGTCACGACCGGCGGCACCCACCTGGCGGATGCTTTCATCCAGGTGGGGCGCCTTCTCAGCGCCGTCCGGTGGCGGGGTGTCCGCGCCACCGGTGGCGGTCGACTGGGCTTGATCGCTCACGCCGGATTACTTGTCGCCGCCGCTGCGGGCCAGCTTGGCGATGATCCAGCCGGCGGCGAAGGCGACACCGAAGGAGGCCAGCGGACGCTCGCGGATAAGCTCGGCGGCGCTGTCCACCAGGTCCTTGCCCTTGTCCATCAGGGCATCGACCTGTTCCTTGGCGGCGGCACCACCGAACTCGGCGGCAGCCAGGCCCGACAGCGCGGTGTCGGACAGCTCGGCCTTGACGTTGGCCTTGCCGATCCGCAGTTCGTCGCCCGCGGCACCAGTGGCGCCCTTGATCGCGCCGCCTGCAGCGGTGGCGGCCGACTTCAGGTGCGAACCGGCTTCGCCCAGGTGTTCCTTCAGGTTTTCGGTATTGGTGGGGCTCATCGTGACTCTCCGTTATGTGCGATGGGGAAGGTGACCGGGCAGGAACCGCGGTAACGAACTCAAGGTAATAGCATCGGCCGGGTGTAGAGGGTGTTAGCTGGCGTGAGATGCGCGCGAAGGCCGGCTGACCGGTTCAGCGCATCACCAGCACGCCCGGCGTGTTGCCCCGCACGATGCGCAGCACCAGCTGCGGCGGGCGTTGCTGGAAGTTGGCGCGCCAGCTGGCCAGGTCGGCGAACTCGCCGGCGGTGGTCTCGGTGATCACGTCGCCGGCGGCAAGGCCCGAGCTGGCCGCGCGGCTGCCGCGCTTGACCTCGCTGACCTGCACGCCGCTGATGCCGGCCTGGCGCAGCGACTCGGGCAGGTCCACGAAGGTGGCCCCGGCCAGGCGCGGGTCCAGCGTGTCGCCGCTGACCGCGCGCGCCTGTTCCTTCAGCGTGGCCTTGAGCTGCTGCGCCTTGCCATCGCGGCGGATGTCCAGGGTGAGCGTGCTGCCCACCGGCGCCAGGCCTTCAATGTTGTGCAGCGCCTGCGCGCTGTCCACGCGCTGGCCGTTGGCCGACACCACCACATCGCCCGGGCGCAGGCCGGCGGCGGCCGCGCCGGAGCCGGCCAGTACCCGCGTGACCAGCGCGCCGCGCGCTTCGTTCAAGCCCAGGCCCTGGGCAATCTGCTGGGTCAGGTTCTGCGCTTCCACGCCCAGCGTGCCGCGCACCACCACGCCATGCTTGACCAGCTGGTCAACCACGTCGCGTGCCAGGTTGGACGGAATGGCCAGGCCCAGGCCGATGTTGCCGGCCATGCTGCCCTGCGGATTGAAGCTGGCGGTATTGATGCCCACCAGCTGGCCCTGCAGGTTGACCAGCGCCCCGCCGGAGTTGCCCGGGTTGATCGAGGCGTCGGTCTGGATGAAGTTCTGGTAGCCCAGCCCGCGGATGCCGCTGCGGCCCACCGCCGAGACGATGCCGGAGGTGACGGTCTGGCTGAAACCGAACGGGTTGCCGATGGCCACCACGAAGTCGCCCACGCGCAGCTGGTCGCTGTTGCCCAGCGGCAGGGCGGTGAGCTTGTCGGCGGGAATGCGGATCAGGGCGATGTCGGTGTCACGGTCCGAGCCGATGAACTCGGCCTTGACCGTGCGCCCGTCGGCCAGCGTCACCTGCACGTCGTCGGCATTGTCGATGACGTGGTGGTTGGTCAGCACCAGCCCGGCGCTGGCATCGATGATGACGCCCGAGCCCAGTGATTCGTTGATGCGTTCCTGCGGCACTTCCGGGAACAGCCGGCGGAAGAACGGGTCGTTGAAGTAGGGGTTGCGTACCCGCACCACCTGCTTGGTGTTGACGCTGACCACCGCGGGCATCGCCCGTTCCAGCATGGGCGCCAGTGACGGCACCGGCTGCCCGGCCACCGAGGCCGGCAGTGCGGCGGTGGCCGGAATGACCAGCGATGCCGGCGCTGCCTCGGCACGGTTGTCCAGGTGCGCGTTGATCGCCGAAGCGACGAAGCCACCGAAGGCGGCGGCAAGGGCGAGCGTGAGCAGGGTGGGGAGCGGTCGCATGGTCCGTCGGTTCCGTAACGAAGAGCGGCGTGGGAGGTAGGAGCCTATATAAGGTAAAGCAAGCTGAATGAGTGTGGCCGCCCGCGCCTAAACCGCGAATGAAATCCGATCCGCCGCGCGGCCGCGATCGTCCCCACCCTGCCGCCTGCCTCGGTTCAACTTGCCGCTGCACGACACCCCTGCTCGGCACGCCGGCGGCCAGGATGGACGCCCTGCACGGTCCCCCGTTTTCCACCCCGCCACGTTCCACTGCGCGGTGCCAAGGCAGCCGGATCCGGCCAGCGCCGTCTGCCGTTTCGAGCGCGAAGGCAGCGCAGTTGTGCAGTAAAGGGCAACCAACCGATCCGCGTCCGACACCCAATTGCACACCGCCGCACAACTGCCCGACGCATGCAGGGAAGGCAGGCGCGACAACGCGCGCGCGGTGCACGGAAGCTGTTTTAAAGGGGTTTGCTGCCGATGCCAGGTTTGTCGGGCAGCGCTGACGTCGTCCCGCCAAGCACAGGTGCGGCTCACAGGCTGCGACAAGACCGTTCCACGATGGACCGCGCCGGTATAGCATCGCCAGCGATTTAACTGACCAGGCCCCTTAGGAGGCAATCATGAGCAACGGTAATGGTGTGACCGCGACCCTGTCGCAGGGCGTCGACGAAGTAAAAGAAGTGGCCGGCAACGTGGGCGAGACCATCGCTACCGCTGCTGAAGATGCCGTGGCGTCGGTGAAGAAGACCGTCAAGCGCGCACGCAAGGCTGCCACCACCCAGGTTGCCAAGGTCAAGAAGGCCGTGCAGAAGGCCGAGAAGACCGTCGCCAAGAAGGCCGACAAGGCTGCCAAGTCGGTCGGCAAGACCCTGGCCACCGCCAAGAAGAAGCTGGAAGCGGCCAAGAGCAACGCCAAGGCCGAAGCCGCCTCGCTGAAGAAGCAGGTTGCCAAGAAGAAGGTCGCCGCTGAGAAGGCCGTGACCAAGACCACCAAGGCCGCCAAGAAGGTTGCCGGCAAGAAGGTCGCCACCGCCAAGAAGGCCGTGACCAAGAAGACCGCCGCCGCCAAGAAGGTGGTGGGTAAGAAGGTCGCCGTGGCCAAGAAGGCCGTGGCCAAGAAGACCGCGACCGCCAAGAAGGTTGTCGGCAAGAAGACCGCCGTGGCCAAGAAGACCGTCGGCAAGAAGGTCGCCGTGGCCAAGAAGGCTGTGGCCAAGAAGTCCGCGACCGCCAAGAAGGTTGTCGGCAAGAAGACCGCCGTGGCCAAGAAGACCGTTGGCAAGAAGGTTGCCGTGGCCAAGAAGGCCGTCGGCAAGAAGACCGCAGCGGCCAAGAAGGTTGTCGGCAAGAAGACCGCAGCGGCCAAGAAGGTTGTCGGCAAGAAGACCGCCGTCGCCCGCAAGACTGTCGGCAAGAAGGTCGCCGTCGCCAAGAAGACCGTCGGCAAGAAGACCGCCGTTGCCAAGAAGGCCGTCGCCAAGAAGAGCGCCGTGGCCAAGAAGGCTGTCGGCAAGAAGACCGCCGTTGCCAAGAAGGCCGTTGCCCGCAAGGCCGCCCCGGCCAAGCGTGCTGCCAAGCCGGTGGCCCGCAAGGCTCCGGCCAAGCGCGCCCGCAAGTAAGGCGTGACCACGGCGCCTGCCTGCGGGCGGGCGCCGTGATGCGGTTGCAGGGGTGTGCCGCCCTGCGCGCGGGGAACCGTCCTGGTTGCCGCCGCCCCCTTCCGCTTGCACAAAGCTGAAGCGGTTTACGCAATATCCGCGTCAGAATGTTGGCGCGCGTCATGCAGAGATGGCAGAGTCGGGATCTCGAAGTCATGGGACGAAGGAACGCCCGATGTATGCCGAAGCCCTCACCGCCGGTCACGCGCTCATGCGCCTGCACCAGGACCACCGCCTGATCCGTGTCGATACCGTGCTGGACCCGCAGACCTTCCTGGTCAAGCGGTTCGACGGCAGCGAACGCGTGTCCCATCCCTTCGCCTACCAGGTCGAGCTGCTCTCGGTGCAGCCCCGGCTGGAGCTCAAGCAGCTGGTGGGCCAGCCGCTGCGGCTGATCCTGGGCGACGAGTTCGGCGGCCATGGCATCCACGGTTACGTGCGCGAGTTCGCCAGCACCGGCCGCGAGGCGCAGTTCAGCGCCTACCGCGCCGAGATCGCGCCGTGGTTCGCCTTCCTGGACTACACCAGCAACTGCCGCATCTTCCAGGACATGAACGTGCTGAAGATCGTGGAAACGGTGTTCGCCGATTACCCCGACCTGGCCCGCTTCGACTACGACCTGGACACCGGCAAGCTACCCAAGCTGCCCTACTGCGTGCAGTACAACGAGTCCGATTTCGCCTTCGTCTCGCGCCTGCTCGAAGACGCCGGTATCTACTACAGCTTCCGCCACGATGAAGAGGGGCACACCCTGCTGCTCAGCGACGACTCCACCCTGAGCGTTGCGCTAGGCGAGCCGGTCCCGGTGTACTTCCGGGCGGATCAGGGCGTGCAGCAGCAGACCGGCCTGCACCGCTGGGGTGCCCGCCGCCGGGTGGGGCCGGGCGCGCATGCGCTGAGCAGTTTCGACTTCAAGCAGCCCAGTACCCCCTTGCGCGTGGTGCGTGGCAACGAGGCGCCGCGGGGCGTGCTGCCCGAACTTACCCAGTACCGCTACGACGGGGCGGCCCGCTTCGCCGACAGCCGCATTGGCGAGGCGCTGGCGGCGGTGCGCAATGAAGAAACCGCGTGGCCCACCAAGCTGTTCGAATGCGCCGGCAACGCCGCCGGGCTGCAGGCGGGCGGCTGCTTCACCCTGGAGCAGCAGCCGGACTTCATCGGCCGCGGTGCTGAAGACCGCCAGTTCTTCGTGGTGCGCCTGCAGCGCGAAGGGCGCAACAACTTCGCCAGCGATTTCGCCAGCGCCGAAGTGCCCAGCCATGCCATCGAGGCCGAGGTGCTGCGCCGCAAGATTCCCTACCGCCCGCTGCGGCAGACCCCGTGGCCGCGCATGCCCGGCCCGCAGACCGCCACCGTGGTGGGCCCGCCCGGCGAAGAACTGCATGCCGACGCCTACGGCCGGGTGAAGGTGCAGTTCCACTGGGACCGCAAGGAAGACCGCCGCGACAACGGCGCCGAAAACAGCTCCTGCTGGATCCGCAGCGCCAGCCCGTGGGCCGGCGCGGACATGGGCGGGGTGTCGCCGCCGCGCGTGGGCCAGGAAGTGGTGGTGGACTTCCTCGATGGCGACCCGGACCGCCCGATCATCACCGGCCGGGTGTTCAATGAAGAGAACATGCCGCCGTTCGGGCTGGAGGTGAGCGGCCTGAAGTCCAAGACGGTCAAGGGGGCCGGCTGGAACGAAATGACCATGCACGACACCGCCGGTGGCGAGCTGCTCAACATGCGTGCCCAGCGCGACATGGTCACCACCGTGCTCAACGACCAGAACGCCAGCATCCAGAACAACAAGTCCACCGCGGTGGCGGTGAACCACAGCATGAGCGTGGGCGCCAACCAGGACATCAGCGTGGGTGCCAACCGCGGCATCACCGTGACCGGCACCGACACCCTGGGCGTGACCGGCACGCGCACCACCAACGTTACCGGCGCGGTCACCCAGAACTACCAGTCCGGCCAGACCAAGACCATCGCCGCGGCCGGCTACACCGAAACCATCACCGGCGATTTCGGCACCACCCTGACCGGCAACTACACCAGCCAGCGCACCGGTACCTGGAAGGAAACCGTTACCTCCACCTCGCTGCGCCAGGTGATCGGCAAGGTCACCCAGGAGTACTCGGCCGGCCGTGAAACCACCATTACCGGGCTGGACAAGCGCGGCGTGCAGGGCGCGGTGGAAGACACCAACATCGGCGCGCGCACCGTGGGCGTGGACGGCACCTTCGAGCACGAAGTCACCGGCACCCACAGCCAGCTGTCCAATGGCGACATGACCCTCGGCTCGGCCAGCAAGCTCACTGCGGCGGTGGGCGGGGCCTTCATCGAGATCACCGACGGCGAGATCAAGATCTCCGCCGGCGGCTCGGAAGTGGTCATCAACAGCGGTGGCGTGTCGGTCAACGGCAGCGAGATCAAGCTCAACTGCTGACCGGTCCATCGGAGGGACACCCATGCACGACACCCCCATGCTGCGCGGCATCCAACGCCTCAGCGACGCCTGGCTCGCCGCCGCCGCCGACCCCAGCCGGCGGCTGCTGGTCTGGCGCCTGCCCGCCAATGCCAGCCGCCTGCTGGCTGCCTTCTTCGAGATGCAGCGGCACGACCAGGGCCGCGACACGCCGGACTACTTCCTGCGCGTGGACACGCCCTATGAGCTGGGCTTCCGCTACAGCCGGCAGATCAAGCAGACCCTGCTCGAGCGCTACCTGGGCAGCCAGGACGAACTGCGCGGGCAGGGCATCACGCTGGGCTGGCGCGGACCGCATGCCGAGCACCCCGACAGCGCCGCCGGCGTGGTGCAGGTGCTGGACAGCTTTGCCGAGCACCACGGCAGCCACCTGCGGTTGCTGGCTGCCGTGCTGGAACCCGAGCGCATGGTGCCCGGCGACGGCTTTGAGCGCTGGGTCGATGCGGCCCTGGCCGCCAGCCCCGGCGACCGCCTGCGCCTGGTGCTGGTGGACACCGACGAAGACCCGCGCTGGCAGCCGTTGCTGGAGCGCCATGCCAGCGTGGCCGCGCGCATCGCCGCGCCGGTGGACATGTTCGCCATCGCCCGCGACACCGCCTCGCAGTCCGGCGGCACCGGCCCGGAAGTGCTGTACCGCCAGCTGCTGGCTGACCTGATGTTGCTGCTTGAGCGCGGCAGCCCGCAGCAGGTGGTGGGCCGCGCCGAGCGCGCGCTGGGGCTGGCCCAGCGCCACGGCTGGCAGGAGCAGGCGTCGGTGGTGCAGATGATGGTGGCCGGTGCCTGGCTCAAGGCCGGCGACCACGGCCAGGCCATCACCGCCTACCGCCAGGCGCGCAGCGCCGCCGATGCCGCCCGCAGCGCCGGCAATGCCGCCGCGCCCGAGCTGGTCATGCAGAGCTGGTTCGGCGAAGCCGGCTGCTGGCTCACCGCCAAGAACCCCGAGCGCGCCGCGCAGACCTACCTGCAGGCGTCCACCTCGGCGGCCAGCATCCCGCATCCGATGTTCCAGCTGGAAGGCCAGCGCATGGCCGGCTACTGCCTGCTTCAGCACGGCAAGCGCGAGGAAGCGCGGACCCAGCTGCTGGAAGCCATCCGCATCGCCAAGCCGCTCAGCGCACAGGACCGCAAGGCCACCACCCTGCCGCAGGCCCTGTGGGACCTGCTGCAACTGCAGGACCTGCGCCGCGCCGAGAAGATCCAGCTCACCGCCCCGGCGTACCTCGAACAGACCACCGCGCTGCACGTGCAGGCCGAAGAGGCCGCCGCCAAGCTAGGCCCAACGCCCACCCGCACGCAGCTGGATGTCATCGATGCCCAGCTGCATGCGGGCCTCGAACAGACCTTCCACCGCACCCAGCAGGAACGCGAACGGCTGGTGCAGGGCGGCGACGAATTCTTCCGCAAGATCGTCGCGGTGGGGCGTGAGTTCCTCGACCCGCACTGGAACGGCCTGCCCACCATCGAACACCCACTCGACCACGAGATTCCGGTCTGGAGCGAACCGCCGGCCATGCAGCCGCTGCCCGACCCCGGCCCGCTGCTGGCCGGTACCGACCTTGCCCACGTCGCACCGCCTGCGGCCACCCCTGGAGTTGTTGCCGCATGAATACCCGCATTCTGGTCATGACCGTCGCCGTGCTGCTGGGCATGGCCATCGTGGTGTGGCTCGGCGTGGAATACCGCGACGAAGTCAAAGCCTTCCTGCGCGCCCTGCTGCGCGCGCTGTAAGCAACACAGGAGTGTTGCCGTGAGCATTGCCGCCAAGCATTTCGATCCACAGCTGGGCATCGACATCCACATGTACGCGATGCCGCCGTGCCCGCTGCCCACGCCGCACATCGGCCTGGTGCTGGACCCGTTCGACTACATCCCGTTCATTGGCTCCACCATCAAGGTCAACGGCGTGCACCGAGGCACCGCCGGCACCGGCGGGCTGGACATCCACATTCCACTGGGCGTGTGGGGCCCGCCGCTGGCCGCGCCGATGGGCCCGCAGTTCGACGGCGAAGAAATCTTCATGGGCAGCCGCACCGTGTCGGCCGATGGCGAGCCGTTCTCGCGCCTGGCCATGCCCGTGCTGGACTGCAACCTGGCCGGCATGATCAACCCGTTCCGGGTGAAGAAGCCCAAGAAGCCGCTGCGCGCGATGTCGCTGCCCACCGGCTTGAACGTGGCCATTCCCACCAGCGTCAAGGTCGGCGGCCCGCCCACCGTGTCGTGGACGGCGATGGCCTTCCGCGCGGCATTCGCCGGGCTGGGCAAGCTGCGCAAGACCGACTTCTTCCGCAAGAAGATGGATGCCTTCGCCGCGTGGCGCCGAGGCAAGTGGGGGCACCTGCCCTCGGGCACGCTCAAGTGCAAGATCTTGCGGGCCGAGCCGGTGGACATCCGCGACGGCAGCGTGTCGGTCAGCCACGAAGACTTCAGCATCCCCGGCCGCCTGCCGCTCAGCTGGCGCCGCGTGTACGCCTCACGCCATGCCCAGCGCACCGGCGCCTGCGGTCACGGCTGGCAGACCCCGGCCGACATCGCGCTGGCGCTGTCGGCCGACGGCAGCGCCTGGCTGTCCGGCCCGGACGAGGTGGCCTTCTTCCCCGAGCTGCCGCGCCGCGACGGCATGGACGCGGCCACCCTGGATTTCGTGGACGGCGCGCGCCTGTGGCGCGAAAACGGTCAGTGGATCGTGCGCTTCAAGGGCGGCCTGCAGTACCACTTCGACGCCACCCCGGCCGCCGGCGTGGCGGTGCTGCCGCACGAGCGCAGCCTGCCCATCGAGCGCATCGAAGACCGCTGCGGCAACCACTGGCGCTTCGAGCGCCGCGACGGCCACCTGGTGCGCATCGTCGAAAGCGGCGTGGACGGCCTGCAGGGCCGCTTCATCGAGGTGGATGCGCGCCAGGGCCACATCGACCGCCTGCAGCTTCACGACCCGGCCAGCGGCCTGAACCACCTGCTGGTGAGCTACCGCTACGCCAACGGCGACCTGATCGCCGCGGTGGACCCGCTGGATGCGCCGCGCACCTTCGGCTACCAGCAGCACTACATGGTGCGCCACACCGATCGGGTTGGCCTGTCGTTCTATTACGCGTTCGATGCGCAGTGGCGCGTGGTGCATTCCTGGGGCGACGGCGGCCTGTACGACTACCACTTCGACTACGACGCACTGCTGCACGAAACCCGCATCACCGACTCATTGGGCCACGTGAGCCTGGTCAAGTTCGACGAAAACCGCCTGCCGCTGTGCGAGATCGACCCGCTCGACGGGGTGACCATCTTCGAGTACGACGACTTCGGCCGGACCGTGGCGGTGACCGACCCGGAAGGGCTGCGGACCGGGTTCGAGTATGACGAACGGGGGAACCTGGTGGTGCTGGTGCGCGCCGATGGCACCACCCTGCAACAGCAGTTCGACGACAACGACCAGCTGCTGGGCGTGACCGACCCGGACGGCAACACCTGGCAGCAGCAGTACGACGCCCGCGGCCTGCTGATCGAGCAGACCGACCCGCTGCAGGCCAGCACCCGCTACGCCTACGACGCCCATGGCCTGCTGCAGGCCCAGACCAACGCGCGCGGCGCGGTCACCGGTGTGGCCTACGACCGGCATGGGCTGGTGGCGGTGGTGCGGGACCCGCTGGGCCATGAGAGCCGCTTCGAGCATGACCCGCTGGGTCGCCTGCAGCGTCAGGTGGATCCGCTCGGCCAGCCCACGGTGTACACCTACGACGCCAAGGGCCGGCTGCTGGCCGTGCTCGCCACCGACGGCACCGGCGTACGCTGCGAATACGACGCCGAAGACCAGCTCATCACCTACCTGGACGAGGCCGGTGCGCGCACCCGCCTGCAGTACGTGGGCATCGGCCAGATCGGCAAGCGCCTGCAGGCCGACGGCCAGGTGGTGGAGTACCGCTACGACACCGAAGAGCAGCTGGTGGCGGTGATCAACCAACGAGGCGAGACCTACACGCTCGCCCGCGACCCGCTCGGCCGCATCGTGGAAGAAGTGGATTACTGGGGCCAACCGCGTCGTTACGAGTACGACGCGGCGGGGCGCCTCACCGCCACCCTGGACCCGCTGGGCCAGCGCATCGGGTTTGCGACCGACAAGATGGGCCGCATCACCGCCAAAACCCTGCCGGATATCCGCCAGCCGGGGCGACAGGTCAAGGAAACGTTCGAGTACGACAAGCGCGGCCAGCTCATCGCGTTGCGCAACCCGCACCGGCACGCCACCCGCCGCTTCGACCCGCTGGGCCAACTGCTGGAGGAACTGCAGGACGGCTTCCGCGTGGCGTACGCCTACGACGAAGTAGGCAACCGCATCCAGCGCCAGACCGGCGCCGGCAACACCGTGGCCTTCGCCTACGACCTGCGCGACCAGTTGATCGAAGTGGGCATCAACGACGAAGCGCCCATCACCCTGGAGCGTGACGCGCTGGGCCGCACCACCCGCGAGCAGCTGAGCGCGCACGTGGAGCGCCGTTTCGAGTACGACGCGCGCAACCTGCTCACCGCGCAGACCGTCCTGCGCGATGCGTCACCGCTGTTCGACACCCGCTACGACTACGACCGCACCGGCAACCTCACCCGCCGCCAGGACAGCGCGCAGGGCGTGGACGAATACCGCTACGACGCGATAGGCCGGCTGCTGGCTCACACCGATCCGAAGGGCGTGCTGCACCCGTACTACAACGACCCGGCCGGCGACCGCCTGCGCATCGAAATCCGCGAAGTGCGCATGCGCAAGCTGGCCGGTGGCGACGACCAGGCAGAGCTGCTCTGGACACGCGAGGGCACCTACCAGGGCGTGCATTACGTGTTCGACCGCGCTGGCGACATGGTGCGCAAGGGCAGCCCGGGCGGCGGCGACGCCAGCGACCTGGAACTGATCTGGGACGCCAACCATCGGCTGGCCGAGAGCCGGCGTGGTGGGAAGAGCACGCACTACGGCTACGACCCGTTGGGACGACGGGTGTTCAAGCGCAACCCGGACGAGACCACATGGTTCTTCTGGGATGGCGACGCGCTGCTGGGCGAGGTGAAGCAGGCCAACGACGCTGAAGAGGCCGCGCCGGTGTGGGTGGACAACGTGGCCAGCCTGATCGAGGTGAAGCGGCGGCAGCGGCGGCTGGGGAAGCTGCATGAGGGAGTTCGGGAGTATGTGTATTACCCGGGGTCGTTTGTGCCGTTGGCGTTGCTGGAGAGAAGAGTCAATTCAACAGCTCGCCCTTCTAGTGAACTGAAGTCAGAACCTTCTTGTCGAGTTGGCACTGCCGAGCGTGCCGCTCAGTCCAGGCCTGGTTCGGTTCCCGCAGTTGTAGTGGTGGCGGACGGCTGCGATCAGCCTCCAGAGGGTGACAGCGCTCCGCCTGCAAGGCAACGCTCAGCGGACTACGGCGGAAACGGATTAGGTGCGCTTGGCAACCTCTCGCTTGCGAATCAAGACGCGGCAAGTGGCTTGCCCATCGCAAAAGACGGGCAAGCTAGTGCGCAGCCCGAGCGTGCATGGGGCGCTAAGCTGGGAACTATTAGCCTTGGCCCCGAAAAAAAAGAAGCATCTAACACGAAAGATGCAGTTAAGCCTCTTGAACACAGGACCGTATCCGCGCAACGCATTCCGGTCCGCCCATCATCCGAGAGCGACAAAGCACCCGACGAGTTGGCCCACGCCAGATCATTTGTGCGATTGCCGGAAGATGTCCATACCCCTACGGACACACTGAACGGGCCGAGCAGTAGCCTGTACCTGTACCAGTGTGACCCCAATGGGTGCCCAAATCGAATTGTTACAGCTCAAGGCAGGGTGATTTGGGTTGCTCCGCCTGAAGGCGCGCGTGATGATGGCGACGATAGCGAACTGAGCTTCATTCGATCGCTAGGTCAGTATCACGACGTGGAAACCGGGCTGGTCTATAACCGTGCTCGCTACTTCGACCGGGAGTTAAGTCAGTTTTGCTCGGCCGACCCGATTGGGCTCAACGGAGGAACAAACCTCTACGCTTACGGACTCAACTACATAAATTGGACAGATCCTTTGGGTCTGACCAGCGGTCGAACGACCGGTGAAAATGCCGACATCCTTCGTCGAAACATGAATCGAGAAGGGAGAACGGTTGCTCCTGGGCAAGCAGCGGGCCACATAGTTGCGTCAACAGGATCCAAGGGGCACTGGGCCGCAGCCGCAGACTCGAGAGATATCCTTTCGGCATATGACATTGAGATCAATGATGCCGCTAATGGTGTTCCGGTGGATCATCCGCGGCCGCACAATCGGATGCACACCAGAAAGTTCCACATGGATGTGAAGGCACGATTGACTGCGGTAGTCGATAGGATGTCTGCAGCTGGATATGGTCATCGTGCGACTAGGAGCGCTCTCCGAAGAGAGTTAAGGCAGATTGGTAGAGAGTTCACGGCTTCGTGCCGAGGATAGCAAAACGATTCACGGAGATTTGAAAATGGAAGATGTCAAGAGTTTGGTTGACTTGGTCTGCAAGGCACTTCGGCCCGCGTTGCTGGACTTATTTAGAAGTGGTGAGAGCTTCTATTACTGTACCTTCGTTATGACCGAGGAAGGCCATGCGCCATTCCTTTCAGCTTGGTCTGAAGAGGCGCTTGCAAGGGCAGTGGACGAGAGTGGCGAAGGCCCAGAGGTAGCTGCGGATCTGAGGTGGTCTTATGCAGATTCTCCATACGTTGACTTTGGAAGCGAATACACTGAAAAGCTTCGCGCGCCCTTCCTCGCCAGGCCGAGCCTACAAGAGCTCGGTGTCGATGAGTGGGAAAAAGAGATCGAGCTCCGTATGGATGCCGTAGAGCAGGCCGCACGCCAGTTGGATGCAGAGGGCGCATTCGGCGCAGGCCAGCGTCGCAGCAGGCTCCTTGTCGCGGTGGAGATCATGCCTCCAGTACCTTCCAACGTTGACCGAGTGGCTCGGCTGAACGACACCAATTCGGACATCTTCAAGCAGTGGTTGGAAGAGGCTGCAGAAGTGGATGGTTGAATGGCCGAAATGAAGAAAAAGATCAAGATCGCCGTTGGTGACGTGTTCGCGATTACTCTTTCGTCGGGCGGGTATGGGGTGGGGCGCCTGATACACATCTCAGACAGATGGCGGCTTGCTCAGTTCTTCGCGCTTAGGCTGGATGCGCCAGAGCTCCCGGCGTCGCTTTTCGACATCGGTGACGTGATGCCTGTTCACAACATAGTTACGTTGCGTATTGAAGAAGGCGCGTGGCCCGTTCTGAAGCACGGTATGTTCGATGCTCTGCCAGACCTTGACTCACTGATCTTCTATCGAGGGCTGCCTGCCCAGCGAACGTATTTGAAATTGAATGGCGAGAATGCGCCTGCGTGCCTTTCGGAGGGCTGCTCGTCTTCCATGCCTCAGTTCGCGGAGTACGTGGCGGAGCAGTTGGACGAGCGCTTGCCCACTTGAGGGTGACAATCTCCATCACTGACGCGACTGAGACAGGCTGCTCGGTGGAAGGGCGCTACAGGGCAAATGCAGGAAGGCCGCGACCTCCGCCTTTGCTTGCCTGGAGAGGCATGTGGATGTGGCCTTGATATGCACCCCTGTCCAAAACGTTCGAAGGTCTGTGGTCGCGTTGAATCATCCTGTACGGGTATGCTCCGCATTCCTGTGGTGCAGGGGGCGAAAGGGAATGGCCGATGCTTGCTAAAGAAGCTCGCGGCAGGTGGCAGGTCAAGCTGGTGAGGCTGGTCGAGAAGAATCTCTACGATGCTGCGAAGTCGCTCAAGATGGGGCCAATGCCGGAATCGCCCTTTGGCCTCACCGAGATGGGTATGGCCGACTATCGCGGGGTGACCCTCGCTGAGCCGGTGCGTTACCTGAAAGTAGGCAATGTCGATCTCTCTGACGTCCAGTTCAAAGAGGGTGCCAGCATCAACGAATCGGAGCTGGATGGATGTCGCCTTGATCGGATCGACATGCGTAACGTTTTCGTGAGGCGTAGCTTCAGTGACTGCAGCTTTGTCAAAGCGAGGCTCTCGGGCGCAAGGCTGGGCGGAGAATTCGTGCGCTGCGACTTCACCGGGGCTAACCTATTCAAGTCATTCGCCACGGACTGTAAGTTCACGGGATGCAACTTCGCCGGTGCGGCACTGTCCGATATTCATTTCATCAGCTGCACGTTCGAGGACTGTGACTTCTCGGACGTCAAGATGTTCACTGGATCCGTCGCCGGCAGCAAGTTCTTGGGCGGAACCTCGATGGACCAATTGGCGGGCTGTATCACGGAAAATGTAGCGATTCGTTGAGGTAGCCACCTGGAACTAGTGCGGTACCTATTGTCCAACGTATGCTGGGGCTCCATGGAAGTATCACTAACCGCCTGCTTGGGCGGTCCCGAGGTCGGCATCCTGCTTCTTGCAGGCGTAATTGATGCTCGCAAGCGTTTGAAAGCCCCAATGGGCGGGGTTTTCTTGGTCAGCCTTGATGTTATGGATATCACGCTGCATATCGGCGGTAGCATCACCGACATCTCCCCCGCAGCACCGAGCGTTGAAGCACGCTATCTCAAGCAGCAACGGCGCCGGAAGATCTTCGTGAGCATACCGAGTGCGGATGCGCAGCATACTCCGGAAGAGGACGTTGGAGGGTTGCGGAGTGGCTGGTGAATGGCCTCGAGAGCGTAGTTCTGCCGCGGAGTGCAGTTGGCACGACGCTCGGTCCGGTGTCGATCGCGTTGCGCTCTACGCCGTCGCCAGTGTGAGTTCTGTAGCGGGCGTAAGAGTGGCCCGTTGTCAATTGGAAGAAGTGTCTTCTTTCTGTATGTAAGTGAGGCATTGGATTCTGATGAAGCTTGGTTTATCTACAGATACAAGTGGGGCGACTGAGGTCTACCTCATTGCGAATGAACTTGACTCGGTTTTTCCGGCTATCGAATCGAGGTTTGAATCGACAGGCCTCGAGATATTTTTTGTATTTCGCTGCCTTCCTGATGCGTTGGGCAGGAAGTCGTCACGAAGATTTTCGAAGAGTGAATCTGTTTTGTATCTGGACATGTCCTTCTCCGAAGACTCGTTGAGTGAGATGGATCTGGAGCAGCAGCGTTCCGTTGTAGCTAGCTACTTCTTTGAGTACTTGGAAGATTCATTGAAAAAATATAAGTTCAAGGATCTTGATATCCCGTCTTTCATGGCGGCCTTCCGGGACGCCGCAGTGTCTATAGGCTGGGTGACCTGAGGCCTGAACTGACAAAGGATGACCGGCAATGTTTGAACGTCTCGAGGCCTTGCTAGCGCAGTCGTCGGGAGCCAAGGTGTTCCCCGGGCGCCAAGTAGCGCCTGAGTGGATCGAAGACGCCGAGTCGGGAGCTTGGCTTCCCGTTACCCGTAACGTACAGACGCTGGCTGCAGACCTACGGCAATCTCCTGGTTGGCAGCTACCCGGTCTTCACGCTTTGCGCTCCGGAGCACCGCGATCTCGCGGACGACGATCTCATCTACTACGCCAGGTTGAACGCGGTAGACGGCATCGCGCCGAAGGGACTGATTGCCCTGCACGTGCCAGACACGGATGAGGCGTTCTACTTCGACACCCGCACCGGCTTGAAGGAGGGCGAATACCCGATCCTCCGGTTCGACTACACCGATGGCAGCTACGCGCATTTCGCGGACTCCTTCGCGTTGTTCCTTGAGGACCTTGTGCGTCGAACCTGAGCCACCCGTCCGCCGAGGCCTGCCTACGGTCGTTGCCAACGCAGCGAGGAGCACTTCGGCTGCATCACCGCTTCACCCCACGCCAGCTATCGTTGCCAAACCCCCACCGCCTCCCGGATACCCATGCGCGTCTAGACTTCAGCTCTGGCGAGCCATGCTCTTCATCCTCTTCAGCCATAGCCAGAGGCTGGGAGTTGACGCTCTTGTCACATGCGAACCGATACCCGAAGATTTCGGGGAAAAATAGGCGGATTGGAGTACTGGTGGTGGATGATATTGAGAGGCTGTATAACCTCGCCGGCCCTTCGCAGAATAGTCGGCGGTCTTTGGTTGGGCGGAAGTACTCCAGGAAGAAGTTTGACAGGCTACTTTTTGGTCCGGGCGATCCATTCTGCGGTGGCGTAGATGTGAGGGATTGCGAGTTCGTCTCATGTTCAACTGACACCAGATTTGCTGTGTCGCATGGCGTCCATATGCAGTCTGTGCTGTTTGACGAAGTACGCGCGCCAGACGCAATGATCGTCTCCTCCGCCACGGTGCTTCAGAATGTCGTTGTTCGCGGTGGGAGGAAGGCGGCTGGACTATGGTGCAATCCCCCTCTTGATGGTGATGTAAGTGAGGCCCTGTTGGAGTGGTCGAGGCGCGGTATGGCCGGCGTGGGGTTGGCGATTGACCTATCAGGGTTGGCGGCGCCGGATAGCGAAGTGGTCGGAATCCCTCTCTCAAAGTTGAAGTGGAATCCAGAAATCCACATTCCAGTCTCTACGTCCTGGGAGTCTTCGGATTGCTGGGGGGAGCTCGATATCCCCCAGAAGAGCTTCTGGAGGATCCCAATTTCTAGGCTTCGAGACTGCAACTGCTCCGAGGGGTTGTTCACCATTCCGTTTCCCGGTGACAGAGGCTACGAAGCAAAAATGGAGGAACTGGCGCGCATAGAGAGTGCTGGACTTCTCAAAAGGTAATCGCTCTCTACCCGTAGGGGTTTATGGTTGCGGTGACGGACGGCAAACACGACGAGTTGTTTTTTGAATAGTTGCGTGCGGGAGTATGCGGATGCCGACGCTCGAATCTTCTGTGTGGCCGTGAAGACCAGCTGGTCGCATTGATCAATCGGCAAGCCGAGACCTGCACGACCCTCACCACGCTGGGCCGTATCACCCCAACGCAGCGGGGAGCCCTTCAGCTGCATCACCGCTTCACCCCACGCAAGCTATCGTTGCCAAACCCCCGCCGCCTCCCGGATCCCCATGCGCGGTCTAGACTTCAGCTCCTGGCAAGCCATGCTCTCGACCCTGCTCGGGCTGGCCGTCATCACCCTGATCGGCGTCGGCATCCGCCTGCTGGTGATGCAGACCATGCAGCAACGACGCGAGCGTGAGAACCGCCAGATCAACGAGCGCCTGCGCACGCTGATTGCCGCCTACAAGACCCTCGGCGGTTCGTTCACCGGCGCATTGCACGTCGATCCGCGCCATCTGCGCGATCTGCGCCAGCCGGCCGCGCCCGATGCCTCGGACGATGTGCTGCTGTTGCCCGTCGATGGGGGCACCGGCAGCGACCGTGCACGGCGCATTCGCGATGCCGTGGAGGCGGCACTGTCCGACATCATCCTGCTCGGCACCGACGACCAGGTGCGTTTGGCCGCCACCGCCGCCACCGAGTTGGCGCAGGGCACGCCGGTGCAGACCGCCGAGCTGGTGGTGTCGCTGCGCAACTTCATTCGCGAAGCGCTCGATCTGGCGCCCATTCCCGCCAGCGTGGCCATTCCGCGCCAGGGCCCGGCCCGGCCCGCGCCCGGTGCGAAGGGCAAGGGCGAGGCCGACAAGGCCGGGGGCAAAGCGGGCGGCGGCGGTGGCGGAGGGATGGGTGGAATGGGCGGTGGCGGCATGGGGGCCGGCAGTGCCCATCACGACGACGACACCGCGCCGCGCTGACCTCACCCGCCGTCGTGCTGCCTGCCCAGTTCGTAGGCGGGTGGCGTGTCACCCATCAGGTGCATGACGAAGTAGTCCCACATGCGGCGCATGTAGTACGTATCGTTGCGGAACAGTTCGTGGTCCTGGTTGGCCAGGTACAGCAGGTCGTAGTCTTTGTTGGCGGCGTTGAGCGCGCGCGCCAGCTGCAACGTCAGCGCCGGCATGGCGTTTTCGTCCAGGTCGCCATACACCAGCATCAGTTTGCCCTGCAGCTGCGCGGCCAACGCGCTGTTGTCCAGCGGCTGGAACACCGCAGGTACGGCCGCCGCATCGGGTCGCACCGCGCTGCCGTCGGCATACACCGGTTGCCCACCGACCAGCCGGTCCATGCCGTGGATGCCGCCGCCGTACATGCCCTGGAAGCTGTGGCTGCCCGCCGATGCCACGCCCACGCGGTAGAAGGACGGATGGCGCAACAGTGCCCGCGCGGCACTGTAGCCCCCGAAGGAATGCCCGTAGATACCCACGCGTGTCAGGTCCATGCCCGGGTAGCGCGATGCCAGTTGCCGGATCGCGGCGACGTGGTCGTCCAGCTGCACGTCGGCAGCGGTCAGGAAGCTGCTGTCGTGAAACGCCTTGGAGCGGCCGGGCGTGCCACGCGCATCGATGCTGACCACCACGAAGCCCAGCTGCGCCAGGCTGGCGCGCGCCACCGGATTCATCATGGCGGTGGCGTCCAGGTAGGCCACCGGGGCGTTGCTCACGTGCGGCCCGCCGTACATCGCATCGATCACCGGGTACCGGCCGTCGGCGGTGTAGCCGGGTGGCAGGTACACGGTGGCGTAGATGGGGGTGCGGCCATCAGCGGCCAGCAGCTGCTCACGGTGCGGTGGCTGCCAGCCGGCCGCACGCACGGCGCTGTCGTCGGCGTGTTCCAGTGGCAGCACCACGCGGCCGTCGCCGGTGTCGCGCAGTACGGTGATGGGCGGTGCGGCCACGGTCGAGTAGCTGTCCACCACCCAGCGGCCCGACGGTGCCAGCAGCTGCGGGTCACGCCCGCCCATCAGCGCGCCCGCCCCCGCATCGATGGCATGGTCGGCCGCTTCGGGGGTCAACAGCACCGGCGCGCCACCGTCCAGCGCCACCCGGTACAGGCGTCGCTGGTACGGGTCGCCGGGCTCGCGCCCGCCTGCGCTGAAGTACAGCTGCTGCTCGTCCGGATCAACGCCGACGATATCGCGCACCAGCCACGCGCCGCGGGTCAGCTGCCGGATCACCGCGCCGCTGGCGGCATCCACCAGGTACAGATGGCCCCAGCCATCCCGTTGCGAGAACCACACCACCTGGTTGCGGCCCGGCAGCACGCGTACCGCCGCGCGGTTGTAGGGATAGCTGTTGAGTTGCACGCGGGTGCTGGAGCTTTCCTCCACCAATGTGCGCACGGTGCGGCGGTGCAGATCGATTTCGACCAGCCGGATCCGCGCCGGGCGGTCATGCCGCACGATGGCGGTATATACCTTGTCCGCCCCACGCGACCAGCCGAGTACGCCGGCCTCGGTCAGGCTGTGCCAGCCATCGGGCACCGCGATGGTCTGCGTGCGCGCCGCAGCGACGTCGGTGACAAACCACGCATCACGCACCTGCTCGGCATCGCCCAGCAGGCCCAGCCGCACCTGGTGCAGCACCGGGCGAACGCCCTGCACCGGTGCCGTCGCCAGGTAGGGATAGGCCTGCACGTGGCGCTCGTCATAACGCACGCCGAACAGGCGGGTGCCATCGGGCGCCCAGGACACCGCGAACGGCGGCGGCTGCAGCCGGCCCTCGCGATAGGGAATGCCGCGCAGGGCGAAGTCGGGCAGCACGCCGTAGCCGTGGGAGGCCTCGCCATCGTGGGTGAGTGCGACGGCCGGTGTCGTGCCGGCCGGCAGCAGCCACAGGTTGTGGTCGCGTACCACTACGGCCCGCTGTCCATCCGGTGCCGTCAGCGCCTGCGGGTTCGGCGCGGGCAACGCGACTACCGCACACTGGTAGGCCGGTAGCGCGCACTGCAGGCCCTGCGCGGCGCCGCTGCGCAGCACCAGCTGCAGCGCGCCGGCATCGGCCGTGGGGGTGACGCTGGCCACCTGCTGCAGCACCTGGTCGGCGTCTGCAGCGCCCGCGGCCTGCAGCGCCACCCGCAGCCGCGCGCGATCGAACAGGGGCGTGCGCGCGGGCACGCGGGGGTCCACCAGCAGGTAATCGGTGCTGCCCTGGGCAGTTTGGTGCCGATACCAGAACCGGCCATCGTCCAGCCAGTTCGGCAGCACCGTGGCATTGCGCACTTTCCCGCGCAGGTGTCCATCCAGTACCCGTTCGGCGCGCGCGTAGTCGTCTGCGGTGGGGGCGGCCATCGCCGGCGCCAGGCTCACCCCAAGCAACCCCAGTAGTCCGGCCAGCACGTGCCGGTGGCGCGGTGCAGATCCTTCTGTCATCGATGCAGCTCCTGTACGGCGCCCAGTGCGGCACGCGCCGCCGGGCCTGGCCGGTGGGCCTTGAGCATGCCGCGCACCCGCCAACCGGGCAAGCGCATCCCGACGCGGATGCGCTGCCCCCGCCGGCGCGCTTAACCGCCCAGTTCCACCACCGGCACGAAGCCGCCGTAGATCATGCGCTTGCCGTCAAACGGCATCGGGTTGTTTTCCGGGTTCATGCGCGGGTCTTCCATCATCTTCTGCATGCCGGCATCGCGGGTGGCCTTGTCGGGCCATTCGATCCAGGAAAACACCACCGTTTCATCGTCCTTGGCCTCCACGGCGCGGAAGAAGTCGGTCTGCTTGCCGTGGCTCACATCGTCGCCCCAGCATTCGACCACGCGCAGCGCGCCGTGCTCGATACAGATCGCATCGCCCTCGCGGGCGTGGGCAAGGAACTTCTCTTTGTTGGCGGTGGGTACTGCAAGCACGAAACCGTCGATGTAGGACATGGCTGCCTCCAGGGTGGGCGATGGCGCGCCGGAACGGGCGCCTTCATGGCATACGACGTGCGGGGAAGGGGGAGATCGACAATGCGCCCGGGCATGCGTGGCCGACGTGATGGATGTGCGCCCCGTCTTGCGACAATGTCAACACTTTCAATGACTTGCCCGATACGTGGTAGCAAGCTTCCGTATGGGGGGTCAGAAAAATCCTAACGAGGGAGAGGAACATCCTGATATTCCAGCTGACGCGTTCAGCACACTATGGGGACGCCGGGCAGGACCTTTCCCCAAGGGCCTGCACCTTGTCGCACACCCTGCGCCGAGCGGTGCAACACGGAGATGGACGCGTTAGCCGGTTACTCCCCAAGAGCGGCTTCCCCAGCGCGTGACGCCCCGCAAGGGCATCGTCGTGACCAGAATCCTCCTCGCGCGTATCGCCGCCGCCGTCGCGCGCCGGCAGGTGCCTCGCGCCCTCCCGCGCACCGTTCCTCACCTCGCCTGCACGCTCGACAGCTGTTTTTCCGCTGGAATCTGCGCGCGCGTATGTCACAGCGCAACTGAACCCCTGCCAAAAATTCACGCAGGTGAAGGGGGCTCATTTCAGGGCGGGTTGTGTCGAATAACGGAGAATTTACATTTCCGATGCAACCGACGTCCGCGTCAGCTGCAAGTAGTTCAAGACAGAGGTGTACCCCCATGAAGACTTCGTTGATTGCCCTGGCGCTTGCCGCCGCCCTGCCGTTCGCCGCCTCCGCTGCTGAAGGCCTGTCCTACAACTACGCCGAAGGCGACTACGTCAAGACCGACGCAGACGGCGGCAAGGCCGATGGTTGGGGCGTGAAGGGCTCCTACGCGTTCCTGCCGAACTTCCACGCGTTTGGTGAGTTCAACCAGCAGAAGGCCGATCTGGACGATGCCAAGACCGACCAGTGGCGCGTCGGCGTGGGCTACAACCAGGAAATCGGCAACAGCACCGACTTCGTGGGCCGCGTTGCCTACAACAAGTACGACCCGCGCCATGGCCTGGACTTCAACGGCTACAGCGCCGAAGCCGGTATCCGCACCGCGTTCGGCCAGCATGCCGAAGTCTACGCAATGGCCGGCTACGAAGATTTCAGCAAGAAGCACGGCATCAATCCGGATGGCCAGTTCTACGGCCGCCTGGGTGGCCAGGTGAAGTTGAACCAGAACTGGGGCATCAACGGCGACATCAAGATGGATCGCCACGGTGACAAGGAATGGTCGGTCGGCCCGCGCTTCAGCTGGTAATTCCAGCGTGATCGCATCGCCACGCGCCTGATTGGCGTGGCAGGAAAGGCCCGGCATTGCCGGGCCTTTTTCGTTGCTGCATCGTCGGCCGTGTCAAATCGCCGTGGCCACCCGCGCCGCACTGCGCGACAGCACTACCCGCGACGCCGGCGCCGTGCCCAGCAGGTGCAGGCACGCATGCACCATGCCGGGCAGGCGCTCGCAGTGCACCGCCACCCCGGCCTGCGCCAACCGTGCGGCGTAGTGCTCGCCTTCGTCGCGCAGCGGGTCGTACTCGCACACCAGCACGGTGGCCGGCGGCAGCCCGCGCAGGTCATGCGCCCGCGCAGGCACCGCCAGTCCATCGGCGCTGGCCACGCCCTCGCCGAGGTAAGCGTCCCAGCACCGCTGCATCAACGCGGTGCTCAGGTAGTAGCCCTCGCCGAACTGCCGGTGGCTGTCGGTGTCGATGGCGGTGTCCAGTGCCGGGTACAGCAGCAGCTGGTGGTGGAGGGGCGGCCCACCGCGATCACGCGCCAGCAGGGCCACCGCCGCGGCCAGGTTGCCGCCGGCACTGTCGCCGCCCACCATCAACCGTGCCGGGTCGATGTCCAGCTGCGCCGCCTCGGCATGGCTCCAGCACAGTGCGGCATACACGTCCTCCAGCGGAATCGGGAAGCGGTGCTCCGGGGCCAGCCGGTAATCCACTGCCAGCACCACGCAGCCGGTGGCATTGGCCAGCGCCCGGCATGGGCCGTCGTACACCGCCAGCGAGCACTGGAACCACCCGCCGCCGTGGGCGAACAGCAACCCCGGGCGCGTCTGGCCCGCGCGGTGACCGGCCGGCCAGTACGCGCGTACGGTCAGGGCGTGGCCGTCGCCGGTGGCCACACTGAAATTGCGTACGTCGGCCACCGGCTCCGCCGGGCCCTGCAGGGCGGGCAGGGCATGTTCGCTGGCCGCGCGGATCTGCTGCAGCGTCATCCCTGCCACCGCCTCCGGCGGTCGCAGGGTCTGCAGGAAACGGGCGATGTCCGGGTCCAGGCTCATGCCGCGGCGTCCGGCAGCAGGAAGGGCAGCAGCTGGTCCAGGAAGGCCTGCGGAGCTTCTTCCATCACGAAGTGGCCGCAGTCGGCAATCATCGTGCCGCGCAGGTCGGCGGCGTGCGCGCGCATGGTGTCCATCGGCATGTTGGCGGTGGCATGTTCGGCACCGATGGCCAGCACCGGCATGGCCAGCGGGGTGCGTGCGCGCTGCTGGTTCTGGCGGATGGTCTCGGGAATGGCGCGGTAATAGCCGAAACCACCGCTCAGCCCACCCGGCGCGGCGTACGCGCGGATGTACACCTCGCACGCCACCGCTTCGCGACGGTGCGCCCAGCGGTCGAACATGAAGGTCAGGTAGGCGCGCTCGCGCCCGGCGATCAGCGCTTCGGGCAGGTCGCGCACCTGGTTGAACATGAAATGCCACAGGAAGATGTTGTCTTCCGGTGCCACGAACACTGGCGGTGCCTCGGCCAGGCCGGGAATCACCGCCTCGGTGATGGCCAGCCGCTGCACGGCCTCGGGTTGGTCGCTGGCCAGCGCGTAGGCCACCCACATGCCCACGTCATGGCCCACCACCTGGTAGCGTGCATGGCCCAGCTGCTGCATCACCGCGTGCAGGGTGGCGGCGATGGCGCCGGTGTCGTAGCCGTGGGCCGGCGTGTCCGAATCGCCGGTGCCGGGCGGGTCCACCGCAATGGCCTGGAAGCCCTGTGCGGCCAGCGCCTGCAGGATGTGCCGCCAGGCGTACCAGGTCTGCGGCCAGCCGGGAATCAGCAGTACCGGCCGGCCTTCGCCCAGGATCGCGCAATGCACGCTGCGGCCGTCGATGCGCACGTGGCGGTGGGTAATGCTCTCAAGTGCGGTGGTCATCAGTGGATCCCCAGCATGCCGTGGATCTGCGCACGGCTGACCGGCGCGCCGGCGAAGTCGTCGAAGATGCGGTCGGTCACGGTGATGATGTGCGCGTTGATGAAGGCCACGCCCTCGCGTGCACCGTCTTCCTGGTTCTTCAGGCAGCACTCCCATTCCAGCGTGGCCCAGCCGTCGTAGTCGTACTGGGCCAGCTTGGAGAAGATGCCCTTGAAGTCCACCTGCCCATCGCCCAGCGAACGGAAACGCCCGGCGCGCTCGGTCCAGCCGCTGTAGCCGCCGTAGATGCCCTGGCGGCCGCTCGGATTGAACTCGGCGTCCTTGATGTGAACCATGCCGATGAAGTCGCGGTAGATGTCCAGGAAGCTCAGGTAATCCAGCTGCTGCAGCACGAAGTGGCTGGGGTCGAACAGGATCCGGCAGCGCCGGTGGCCACCCACCGCGGCGTGGAAGCGCTCGAAACTGGTGCCGTCATGCAGGTCTTCGCTGGGGTGGATTTCGTAGCAGAGGTCGATGCCGTGCGCGTCGCACACGTCCAGGATCGGCAGCCAGCGGCGGGCCAGCTCTTCGAACGCGGCCTCGATCAGGCCGTCCGGGCGCTGCGGGAACGGGAACAGGTACGGCCAGGCGAACGAACCGGAGAAGGTGCCCATGCGGTCCAGACCCAGCCGCTGCGATGCCTTGGCCGCCAGTTTGATGCGCTCGATGGCCCAGGCGCTGCGCGCGTCCGGGTCGCCGTGCAGGGCAGCGGGGGCGAAGCTGTCGCACAGCGCGTCATAGGCCGGGTGCACCGCCACCAGCTGGCCGAAGATGTGCGTGGTGAGCTCGCTGATCACCAGGCCGTGGCCGGCCAGCATGGCGATCATGTCATCGCAGTACTGCTGGCTGTGCGCGGCCTGTTCCACATCGAACAGGCGCTCGTCCCACGCCGGGATCTGCAGCGCCTTGAAGCCTTGGCTGGCGGCCCAGGCGGCAATGGAGGGCAGGTCGTTGAAGGGGGGCTGGTCGGCACTGAACTGGGCCAGGTGCAGGCTGGGGCCTTGGATGGTACGCATGGGGGTGTTGCCTCATTGTTTGTCGAGCGACAAAGAATAGGCGTCAAATCCGCCCCGGTCAACGTCGGGTGTCGCTAGAATTGCCGCACCGCTTCTTTCCGTAGTGATGCCCCATGGCCGGCCGCCCCCGCGAATTCGACAAAGACCACGCCCTCAAGCAGGCGATGCTGCTGTTCTGGGCGCGTGGGTACGAAGGCACGTCGATGTCGGCGTTGGTGGAGGCACTGGGCATCGCCTCGGCGCGCATCTACGCCGCCTTCGGCAGCAAGGAGCAGTTGTTCCGCGAGGCCGTGGCGCTGTACGAAGCCGGCGACGGAGGCTTTGCCGACCGCGCGCTGCGCGAGCAGGCGGTGCGCCCGGCCATCGAACGCATGCTGCACGACGCCGTGCTCACCTACACCAAGCGCGGCCGCGCGCAGGGTTGCCTGGTGGTGTCGGCGGCCACCAGTACCGCACCGGAGAACGAGGCGGTGATGGACTGGCTGGCCGAACACCGCCGCCAGCGTACCCAGCAGATCATCACGCGGCTGCAGCAGGCCGCCACCGCCGGCGAGCTGGCCGACGGGGCGGACGTGCACGCGCTGGGCGACTACTTCGCCACGGTGCTGCACGGCATTTCCACCCAGGCCCGCGACGGCGCCAGCCGCGCCCGCCTGCTGGCCGCGGTGGCGGTGGCCCTGCAGGTCCTGCCGGAGCAGGCCCATGGCTGATGCAACTGCTGCCCAGCAACCGCGCGTGGGCTGTGGCGCAGTCATCCAGCGCGCTGACGGCGCGGTGCTGCTGGTCCAGCGCGGGCGCCCGCCCGAGCAGGGCCACTGGGGCCTGCCGGGTGGCAAGGTCGACTGGATGGAAACCGTCGAAGCCGCCGTGGTCCGCGAAGTGCACGAAGAAACCGGGCTGCGCGTGGCCATTGAACGGCTGCTGTGCGTGGTGGACCATTTTGAGCCGGCGCTGCAGCAGCACTGGATCGCGCCGGTGTATCTGGTTCGAACGCTGGACGACACCACTGCCGTGCTGCAGGAACCGGAGGTGCTGCTGGCGTTGGCCTGGTTCAGCCCCGACGCCTTGCCGGCGCCGCTGACCCTGTCCGCGCGCCAGGGTCTGGCACACCTCTCAGCGACGGGCTGAGTCCACCCAACGGGTCAGCGCTTGGCCGCCGCCGCATCACCGCGCGCCACCGCTTCCACTTCCTCCAGGCTGGTGCACGCGGTGTCGCCCGGCGTGGACATCGCCAGCGCTCCATGCGCGGCGCCCAGCTCCACCGCCGCCTGCTCGCCCTTGCCGGCCAGCAGCGCATGCACCACGCCGGCCACGAACGCGTCGCCGCCACCCACCCGGTCCAGCAGGTCCACCTCGCGCCGGCGCGACACGAACAGCATGTCGCGCGTGCGCAGTGCGCCGGCCCAGCCGTTGCGTGCGGCATTGCTGGCATCGCGCAGGGTGAAGGCCACGGCCTGCAGGTTCGGGAAGCGCTGCAACGCGCGCTGCGCGGCCGCGTCGGCCGGGCCCACGTCCATCGGTGTTTCGCGCCTGCCCAGGTCGGCCAGGTCCATGCCCAGGCAGGCCGCGAAGGAATACTCATCGCCCACCAGCAGGTCGCACTCGGCGGCGATGGCGCAGTTGGCGTGGCGCGCCGCGTCCGGATCGGGGTGGCTGTCCCACAGGCTGGCGCGGTAGTTCAGGTCGTAGGACACCGCCACGCCGTGGCGGCGCGCGGCCTGCAGGGCGGTGATGGCGGTCTGCGCGCTGTGCTCGGACAGCGCGGCGAAGATGCCACCGGTATGCAGCCAGCGGGCACCGTCGCGGCCGAACACTGCGTCCCAGTCGTACTCGTGCGGCTGCAGTTGCGAGGCGGCCGAATACGCGCGGTCGGAAATGCCCAGCGGCGCGCGCACGCCGAAGCCCCGCTCGGTGAAGTTCAGGCCCATGCGCGTGTTGCGGCCGATGCCGTCGTAGTCCCGCCAGACGATCTGGCTGGTGTCCACGCCACCGGCCTGGATCAGCTGCTGGGCCAGCGCACCCAGCTCGTTGCGCGGCAACGCGGTAAGCACGCCGCTGCGGTGGCCGAAGGTGCTGCACAGCCCGCGCGCCACGTTGTACTCGCCGCCGCCTTCCCACACGTTGAACTGGCGCGCGTTGCGCACGCGGCCTTCGCCGGGGTCGAAGCGCAGCATCACTTCGCCCAGCGCCAGCGCATCCCAGCGCTGGCCGCTGGAGGCGGCCACCACGAATTGCTGGCCGCTCATCGTGCCCGGCACCCAAGCAGGCCCAGGTCGATGCCGGCGGCCATGCGCCGGTAGCCTTCATCATTGGGGTGCAGATGGTCGCGGGTGATGTCCTCGGGCAGATTCTCCGGCTTGGCCGGGTCGCGCAGGATCGCGTCGAAGTCGATCAGCGCGTCATAGCCGATGCGACCGCCGCGCATCCAGGTGTTGAGGGTGGTGCGGGTGGCCGCGGCAACCGGTTCGTAGCGGTCCGAATCGCCGAACGGGGTGATGGTCGCCGCGATCGCACCGATGCCATTGCCGTGCAGGCGCTCGGCGATCTGCCGGTAGCCCAGCACCATGTCCTCGGCGTTGCGGCCGGCCTTGGGCGGGGTGCCGCCGTCGTGGCGGATGTCGTTGATGCCTTCGAACACGATGACCTTGCTGACGTTCGGCAGCGCGATCACGTCGCGGTCCAGCCGCGCCAGTGCGCTGTGGCTGCGGCCGTGGTCCATTACCTTGTTGCCGCTGATGCCGGCATTCACCACTACGACCTGGTCCGGGCAGGCCTGCTGCAGGCGGGTGGACAGCAGCGCCGGCCAGTCGCCGTTGCTGCCGCGCGTGGCGGTGGCGCCTTCGGTGATCGAATCGCCCAAGGCGACCACCACCACCGGTTTGTTGGCGCGCTCGGCGAGCACCGCCGACACCACGTTCTGCCGGTAGGCCAGTTTGACCTTGTCGCCCACCTCGGCCAGGCGACCGTCGGCAATGCGCAGCGCCGTGCGGCGCACCGCCGGTTTGGTGGGCTGCGGGAAATACACGGTGAGCGATACATCGGCCAGTGCCGGCACCGTCATCGCCACCGGGTCGCTGAGCAGGGCAGCGCCGACCGGCACCACCACTTCGCTGCGACCGTTGAAGGTAACCAGCTTGGCCGGGGTGGCCGTGCCGGTGCGTTGGGCCGATGCGCCGCCGATGGTCAGCGGCGCATCCCCCAGTTCATTGCTGATGCGGAAGCGCAGCGCGGTGGCTGAACTGGCCAGCCGCATGTCCTGGCGCACCGTCTGGTGCGCGAACTGTACCGGCGCTTCCGGGGTGCCGTCTTGGCGGTCTGGCGCGGGTGAGGCGGTCCATGCCGGCACCCACACCTGGGCATGGGCGGGCAGCGCAGCGGCGCTGGTGGCAAGTGCAAGTGACAGTGCAGTGGTCCAGCGCAGCATGGCGGCCCTCCCAGGCGGTCAGCGAAGCAAAACAATCAGGAGAAGTAGGTGCCGCCGTTGACGTCGACGTTGGCACCGGTGATGAAACCGGCCGCGTCCGAGGCCAGGTACACGGCGGTGTCGGCCGCTTCCTGCGGGCGGCCCTGGCGGCGCAGCGGGGTGTTGCCGGCCACGGCGGTGCGCACTTCCGGCTTGGTGAATTCATCGTGGAAGCGGGTGGCGATCATGCCGCAGCACAGCGCGTTGACGCGGATGCCGCGCGGGCCCAGTTCCTTGGCCATGGCGCGAGTGAAGGTCATCACCGCAGCCTTGGCGGTGGCATAGATTGCCGCACCCGGGCCACCGCCATCGCGGCCGGCCTGCGAAGCGAAGTTCACGATCGCACCGCCTTCGGGCATGTGCGGCACCACCGCGTGCGTGGTCAGGTAGACCGAGCTCATGTTGAGGTCCATCACCTTGTGGAAGAACGCTTCGTCGATCTCGGCCAGCGGGCGGCGCTGCACCATGCCGCCGGCCACGTTCACCAGCACGTCGATGCGCTCACCGAAGGCGGCCTGGGTGGCGGCAACCATGCCGGCCACGGCCTTGGCATCGGTCACGTCGGCGCGGTGCACGATGGCGGTGCCACCGGCCGCTTCGATCTGCTTCAGGGTGTCCTGCGCGCTGGCTTCGTCGTTGGCGTAGTTGATGCACACCTTGGCACCGGCCGCAGCCAGCTTGATCGAGATCTCGCGGCCGATGTCACGGCCGCCACCGGTGACGATGGCCACCTTGTTGTTGAATTGGGTCATGGAAAACTCCAGTAGTGCGTTGGGGGAAAGGGAAAAAGGGGGTCAGCGCGGCTGGGCCGGGCCGTCGAGCTTTTCGACGCGGCCGGTCACCAGCCACAGCGCCAGCAGCGAGGCCGGCACCAGTGCGGCCACCAGGATGAAAATGGGTGCGTAAGAGTCGTGGGTCATCGCCGGCACCAGCCAGGTGGTGATCAACGTGCCGGCCACCGCGGCCATGCCGCCCAGGCCGGCTACCGAGCCCACGGACTTGCCGCTGAAGATGTCGCCGGGCAGGGTCTGGATGTTGCCGATCGCGATCTGGAAGCCGAACAACACAAAGGCAATGGTCACCACCGCCCACACCGGGTCGGTGGCCAGCACCGCGCCCAGCAGGGCCGGGGCCATGATCGCCCCGCCCAGGGTGATGACCACCTTGCGTGCCTTGTCCACGCTCCAGCCGGCGCCGATCAGCCGCCCGGACAACCAGCCGCCGCCGAGGCTGCCGATCATCGCGCCCACGTAGGGCACCCAGGCGAAGATGCCGATCTGCTTGATGTCAAAGCCGAAGGTGTCGGCCAGGTAGAGCGGCAGCCAGGACACGAACAGCCACCAGATCGGGTCCAGGAAAAACCGCGAAATCAGAATGCCCCAGGTCTGCCGATGGCCCAGCAGCTGGCGCATGCTGGGCACGTACTCGGCCTTGGGCGTGGCCGGCTGTTCGGTGGGCGCATCCAGGATCAACGCACGCTCGGCCGCGCTTACCCACGGGTGCTTGTCCGGGCCGGCGCGGTAGATGATCAGCCACGGCAGCAGCCAGATGAAACCGATCGCACCGATCAGGATGAAGGTGCCGCGCCAGCCCAGCCACAGGAACAGCACCGCGATCAGCGGCGCCGACACGATCGCGCCGATCGACGCACCGGCGTTGAACACGCCCTGCGCCAAGGCCCGCTCGCGCGCGGGGAACCACTCGGCGTTGGCCTTCACCGCGCCCGGCCAGGCGCCGGCCTCGCTGATGCCGAGCATCGCGCGGACCAGGCTGAAGGACAGGATGGAGTGGGTGACCGAGTGCAGCGCGATCGAGATCGACCACACCGCAATGGACAGCGCAAAGCCGAGCCGCGTGCCGATGATGTCGAACAGGCGCCCGAACACGAACTGGCCGGCGGCGTAGAACAGCATGAACACCGTCACCAGCAGCGCGTAGTCTTCCTTGGTGGCGCCCACGTCCTTGGAAATCTGCGGCCACATCACCGCCAGCGCGTTGCGGTCGATGTAGTTGATGACCGTGGCAATGGCGATGAGCGCCACAATCAGCCAACGGACGTAGGTACGGGCCTGCGTGGTCACTTTCATTTGCTGTCCTTGCCGGTGCTGCTGTCAAAGCGCTTCCAGCCGCCGTCCCAGCGCCAGCTGTGCCCGCCGCCACTTACCTCATGGCTGCCGGGCTTGCCCGGTTCATCGGCAATGCCCACCGCCACCCGCTTGCCGCCGGCCAGGTCCAGCACCAGCACGTCGGCATCCTTGCCGCGGTAATGTGCAATGGCGTCGATGCGGCTGTTGGCACCGCGCACGGTCTCGGCGGTGCCGTCGTACTGGCCGTGCGGTTCCAGCACGCCATAGAAGGTAGTGGCGGCCTGGCCATCCACGCGCTGCAGCAGCATCGGCTCGCGGCGCAGGTTGAACGACGGATCATTCGCGCCGCTCTCGCCGATCAACGCGCGCGACGGCGCGGTGCTGGCGAAGCGGTACGTATAGAAGCGCCCGTCCAGCAGCCAGGTCAGGCTGCGCGCCTCGCTGCTGGGCTCGCTGGAGGCATCCACCCACACGTGCTGGTAGCCGTTGGCCTTGCCCAGCACCGGGCGGCTGGTCACCGCCGACTGGCTGTTGAAGCCCACGTCCATGATGTGGCCGTTGAAGTGCAGCGGCAGGTCGTAGCGCGCCGCCTTGCTGCCGGTCACGCGCAGCAGGTCCAGCACCACCGGCTCGCCCAGCGAAGGGTGGGCCAGCAGCAGCTGGGTGCGGGTGAAGCTCACCCCGTCGTAGGCACTGTCCATGCGTGCCGAGGCAATCTGGGTGTCGTCGCTGGTGGCAAACAGTAACGGCGTCGGCGCCAGCGGCTGGCCCTTCTTCCAGTCGCCGCCGAAGTGGCTTTGCTCGTTCACCACCAGCGTGTTGTGCGCGATGGTCTGACGTGCCCAGCTGTTGTTCTCGGGCAGGTAGATGCCGCCGGCCTTGGCCTCGATGTTGAGGAAGCGCGCCGCGCCGTAGTCGGTGACCACGCGCTGGCCGTTGTCGTAGAACAGCCAGTTGAGCTTGTCGAAGTGGCCGTGGCCCATGCCCTGCTTGGTGTTCTTCATCACCAGCGCCTGGCCGTCCTCACCGCCCATGCGCAGGATCGCCAGCGCCCCTTCGGTGCCGTCCGGGCCGTCGCGCAGCAGCGTGGGCACGAACGCGAACGGCTTGGCCTTGTCCTGCGCCAGCGCCTGGGCCACCTGCAGGCCCTCGGGCGACAGCAGCACGCGCTTCTGCGCCTTGGCCACCGACAACAGGCGCGCATCGGTGGTGCGCGCGTAGGCGATGTCGATGCCGGCCACCAGCTCTTCGGTGTCCAGACCCTTGTCCAGGATCGCGTCGTTGATCGGGAAGAAGTAGCCGCCGTAGCTGCTCTGCACCAGTGCATCCACCGCCTTGAGCAGCACGCCGTCGCGGCGCTTGAAGATGCCCTGCTGCGGGTCGTTGCGCTCGATCGCATTGGCGAACAGGATGAACGGCGCCAGCGCATAGCGCTGGTAGTAGGGGCCTTCCTCGTAATAGCCATCGGGCGAGAACAGCTGGTCCACCTGCTTGAGGAAGCCGGCGCTGCCATCGCGCTTGCTGCCCTTCAGTGCCTTGTCAACATAGGTGGGATCGCGCAGCACGTAACCGGTCATGCCCACCGCCGCCACCGCCCAGGTCGCATGGTTGTGGATCTTGTCGAAGTTCTCCGGCGTGCCGCTCAGGAAGTCGGCCATCGGCCGGAACACGTTGTCGTCGATGGTCTTCCGGTCCGCGGCGCTCAGGCTGTCGCGGATCGCGTCGTAGCCCTGCACCGCGCTCACCAGCCATACCGAATCGTTGAGCGTCTGCCAGAACAGCCGGCCGGGAATCTGGCCGCGTCCCTGCGGGTGCGCGCCCAGGCCCGGGTAGAGCTTGGCGTAGCCCAGCAGCAGGTCACGTGCGTAATCGGCATAGGCCTTGTCGCCCGTCAGCCGGTACAGCGCACCGGCGGCCTGGATGGCCTGATAATTGCGCTTGTGCTGCTCGTGGGTGTAACCGCCGCCCTTGTCCTTGGGCACCGGCACATCGATGCCGGCCTTGATCATGCCGCGCACCAGGCGTTCGGCGCGCTGCTGCTCCTTGCTGAACACCGGGTAGCGGGCGCCGTCGCTGCGCATCTGCTGCCACTGTGCGGCAGTGACCAGTACCGGCGCACTGGCGCTGGTGGCGGGCTGCTGGGCGCTGGCAGGCGCGGCAGCAACGGCGGGCAGGGCCGCGGCGCTGAAGGAAGCAGCCAGCAGCAGCATCAAGGGCGTGGAACGCGTCATGGCAGGGTCTCGGCTGGAGTATCAGACTGCATTGCCGCCGTGGCGGTAAGCACGTTGTTGCGTACGCGCAGGTGGGGCTCGCCGACGCGGTGGCTGAAGCGCACGCGGCCGCTGTGCGCGAACTGGTTGTCTACCAGCGTGGCCTGCTGCACGCCCTGCAGGCGCAGGCTGGTGTCATCGGCCACGCCCACCTGCTGCAGCTGGTTGCCCTGCAGCAGCAGCGACGGCCCGAAGGTGCTCTCGTCGGTGCCGCCGCGGTACAGGGTCAACAGCGGCCCGCCGATGCGGGTAAAGCGCGACGCCACGATCTCCACCTGCTCGGCGTTGTAGGTGCCCAGGTCGTCGGTCTCGGCGGCGGCAGAAATCACGCTGCCACTGATGTCATCCACCGTGGTGTTGCGCAGCGTGATGCGCGCGGCCAGGCTGCCCTTGCCGGCGTTGACCACGTCGAAGGCCTTGTTGGCGGTCAGCCCATGGATGCGGCTGTCTTCAATGTGCAGGGTGTAGTTGAACGCCTGGCTGCCCGGGGCGATGCGCACCACCGCGTTGCCGGCCGCATCGGGCGCCAGCGCGCCGTCGATCTCCAGCCGCGACAGCTTCAACGCGCCGCCGGCACGGATCTCGAACAGGCTGGGGCGGGTGAACTGCAGGCTGGCCTGGCCACGCGCCGGCCCGATCACGCTCAGCGGATGATCCACGCCCAGCACCTGGTCCACCCGGTACTGGCCGCGCTGCAGCTGCAGGCGGTCGCCCGGGGCGCTGGCCGCGATGGCGCGGGTCAGAGTGTCTTCGCCCGGGGCCACCTTGCGCACGCTGCCGCTGTCCAACGCCACCGTGCTCAGCGCTTTCGGGTACCACGCCACGCCCACCTGGTCGCGGGCGACCGGTGCCAGGTCGCGCGGGGCACCGGCGGCGACCGTTTCCACCGGGTACTGCAGGCCGTTGGCCGCGCGCTGCAGGGTGACCTGGCGCGCGCTGACACCGGCCGGGAAGCCGGGCGACACGGCCGGGCTCTGCACGTTGCCGCTGAAGGCAATGCCGCCCAGGTCGCCCTGGCTGCGCAGCAGCGCGTTCCTGCCATCGCCGATGAACAGGTTGCCGGCCATGCGGCTGTTCACCGGCATGGCGTTGCGCTCGTCATCCAGCCCCGCGCCCAGGAACAGCTGGCGCACGTTGATGAAGCTGTTGCGCTCGATCACCGCATCGTCCACCTGCTCGTAGCGGTTCAGCGGCGCGTCGCGGGTGCCGGCCATCACCGCCAGCGCGGCGGCGAAGTTGTCGCCGGCGATGTTTTCGAAATAGTTGTCGCGCACGATCTGGTGGCGGTTGATCACCCGCACGCCGCCGGTATGGGCCTTGTTGTTGCCCAGGAACACGTTGCGCTCCACCACGTTGCCGTGCCCATGGCGCAGCACCATCGAGCCGCGCGATTCAAAGAACACGTTGCCGCGGTACAGATTGCCGCCGGACTTGTTGGACACTATCTCCACTTCGCCGTCGCACTGCTCGAACCAGTTGTTCTCCACGACCGTATTCGAGTTGGACTGCGAGTCGGTGCTGGTGCCCACCCGAATGGTCTCGCCGCCGTTGCTGCCCAGATTGGGGCGCGGGCCGAACCAGTTGTGGTCGATGCGGTGGCGGTTGTCCAACCCGCTGGTGGCGTTGCGCACCACCACCAGGGTGGTGCCGGCGTTGGTCTTGCCCACCAGCTGGTTGTGGTCGAAGCGGTTGTGCTGGCCGTACATGCCCACCCAGTTGTCCGACTGCTGGCGGTCCGGCTTGTTGTAGCCGTCGATCACCACCCCGGTCACCCGGCTGTGGGTGGCCCACTCCTTGGACGAGGCGCGGAAGGACACCACTTCGCCGCCGGGTGCCCAGCCATCGCGGAACACCAGGTTGGACACCTCCAGGTAGCTGCCGGCCAGCCGCAGCTGCGACTGACCGCTCAGGATCACCTTGCCGGGGGTCTGCGCCGTCAGTCTAATTGGTTGACCAATTTTGCCGGTACCGCGCAGAAGCAGATCGGTATCGCGCCATACGCCGTCCGCGAGGATGACCGTATCGCCGGGTTGCAGGGTGTTGGCCACCTGCGCATAGGCGGCAGCGTCGTGGACCAGGTGATCGGCGGCGAAGGCGGGCAGGGCGCCCAGCAACAGGCCCGTGGCCAGTGCCGCAGCAAGCGGGCGCAGCGCCCATGGCGCATGCGAATGGTGCAAAGTCACAGGCTTACCCTCCCAGATCAACCGTGGCGTCCAACGCGAGTCCGGATCGTAACAGGTCGGGCGCGGCGCGCGTCAACCACAATCGCATACCACTTTAGGTGCATGTGGTTGGCCGGTTGCGCATATTCCTGCTGCATCCGCACATTAAATCCGCGCAAAGTGGTCTAGGCGGATCACAGGGGTAGACTTTAGTACCAATTCATTGACATTGGTCCAGCAACCGTGAATTGTCCGGATCGAATCCGTGTAGTCGGACGATCCATCCTGGGAGGGAGATCACGATGTTGCATGACCGCCGTACGGCCTCGCCACGAGGCCTTCGCCGCACCGCGCTGCATGGCGCGCTGTTGTATGCCCTGTCTGTCACCGCGGCCGTGCCGCTGGTGTATGCACAGGACGCCGAAGCACCGCCCGCACAGCCCACTACCCTGGACCAGGTCCAGGTCACCGGCGTGCGCGGCACCATCCAGACCTCGATCGACAAGAAGCGCGAAGAGACCGTGGTGTCCGACGTGCTTGCTGCCGAGGACATCGGCGACCTGCCGGCCCTGTCCATCGGCGAGGCCATCGAAACCATCACCGGTGCCTCCACCCATCGCGAGAAGGGCGGTGCGTCGGAAATTTCGATCCGTGGCCTGGGCCCGTTCCTGGGCTCGTCGACCTTCAACGGCCGCGAAGCGACCAATGGCAGCGGCGACCGTTCGGTGAACTTCAACCAGTTCCCGTCCGAGCTGATCAACAGCGTGGCCATCTACAAGACCCAGCGCGCCGACTTCGTCGAAGGCGGCGTGGCCGGCACCGTGAACATGGAAACGGTCAAGCCGCTCGAGTACGGCAAGCGCACCATCCAGGTGGATGGCCGCGGCACCTGGCAGGACTACGACGACCGCCTCAAGGACAAGGACGGCGTGGGCTGGCGCGGTACCGCCAGCTACATCGACCAGTTCGACATGGGCGGGGCCGGCAAGCTCGGCGTCTCGGTGGGCGTGCAGGCCCTGCAGGGCAGCAACCCGGAAGAAATGTTCTCCAGCAGCTCCACGTGGGTGGCCTGCGACGGCCGCGAAACCGTGGGTGCCACCCGCAACTGCACCCCGGTGGACGGCAACCAGGTCGCCAACGGCGTGCCGTATTACCTGGTGCCCAGCAGCCGCATCTACCGCCAGTTCATCGAACACGACAAGCGCGACTCGCAGTTCGCCGCGCTGCAGTGGCGCCCCAACGACACGGTGGAAGTGAACGTCGATTACCAGCATTCCAAGCGTGACTACACCGAAGACCGCTCGGACCTGTCGCTGTCGTCGATGATGCGCAACCTCAACAACCGCGTGGTCACCGACGACGGCGCGCTGCTGCACCACACCGGCAGCACCACCATCGACTCCACCGGCAACTTCCTGGAGCGCATGGAGGAATACACCGGCGGCGGCTTCAACGTCATCTTCCGGCCCACCCCGGCCTGGACGCTGTCCACCGACCTGTCCTACTCCAACACCCAGCGCGACCAGATCGAGCGTTCCACCCGCCTGCGCGCCGGCCGTACCGACGTCAACGGCAAGCCGGTGGGCGGCATCAAGAACACCCGCTACGTCGATTACACCTACGACTACAGCGGCGACGTGCCCAGCATCACCCTGGATCCGGCGTTCGACGTGAACAACCCGGACAACTACACCGATTCGGCGCTGATCCGTCGCCGCCAGCAGAGCCGCGAACACACCATCCGTGCGCAGCGCTTCGATGCGGCGTTCACCCCGGAAAGCGGCTTCTTCACCGCCATCAAGGGCGGCGTGCGCCATTCCGAAGCGACCTACACCGACTTCACCGACACCCGCGACATCACCACCACCAATGTCGCCGCGATCCGTGCGGCCAACCGCGCCTGCCGCCAGGAATTCCCGCAGAAGGACTTCCTGGCCAACGCCAGCGGCAACACCATCGACCAGTGGGCCAGCTTTGACAGCCGCTGCCTGTTCAACGCCTTCACCGGCGTGGACGACACCGGCCTGAGCGCCGACCTGCGCAACCCGGCCAACAACGATGTCACCGAGAAAACCAACGCCCTGTACCTGATGGGCGACTACAGCAGCGAATGGTTCGGCCTGCCGGTCACCGGCAACATCGGTGTGCGCGGCGTGCGTACCGACGTGCGCTCGGTGGGCCTGCGCAGTGGCCTGGATGTCATCAATAACTCCGATGGCACCGTGACCCTGCGCCCCACCGGCGACTTCACCCGGCAGATCCTCAAGTCCAGCAACACCGAATGGCTGCCCAGCTTCAACGCCGCCTTCGAACTGCGTCCGGACCTGCTGCTGCGCGTGGGTGCCTACCGCGCCATGTCGCGCCCCGACCTGGCCGCCGAAGGCTTTGGCCGCAGCTTCACCCTGGACGAGGCCGACACCGATTTCCGCACGGTGGCCGAAGCGCTGGGCAACATCACCGCCACCGGCAACCCGCGCGCCAAGCCGCTGATGTCCTGGAACGCCGACGTCTCGCTGGAGTGGTATGCCAACGAAGACTCCATGCTGTCCACCGCCATCTACTACAAGCAGTTCAACGGCGGCTCGGTACCGGTGGTGGTGGGCGAGACCTTCGACATCGACGGCCAGAGCGTCACCGTGCCGGTGGAGCAGCTGGCCACCAGCGACCAGAAAAGCGACCTGATCGGCTTCGAGCTCACCGGCTCGCACAGCTTCAGCTACCTGCCGGGCATCTTCTCCGGGCTGGGCGTGAAGGCCAGCTACAACTACGCCCATTCCAACTTCAAGACCGAAGACCTGCGCCTGGGCGAGTCCACCGACCCCATTACCGGCGTCTTCACACCCGGGATCGTCGAGCCGGCCAATATCTTCGGGCTGTCCAAGCACGTCGCGTCGGCCCAGGTGTACTGGGGCCTGGGCAAGCTGGACCTGCAGGCCATCTACAAATACCGCTCGGATTATTACCAGCAGTTCGTCGGCGACCCGTCGCAGAACCGCTACGTGCGCGACAATGGCTCGCTCGACTTCCGCGCCACCTACAAAGTGAACAAGCACTTGTCGCTGTCGTTGTCGGCCAGCAACCTCACCGACGAGCCGCGGGTGTCGGATATGCCCATCCTGGGCAGCTTCCGCGAGTACACCACCTACGGGCGGCGCTATTATCTCGGGGTGCGCTACCGCTTCTGAGGTCAGTGGCGCGGTTTTCCCGACCGCGCCGCTCTCTGAGGGCGCGGGTCGCATGATGGTCCCCAGCCACCGTACAGCCAGGTCTTGATGATGTCCGAACCCCGTCTCTACCAGTCCATTGCCGCCGAAATCGTCGCGCTGATCGAGAAGGGCGAATTCCCGCCGGGCTCGCGGCTGCCCGGCGAACGCGACCTGGCCGAGCGCCTCGGCGTCAGCCGGGTGACCGTGCGCGAGGCGGAAATCGCGCTGGAAGCGCAGGGGCTGATCACCATCAAGACCGGCTCGGGCGTGTATGTGAAGGCGCGCCCGTCGCAGGCCCCCGGCGCGCTGCCGGACGTGTCTGCCTTCGACCTCACCGCCGCTCGCGCGGTGATCGAAGCCGAAGCGGCGGCCATGGCCGCCAGCCGCATCACCGAAGAAGAACTCCAGGACCTGGCCGGCCTGATCGCGGCCATGGTCGACCCGGCCTCGGGCGAGGCCGCCGCCAGCGAAGCCGACCGCCAGTTCCACCTGTCCATTGCCCGCATTGCCGGCAACCCGGTGGTGGAGCACTGCGTGCAGCTGATCTGGCGCATGCGCAATGAACTGCCGCGGGTGCGGCAGGTGTATGCCAACGTCTGCCACAACGACGACGACACCCGCGACGAAGAACACACCGCCATCCTCGACGCCCTGCGCGCGCGCGACCCGGCGGCCGCACGGCTGGCCATGCGCAACCACTTCCAGCGCCTGTTCGAATCCATGCTGGAAGCCACCGAAAACGAGGCGCTGGCTGAAATCCGCCGGCGTACCCAGCAGGACCGCGAACGCTTCATGGCCGCCACCGGGCACTGAGCCCGGCGCGGGCGGGGCCGGTTACTCGCCCTGGTACTGCTTTTCTTCCACCAGCTGCGAACCGGCCACGCGGTTGATCTCGTTCTTCACCTTCACCCGCTCGCCGTTGGTGCCGTACACCCCACGCGCCAGCTGGATGAACGCATCGTCGAACACCTGCGCCGCTTCCTTGTCGCGCAGCTGGTCCTGGATGTCCCACATGCGCACGTTGATGGCCTTGAGCTGATCCTTCAGCGCGTCCAGCCCCGGCTGGCTGGCCAGCTGATGCTGCCACAGCGGCCACAGGCCATCGAGTTCCTTGCGGACGTTGGCGTTCTTGCCCGCATCGCTGATGCGTTCGGCCTTGATTTCCAGGATGGTGATCTTGTCGATCAGCTCGCCAATCGATACCGGGGTCAGGATCGCGTCCACGCCATTACTCGCAACAGGTCAGAGCGGCCCATGATAGCGCGGCCCCCGTGCGGCATCGTGGACGCAGGATTTACGCTGATTTTGCGCCCCTGCCGCCGCCGCGGCATGGCGGCTTTACGGCCCCTGCGGGAACACTGCCCACCTCGACGGCGCCGCCGTCCGATGGAGTGCTTACCGTGGTGGTTGAACAGATGAAAGGGCGCAGGGCGCGCCGCTGCAGCGTGCTGCTGCTGGGCCTGGTGATGAGTGGTGCGGCGGCGGCCGCGGTGGAGGGCAATGCGACCCTCACCACCGATTATGTCTGGCGCGGCAGCTCGCAGAGTGACGGCGACCCGGCCGCACAGGCGGGCGTCAAACTGGGCAGCGAAAGCGGCTGGTACGCCTCGGTGTGGGGCTCAGGGGTGTCGTTCCAGCCCGACAACGGCGCGCGCAGCGAATTCGACGTGGTGGCCGGGTGGGGTGGGGCGCTGGGCCAGGACTGGGCACTGGACGTCAACCTCACCCGCTACCTCTACCCGTCCAGCACCGTGGATCTGAACTGGACCGAGCTCAACAGCACCCTCACCTGGCAGCAGCGTTACTGGCTGCAGGTAGGCGTGTCCGACGACGCGCTGGCCGGCGGCCACACCGGCACCTACGCCCAGCTCGGCGCGCGCCTGCCGCTGGGCGAACAGTGGCGCCTGGAAGCGGCCGTGGGCCATTACTGGCTGGCCAGCGCGCAGGCCGACGACTACCTGCACGGCCAGCTCAGCGCCATCTGGAAGGTGCACGGCCCGTGGGAGCTGCGCCTCACCGCGCACGACACCGACAGCGCGGCCAAACGTCTGTTCCCCGGCAACGCAGGCTCGCGCGTCGAGTTCGCGGTACAGACCGCCTTCTAACGGAGCGCCCACCCACCCCGCGCGGCATTCCGACCGCCGGGCACACACCCCATCCGGTAGAGCCGACCGTTGGTCGGCTGCCCCAGGCGGCGCGCAATGCAGCCGACCAACGGTCGGCTCTACCGGGCGGCACGCAAATGCAGCCGACCAACGGTCGGCTCTACCGGGCGGCGCGTTTCTCCGCCACCACCGCCACCGCCCACACCGCCATCGCCACCGCGGCCACGCCCGCGCCGGTTACGCAGACCCCGGTCCAGCCGAACGCGCCATACACCTGCGCCGACACCAGCGACCCCAACGACCCGCCAATGAAGTACCCGGTCATGTACCCCGCATTGAGCCGGTTGCGTGCTTCCGGTCGCAGCGCGAACACCACGTTCTGGTTGCTCACATGCAGCAACTGCGCCGCCAGGTCCAGCACCAGCACGCCCACCACCAGCGCCACCAGCGACTGCGTCGAAAAGCCCAGCGGCAACCACGACGCCGCCAGCAGCACCAGCGCCAGTGTCGTCGCCAATGCCGCCTTGCCACGGTCCGCCATCCGCCCGGCTACACCTGCGGCCAGCGTGCCCGCCGCGCCGACCAGCCCGAACAGCCCGATCGTCGCATCGCTGTAGTGGTACGGCGCGCCCGCCAGCAGGAAGGCCAGCGGCGTCCAGAACATCGCGAACATCGCAAAACTCAACGCCCCCAGCAGCGTGCGCAGCCGGAACACCGGCTCCTGCGCGAACAGCGTGCCGATCGAACGCAGCAACGCCCCGTAACTCAGGCCCGCGTGCTGATGGAAACGCGGCAACGTGCGATACAGCACCCACGTGGTCAGCACCAGCGTGGCCGCCGCCATCCAGTACACCCAGCGCCAGTCGCCCAGCGACGACAACGCCCCGGCCACCGTGCGCGCCAGCAGGATGCCCAGCAGCAGCCCGCTCATCACCGTGCCCACCACCCGGCCACGCTCTTCCGGCCGCGCCAGCGTGGCAGCGAACGGCACCAGCACCTGCGCCACCACCGAGAACAACCCGGTGATCGCCGTGCCCACCAGCAGCCAGGCGAACTCATGGCTCAACGCGCTCACCACCAACCCCGACGCTGACAACAACGACATCACCACGATCAACCGCCGCCGCTCGAACATGTCGCCCAGCGGCACCAGCAGCACCACGCCCACGCCATAGCTCAGCTGCGCCGCCGTCACCAGCGTGCCCGCGCGGCCGAACGACACCCCGAACTCGCCGGCAATGGTGTGCAGCAGCGGCTGGGCGTAGTAATTGCTGGCCACCGCCACGCCGGTGGCAAAGGCCATCAACAGCACCTGCCAGCGGCTCAACGGGGTGTGTACATCGGCGGTCATAACGCGTCCAGACTCCAGGGGGACGCCAGTGTCCGCCTCCCTTCGCGATGATGGAAATGAATAGTTATCATCCAATGCATCTGAAAAATAGATGGGTGGTGGAGATGTCGGCGTGAACCTCAAACAGCTCGAGTTCTGCGTGGCCCTGGCCGAAGAGCGCAACTTCACCCGCGCCGCCGCGCGCTGCCACGTGGTGCAGTCCGCGCTGAGCCACCAGATCGCCCATCTTGAAGAAGAACTGCAGGCCACCCTGTTCGAACGCCTGCCGCGCCAGGTGCGGGTCACCCCGGCTGGCGAAGCGCTGCTCAGCCACGCCCGCCAGGTGCTCGATTCGCTGCGGCACCTGCGCGAAGACGTGGCCGCCGTGGCCGGCCAGGTGCGCGGCACCCTCACCATCGGCCAGATCACCTCGCTCACCGCCGTGGATCTGGTGGCCTGCCTGGCCGCCTTCCACACGCGCTACCCGCAGGTGGAATTCCGCCTGCGCATGGACAAGAGCGAAGTGCTGATGGAAGACGTGCGCGAGCGCCGCGTGGATGTCGCGCTGGTAGGCCTGTCGCCCGGTACCGCCATCGACGGTGCGTGCCACCGCCTGCTCGCCGAAGAATCCATGGTGGCCGTGCTGCCACCGAGCCACCCGCTGGCCAGCCGCAAGCGCCTGTCACTGGCTACCCTGGCCGAGCTGCCGCTGGTGGATTTCCAGTACGGCAGTGGCGCACGCCGCCAGACCGACGAAGCCTTCGCCGCGGCCGGGTTGCCGCATCGGGTGCCGTTCGAGATCAACCACATGTCGCTCATCGAGCGCTTCGTCCAGCAGGGGCTGGCGGTGGGGATCGTGCCGGTGGCCATCGCCGCCGGCTTCACCGGCGTGGCCTGCGTAGCCATCCAGGATGCGCCCGTGCGGCGCGTCCATGCGGTGTGGTCGCGGTTGCCCACGCCGGCGGCGCGGGCCTTCATGCAGGAACTGCTGCAGCACGTGACCCCGCAGGCGGAGCCACGTGCCAGCGTGGGGCTCAGGCGCCGCGCACGCGCAGGGTGAGGCCCTTCAGGAAGTTGCGCAGCAGCTGGTCGCCGCAGGCGCGGTAGTTCTTGTGGTCCGGCTGGCGGAACAGCGCCGACAGCTCCGGCTTGGACACCGGGAAACCGGCCTGCTGGAAGATCTCGTGCATGTCCACGTCCTTCAGCTGGAAGGCCACGCGCAGCTTCTTCAGCACCAGGTTGTTGGTGATGCGCTTTTCCACCGGGCGCAGCGGCTGGCTCTCGTCGCGGCCACGGAAGTGCACGATCAGCCCGTCCAGGAAGTGCGCCAGGGTGCGGTCGTCGCAGGCCACGAAGCCTTCCTCGTCTTCCTTGCGCAGCCAACCGGCCACGTCGGCCTTGTCGATCACGAAGGCCGGATCGGCCAGGGCACAGGTGTCGGCGATCATGCCGTCGCTGAGGTCGAGCATGTAGCGGATGCTGCGCAGTACATCGTTGTTGATCATGTGACGTCCAATACCGCCGGCGCGGCTGCGCGGCTGGCGGCCATTTTACCCCCTGCCGGCCTCAGCGCCCGGCGCGACCGGCCGCGCTGTCATCTGGCTGCCATGAAAGTGCAGCACAGTGCCGCCATCGAGCATCAACAGGCAGTGGAGCAGGCAATGCGCAGGTGGCAGGTTCTGGCGGGTGTGGGCATGGTCTGGCTGGCCGCAACGGCCGCCGCCCAGGCCCCGTATGTGGCAATCGAACAGCGCGTGGACCCGCAGGCGCTGGCCCAGGTGGGGCTCAGCCCGGCCCAGCTGCAGACCCTCAACCGCCTGCTGCGCGAGGCCGAGGCCCGCACCCCGGCCCCGCCGGCCGCCGCCGCCCCGGCCGCCGCCCCCGGCGCGCCTACCCCGGCCCCCATGTTCCCGGGGCTGGACGACGGCCCCATTACCGCCAAGGTCACCGGCCAGGTAGACGGCTGGGCACCCGGCACCGTGTTCACCCTCGACAACGGCCAGCAGTGGCAGGTGCTCAAGGGCGAGATGAAGCTCAAGGCCAGCCGCAGCAACCCCGAAATCGTGGTGGTGCCCGGCATCGCCGGCCGCTGGTTCCTGCAGGTGGACGAAGACCTGCCCAAGGCCCGCGTCTTCCGTATCCGCTGACCGCAGATCGCGTAGAGCCGGGCTCTGCCCGGCTGCGCTCCGCGTCCCACGTAGCGCCGGGCTCTGCCCGGCTGCACGCGAACCGGCCACCCACGCACAGCCGGGCAGAGCCCGGCTCTACGCCATCCCGCCCCGTGCGGCACATTGCCCCCGGCACACACCCCCCGCATCGGTGCGAAAATACCCGTGATTCCCACGGAGTACCCCGATGACCCGTACCGCTCTGATTACTGGCGCCACCTCCGGCTTTGGCGCTGCCGCCGTCCATCGTTTCGCCCAGGCCGGCTGGCGCGTCATCGCCACCGGCCGCCGCGCTGAACGGCTGCAGCCGCTGGTCGACGCCTACGGTCCAGAGCGCGTACATGCGGCCGTCTTCGACGTGCGCGACAGCGCCGCCATGGAGGCCGCTCTGGCCGCCCTGCCGGCCGACTTCGCCGCCATCGACCTGCTGGTCAACAACGCCGGCCTCGCCCAGGGCACCGCCCCGGCGCAGAGCGCCTCGCTGGAAGACTGGCGCACCATGATCGACACCAACGTCACCGCGCTGGTCACCCTCACCCACCGCCTGCTGCCGCAGCTGGTGGAGCGCAAGGGCGCCATCATCAACATCAGCTCGGTGGCCGGCGTGTACCCGTACCCGGGCGGCAACGCCTATGGCGGCACCAAGGCCTTCGTCAGCCAGTTCTCGCTCGGCCTGCGCGCCGACCTGCACGGCACCGGCGTGCGCGTCACCACCATCGAGCCGGGCATGGCCGAAACCGAGTTCACCCTGGTGCGCACCCACGGCAACCAGGCCGCCTCGGACACCCTCTACACCGGTGCCAACCCGATGACCGCCGACGACATCGCCGAGCAGATCTTCTGGGTAGCCAACCTCCCGGCGCACCTCAACATCAACCGCCTGGAACTGATGCCGGTAAGCCAGTCGTTCGCCGGTTTCCAGGTCGCACGCGACTGATCCAAGGGCACCGCTGGCCGACACCTCGGCCACACGCCCGAACAGGCCACCACCGCGGCCACACTCCGAACAGGCCACCACCGCGGCCGCACGCCCGAACAGGCCACCACCGCGGCCGCACGCCCGAACCGGTAGAGCCGACCGTTGGTCGGCTGCCCTTGAAGCACACCCACCGCTCACGGCAGCCGACCAACGGTCGGCTCTACCTCAGGCGGCTGTCCACACCGCCAACTCATACCCATCCGGATCGCGGAAATGAAACCGCCGCCCACCCGGAAAGTCGAACGCCGCCCGGCAGATGTCCGCCCCGGCCGCTTCCACCCGCTGCTGCGTGGCTACCAGCTCGTCGGCATACAGAATCACCAATGGCCCACCCGCACGCACCGGCGCATCGGTGGTAAACCCACCGCGCAAGCGGCCATCGTCGAACTCGGTATAGCCCGGGCCGTAATCGGTGAACGACCAGCCAAACACGCTGCCGTAGAACGCCTTGCTGCGCGCGATGTCAGCCACGTTGAATTCAATGTTGTCGATCCGGCGATCGTTGCCGTGTGCGGTGCTCATGGAGGCATCTCGTTGAAAGGAGCCCCAGCATCGCCACCGCGGCCGCGCCGGTCTTGAACAAAACGGCCAGTCAGCTGCGCCACTGCGCGCACAACTGCGCCGCCCCGATCCCCGCCAGCGCCCGCACCTCGCGGCTCAGGTGCGACTGGTCGGCATAACCCACGTCCGCCGCCAGCCCCGCCAGCCCATCCCCCGGCCGCGCCCGGGCCAGCGCCAGGAACCGCTGCAGCCGAAGAATCCGCTCCAGCATCTTCGGCCCATAGCCAAACTGCTCATGGCACAACCGGCGCAGGCTGCGCGTGCTCACCTGCAGCGCCGAACCGATCGCGGCCAGATCGCTGCCCCCGGCCCGCACCTGCTCGAACACCCGCGCCGCCAGCGCGTGGCGGCTACCGGTGGAGCGGGGCAGCCCAGCCAACGCCTGCGCAAACAGCCGCTGCCGCGCATCGCCATCGCCCACCTCATTCAACCGCGTCGCCATCTGCCGCGCCTGCGGCCCCAGCACCGCATCCAGCTCCACGGCCGTGCCCACCATCTCGCCCAGCGGCACCCCCAGCCACGCCCGCGCCGCACCCGGCTGGAACCGCGCGCCCAACACCTGCGCACCCGGCGTCAGCTGCGGGTGCGCCGCCACCACATCCGGCCCCACCACATACAGCCGCCCATCGCGCCACAGGATGTCCACGCAGCCATCGGGCAGCACCGCCACCTCACCGCTATGGCCCGCCGGCAGATCGCTGCGCCACAGCTGCCCGAAGCATCCCTTCAGCGCAGGCGGCGGCGCCCATTCGCGGTAGCGGCCGGTGGCACCGGCAACGCCGGGCAGGTCAGCAGGATCAGGGCGGGAGGACATGCGCGGACGATAGCGCATCCATATCGGACGGCGGCGAGCGGTGATCAATCACGCCGACAACTGCATCCCCGGACGACCGCCCCGCAATGGCTCGCAAACGTGTGACATCCGGGCCGGAGTGAAAAAGAAAAAGCCCCGCAGTGCGGGGCTTTTTCAGGGCTCAAGGCCAAATAGGTGAAGCAAAGGGCTCAAAGGCCAATGACGCGATGCTACCACCTCTCCTACCTTTGGCTGGTACCGCAATGCCATTGTCGTGCCCTCCCTGGTGCGCGTTGGCGTGCTCTGCTCAGGCCGGCTTATTGCGCCTTGATCGCCATCGCCTGAAGCCCCGTCCCGTCCAGCTTCTGCTTGGCCTCCGCCAGCTCCCCGGCGCTGCCATACGGCCCCATGCGCACGCGGTACACCGTCTTGCCGTTGATCTGCGCCGATTCCACCCGCGCCGCCAAACCGATCATCGCCAGCTTGGCCTTGGTCGCCTCGGCATCGCCAGACGCACCAAACGCACCGGCCTGCAGGATGTAGCGCACGTTGCTGGTCGCAGGCTCAGCCGCCGCCGCAGCAGGCGTCGCCGCTGCAGTGGCCGCCGGCTTCGGTGCCGCCGGGGTAGCCGCCGCGGTCTGCGCCGGCGTTGCCGCCGGAGCCGTGGTCGCCGCCGGGCGCTCCGCCACCGGGGCGGGCAGCGGGGCGGTGCTCACTGCCGCAGGCGAGGTGGTTGCCGCGGTGCTGGTCGGGGCCGGTGCCGGTGGCAACGGGCGTCCTTCCAACGCCGCCTGCGCGCGCTGCGCCTCGGCCTTGGCACGGCGCTGGTCTTCAGCACGCGCGCTGGCCGCCAGCTCCGCATCGGACATTTCCACTTCCTTGCCGGGCAGCAAGGTGTAGAAGTCGTACTGGGTAGCCGCCGGCTTGGCCGGTTCGGCAGGCTTGGCCGCCGCGCCCGGCTTGGGCAGTTCAGCGCCCACGTCGGTGTCGGCGTCGCTCACCGGGGCGGGCTGGGCGTTCGGGTTCGGCTGCGGGCCTACCCGCAGGAAACCGTCACCGTCGCTCTTGAACAGGTTCGGTGCCGCCAAAAACACTACGGCCGCAATCGCCACACCGGCCACCAGCCACACCCATCCCGGCGTGCCCTGGTTGCTGTTGCGTCGTGCCTGGCTCTTGCCGCGTCGTGCTGCCATTTACTGCTTCTCCACTGCTTACATTTTTTCCGGGGCGGAAACGCCCAGGACGTTCAGACCATTGGCCAGCACCTGGCGCGCCGCGCAGGCCAGCGTGAGCTTGGCATTGCGTTCGGCGTCGTCAGCCACCAGTACCTGCGTGCCGTGATACCACGTGTGGAAGGCGTGCGCCAATTCACGCAGGTACTGCGCGATCAGGTGCGGCTCCAGCGCGATACCGGCCGCTTCCACCACTTCCGGGAAGCGCGACATTTCAATCATCAGCCACAGCGAGGCATCGTCGTTCAGCGAGGCCATGCCGGCCAGGCCTTCGCCCTGCGTATAGCTCAGGCCCTTCTCCTGGGCCTGGCGCAGCAGGCTGCACACCCGGGCGTGCGCATACTGCACGTAGAACACCGGGTTGTCGTTGCTCTGCGCGCGGGCCAGGTCGATATCGAAGGTCAGCTGCGAATCGGGCTTGCGCGCGATCAGGAACCAGCGGGTCGCATCGCGGCCGGCTTCTTCGATCAGGTCGCGCAGGGTCAGGTAGCTGCCGGCACGCTTGGACAGCTTCACTTCCTCGCCGCCGCGCATCACCGTCACCATCTGGTGCAGCACGTACTCCGGCCAGCCCTTGGGAATGCCCACGTCCAGCGCCTGCAGGCCGGCGCGCACGCGCGCCAGCGAACCGTGGTGGTCTGCGCCCAGCTCGGTGATGGCGCGCTCATAGCCGCGCTGCCACTTGCTCAGGTGGTAGGCCACGTCCGGCAGGAAGTAGGTGTAGGTGCCGTCGGACTTGCGCATCACGCGGTCCTTGTCGTCACCGAAGTCGGTCGAGCGCAGCCACAGCGCGCCGCCTTCCTCATAGGTGTGGCCGGCCGCCTTCAGCTGGGCGACGGTCTCTTCCACCTTGCCGTCCTTGTACAGCGAGCTTTCCAGGAAGTAGATGTCGAAATCCACCCCGAACGCCGCCAGGTCCTGGTTCTGCTCGTTGCGCAGGTAGGCCACCGCGAAGCGGCGGATGCCATCCAGGTTGTCCGGGTCGCGCTCGCCCACCACCGAGTGGCCTTCCAGCTCCACCGTGGCGCCGGCCAGGTAGGCGTTGGCCACGTCCTGGATGTAATCGCCGCGGTAGCCCGCTTCCGGCCAGCCGGCGTCATCGGGCTTGAGCCCCTTGGCGCGCGCCTGGGTGGACAGGGCCAGGTTCTCGATCTGCACGCCGGCGTCGTTGTAGTAGAACTCGCGCTTGGCGTTCCAACCGTTTACATCCAGCAGGCGCGCCAGGCAGTCGCCGATGGCGGCAGCACGGCCATGGCCCACGTGCAGCGGGCCGGTTGGGTTGGCCGACACATACTCCACGCCCACGGTACGGCCGTTGCCGCTCAGGTTGCGGCCGTAATCGGCGCCTTCCTTGAGCACGCTGGCCGCTTCGCGCTGATAGGCGCTGGGGGCGAGGTGGAAATTGATGAAGCCCGGGCCGGCGATCTCAACGCGCAGTACATCGGCGCTTTTGGGCAGCGCATCCAGCAGCGCCTGGGCCAGGGCGCGCGGGTTGCTGCGCGCCGGCTTGGCCAGCAGCATCGCGGCATTGGTGGCGAAATCGCCGTGCTCACGGGTCTTCGGGCGTTCGACCACGAATTCCGGGGTCAGGGTATCGGCCGGCAGAGTGCCGTTGGCGCGCAAGGCTTCGATGCCTTGGCTGATCAGGGCGCGGAGGAGATTTTTCACAAGGCCTGCTTTGGGACTGGAGCGGCGGAATCGGCAATTTTAGCCTAGATGGCGGGCCGATCCATTGAACGGGGTTGGGGCAGGGGGCTTTAGGGGGCTTGGGGCCGGTTTCGGGGCTCCGGACAGGGGTATCTGGGCTGACTGGGGCGTTCAGCCCCGGAAGGACAGGGTGGGTTCGAGCCAGCCTCGTTCAGCCATGGAGACGGGGGTGCCTTCGCCTACTACTACGTGGTCGAGGAGGCGGACGCCGACCAGCGGCAAAGCCTTTTCCAGATGGCGGGTGATGTCCCGGTCGGCGGCGGACGGTTCGGCGCTGCCAGAAGGGTGGTTGTGACCAATGATCACCGCTGCCGCGTTGTGGAACAGGGCGCGGCGTGCCACTTCGCGCGGGTAGACCGCCGCCGCATCGATCGTGCCGTGGAAGAGTTCCTCGAACGCCAGCATGTGATTGCGGGTGTTCAAGAACATGACCGCAAAGACCTCATGGGGGCGCCCGCGAAGCCGCTGTTTGAAGTAGCGCATGGCTGCCTTGGGATCGCACATGCCTTCACCCAGGTCCAACTTTGCACGCAGATGGCGGTCGGCGAGTTCCAGTGCGGCTACCAGCTTGCAGGCCCGTGCCGGGCCGAGCCCGGGCAGTTTCCTCAGCTTCTGCGCGCTCATATCAAGCAATAGGCGCAGGGGGCCATGATCCTTGAGGAGAAGGCGTGCGTTCTCCATGACGTCCAAACCCTTACAGCCGGTGCCCATGAACAATGCGAGTAGCTCAGCGTCGGAAAGCGCTGCCGGCCCGCGTGCCAGCAGCTTCTCGCGCGGTTGTTCGTTCTTGGGCCAGTCTTTGATTGCCATGGCCTAGTATCAAATGAATGGCGGAGGCAGGCCAATCGGTCAACGGCGCTCAGTACGGTAGGGAATAGCGGCACGCATTGCGAGCTACTTATCCTTGGCCCAGGAAATTGCTGTTCGGTGCGTCTCTCATATGCTAGTGCTCGATTGAGTGAGTCGCATAGAGACGCTCACCTTGGAGTGTGAATTGTTAAAGAGATGCGGTTTCGGCAGCAGGGCTGCTCATCTCCCCATCCAAAGCTGCAGTGCACGGCCGGTGTTCACGCCAATAGCCACGACTAGCACTCAACCTCAATGGATGGTCTGCGTACGTCACTCCTCCCAGTCAGGAGGAAGCGGGCGCCATACGCTGGGTAAGCCATCAGTAAGTCGCTCAAGCTCCCGTTTGGCGTCTGCGTACTTGCGAGCCATGAGTGCTTTGCGCAGTTTTCCAAATCGATCTGTGGCTTGCTTATCACCACCGTGGAATGCTTGGAGGCTAGCAATCGGAATATCCACATAGACGATATCGTCTACGTCGCGCTCTATTAGTCGACACAAGTCTCGTTCCCATCGCTCTGTCCTTGGTGCCCACGCGCGACAATCGGAATAATGTCCGTTATTAGAAATTGCGATAATTGCGTGAAGCTGGAAGCCGACCGATTGAATGAGGTGGTCATAGGATGCAGTGTCGGGATTCCACGCCGGACAAAGAACAACATCCGCACGCCCGAGTAAGTCCGCAGTAAGTCTGGCCTCAATGAGCTCGCTGCAAATTAATACCGAGAATGTTCCCCAGTTGGAGTGAATGACCGTTCGTGGCGGCGGGTTCCCCGCCGGTGGAGAAAACGACAGGGGTATGGGCATCTTAGATAGCGAACGTGCCTCCTCCCGGGCGGGCATTCGCTTTGTCCAAGGCCATGTCGCCACAGACATCAGTGGACCTGGGAGCACTGCGAAAGCTTGATTGGCAACTTGGTTAGTGGTTGGGGAGTGTAGATATTCCAAGCCCGTGACCAAGCCAAACCTCCCGAGCTTAACAACGTGATTGGAAACAGTTCTAAACCATTGTCGGGGGATTGATAGTTCAGGTAAAACCAACATCTCTGATGAGTTCTTCCGAGATGCTCGCTCCGCCTTCTCGAGAACATCTGCCAATCCACGCAATCGCGGCCAAGTTAAAGATGGTCTGCCTGCTGAACTTCCTGAGACTCTTGTGGCCGCCCCTTCCCACCATTCGTTTTTAACTACCAAGTTCCCAAGGATAATGCGAGGGTCGTTGTTGTGGTAGGAATCATCAATAGGTTTGGCTGCCTGTTTCCCTTCAATTGCAATAGTGTTCGTATCGAGAACTCGTCCAACCGGGTCGCCATAGCTGGTTCCACGGACTGCATTCACAACGTCTATTAGCTTTTCGAAGATTGAACTATCAAAGCCGTTATCCTCAACTTGGTATAGCCATCGATGAGCGACATCGAAGTAAGACGGCGGTCGAGTGCAGAGGAATAGGCGCGCAGCCGGCATGTTCCAAGCCGGATCGCCCAGTCTCCGGCAGCGTTCAATGAACTCATCAATTGAAGAGAGGCGTAAAGCTAATTCTGGATCACGTCGAAGTGATCGGCGTAGCTCGTTCATTCGCCCCTCGGAAGCGGCGCAAAGGAGTGATCCGTCTTCTTCGCGATCTCTAGTCCGAAGATCTGTCAGTGCCAGCAGCTCAGATCGCCTGCGAAGAGTTGTGGCTCCTATTTTATGAGTGCGTACGCGTACACCTCCAGGGAAGCTGCTATCAATTTCGTCAGCGTGCATGCCGATTGGGAGGCAGGCGCAAATCGCCTCGAGGCGTCGCTCATGAAGATAGTTTCGGAGCCATATCCAGGGTGATCTCCTAATGGGGTCGAGCCTCTGGTTTCGGTAATAGAGCGTTCCAGCAGATGCGCGCAAGGCTTCGGTTGTGCCCCAAACACGATCCAGTCGACTACGTAGGTCTATTGCCGAGACCCAGTCACCTGTGATTATTGCGAGCTTCAGTAGTCGTAACGCGACGTCTAAGTCATCAACCCAGTCATTCTCAGAGTCGAGTACTCGGACTACTCGCTCTAGACATTCCCTAACCATTTTCTTCGCCTCAGCATGATTAATCATGCTTGTCACTCGTTCAAGCGATCGGAGGCTTGTGGAGAGAGCGAAGTGCTCGAGGCGGGCACGGTCCGCTTCCCTAAGAACGCGCAGCGGTGATCCAGCGCCATTGTTCGCACGAATTAAATGAGCTACCCCGCCGCCGACTAGTGTTGAGGAGTCGATGAAGGCCCTGCGCTCACTCAATGCTCTCGCGAAGTCGGAGTCCACGGCTTTGACGAAATCCGCGCCTGGTTCTCCATGAAGATGGTGAACCTTAATCTTCCTCTGCTGAACCTGAAACTCTGACCCCCTGCGTCCAAGAATTTCAGCATTTAGGTGAAGTAGCTCGCTTTTGCTGGAAATAATTGGCAGGTAGTCAGAGATCACCTCCAGCGCAGTGGGTTCTCCCTTCGCCTCAATTACGATGACTAAGTCGTCAACGTAACGCGCGTAGCATGCAACCTCTGGGCGCGAGCTTACAAATCTATCCAAGGTAGCAAGTGACACATTGGCAAGCACTCTACTAGTGAGTGCGCCAATTGGTATTCCAATATGTACCGGGACTGTTAACCGCTTCGAGGCAATAGCCCTGAATCGATCATAAGAAGAAAGAAGGGACGAGGTGGCATGCTTAAATCTCTTCGTCGCCCTTGTACTCGCGCCATTCTCCCTGAGCTCCCTTAGAAAGGTTTTCTCCAAAAGAAAGGATGGTTCAACGGTATCGTAGAAACTAGCAAGGTCGGCGCTAATTATGACGGCATCCGAGTCATTGGCCAGAATTCGTGCTGCTGCTGCTAGCGGGGCTGATCTAAATTCTTGGTAGCGCTTAGGCCAGTACTCGAAGAGCCATCGTCGATGCTTTGATATTTCATTATTCTTTACATCTAATCTGTAGCCAACTACATCTTCGGATAATAATGATTCAAGAAGTTCGCCAAACTCCCAAAGATAGAGAACCTCAGTAATTGCATAATCAGGATGGGGGGATAGGCGAACCTGAACATCTACTGATCTCGCTGCTTGATCTTGCTTCGGAGAGCCGATTCGAATTACGTCTTCACCTTCCGCAGGCGGATCGCGAAAGCGCTTAGGTACTATCCAAACTTCACCAACTTCCAGTTGGTCAAACCAAGCCCCATTCGCTAACTTTTTCCGCAAACTTTTCAGATTTTCGTAAAGATTTTGTTCGTATTCTGCAATTTCGCGAAGTCCTACGCCCCGCTTCTCAAAGAACAGCGATGACTTGGCCTGACGAAATGCCAGATACAGTTCCGAAATTTTGGGTGCATGCTCTGGCATCCTTGTTCCTCGTAGCTCTTCCGCGGATTTGAAAGTGACAGTGTAGGAGCGGCCAACAGCGATCCCTGCTTTGACCGATCTTAGGCTGGCCAGCTCAAGTACAACAAGTCGGGCCATCGGTGAAGGGCGAGTTTGAGTCGCCCCTCATGACCAAAAACACCCCCCTCATGCCCCTGAGGCATGAGCCCCCCACACCCCATCAGGTAAGCTAAACGCCTCAGTTCGACAGGAAATTCGCAGGTGGCTGACTCCCCCCAGGCTTCTCCGGCGTCCGCGCGCCCGCTGCAAGGCCAGAAGCTGTTGTTGTGCGTAGGGGGCGGCATTGCCGCCTACAAGTCGCTGGAACTGGTGCGTCGCCTGCGCGATGCCGGGGCCCAGGTGCAGGTCGCCATGACCGCCGGGGCCCAGCAGTTCGTCACCCCGCTGAGCTTCCAGGCCCTGTCCGGCCAGCCCACTCGCACCACCTTGTGGGACAGCGCCGCCGAGCAGGCCATGGGCCATATCGAGCTGGCCCGCTGGGCCGATCGCATCGTGGTGGCCCCGGCCACCGCCGATCTGCTGGCCCGGCTGGCCCACGGCAATGCCGATGACCTGGTCACCACGCTGTGCCTGGCTACCACCGCGCCGCTCACCGTGTGCCCGGCCATGAACCACCGCATGTGGCAGCACCCGGCCACGCAGGCCAACATCGCCCTGCTGCGCCAGCGCGGCGCGCAGGTGATCGGGCCCGAAGACGGCCCGCTGGCCGAAGGCGAATCCGGCCCGGGCCGGCTGACCGAACCCAATGCGATTGTTGCGGCACTGGCCGCGCTGCAGGCGCCGGCCGGTGCTGAAGCCGCGCCCGAGCAGCAGCTGAAGGGCCTGCGCGTGGTCATCAGTGCCGGCCCCACCTACGAAGACCTGGACCCGGTGCGCTACGTGGGCAACCGCAGCAGCGGCAAGATGGGCTATGCGCTGGCCGCCGCCGCCGTGCGCCAAGGCGCGCAGGTGGTGCTGGTGAGTGGCCCGGTGCAGCTGCCCACCCCGACCGGGGTGCAGCGGGTGGATGTGCGCTCGGCCGCGCAGATGCGCGAAGCGGTGCTGGGCGCGCTGCCCGCCGACATCTATATAGGCGCGGCCGCGGTGTCCGATTACACCCCGCGCCAGGTGGCCCCGCAGAAATTGAAGAAGACCGCCGGCACCCAGACCCTCACGCTGGAGCTGGTGCGCACGCCGGACATCCTGGCCGAGGTGGCCGCGCAGACCAACGCGCTGAAGCTGGTGGTCGGCTTTGCCGCCGAAACCCACGATGTGGAGAAGTACGCGCGCGGCAAGTTGGTGGACAAGCGCCTGGACCTGGTGATTGCCAACCAGGTGGGCATTGCCACCGGCGGTTTCGAAAGTGATGAAAACGCGGCCACGGCCTACTGGCAGGGCGGCGAACAGGTGTTCCCCGGTACCTCCAAGGCGCTGCTGGCCGAACAACTGTTGTCCCTGATTGCCCAGAGGTTGCACGCATGAGCGTTGATTCCACCCTTCAGCCGTTGCAGGTAAAGCTGCTCGACCCGCGCTTCGGCGATACCTGGCCGCTGCCGGCCTACGCCACCGAGCACAGCGCCGGGCTGGACCTGCGCGCGGCGCTGGAAACCGAGCTCACCCTGCAGCCGGGCGATACGGCGCTGATTCCCAGCGGTATCGCCATCCACATTGCCGACCCGAACCTGGCCGCCGTGGTGCTGCCGCGCTCGGGGCTGGGCCATCGCCACGGCATCGTGCTGGGCAACGGCACCGGGCTGATCGACGCCGATTACCAGGGCCCGCTGCTGATCAGCGCGTGGAACCGTGGCCGCGAGGCCTTCACGCTGCAGCCGGGCGACCGCATCGCGCAGCTGGTTGTGCTGCCCATCGCACGCGTGGGCCTGCAGGTAGTAGATACTTTCACCGACAGCGCCAGGGGAACGGGTGGATTCGGCCATACCGGGGTGCGCTGACCAGGGGGAAGTTCCATGAGCAAGGCGAAGGCGGAAGGGCAACCGAAGCTGGCAAGCAAGCGCACCGGGCCACTGGTGGTGGTCGCGCTGGTGCTGCTGGCCGCATGGTTTGGCTGGAGTGCGGTGCGGCAGTGGCGGCAGGCCTCGGTGGGCACGGAGCTGGAACAGTCGCGTGACCAGATCGTGGGCGGGGTGCAGACGGCCTTGAACGGCCAGCTGGACCAGCTGCGCAAGCTGATGAAAAGCGAGCGCGTGGCCACGGCGCTGGGCAACGGCGATGGCGAAGCCACGGCCGTGGCCATCCGCGAAGGCTGGCCGGGTACCGAAGAGGTGCAGGTCATCCCCGCCAGCCTGGACGCGGCCTATGCCGACCCGAAGGCCTTCGGCTATTCGCGCCTGGCGCTGCTGGAAGCGGCCAACGCCCAGAACGCGGTGGTGGCACGCGTGGTGCGCGATGCCGGGGGCCAGCGCCTTGGCCTGGCGGTGCCGGTGGTACTGGGCACGCAGGGGCCGGCGCTGGTGTACGTGCGCCAGCCGCTGCTGCGGCTGACTGCCACCTTCGACCAGGTGCGCGTGCCGGGCGCGGGCTACGTGGCCCTGCGCCAGGGCAACCACAATGTGATTGAACAGGGCAACGCGGGCCTGGCCGACGGTGCCGAGGCATTGGCGCGCCCGATCGGCAAGAGCGGGCTACGCCTGGCCGCGGCCGTGCCGGATATCGAGCCGGGCCCGCTGGGCCTGGGCGCCATTTCCAGTGCGGTGGTGGCGGTGCTGCTGCTGGCCATCGCCGGCATGCTGCAGTTCGGCAAGGGCAAGGTGGCGCTGCCGCGCCGTCGTGCGTCGAAAGACGCCACCGAAGAAGAAGGCCTCACCCTGCGCGAAAGCCTGGAGCAGGCACCGCTGGCGGTGGTGCCTGCCATGGCCGAAGGCGGTCCGCCGCCGGTGCCGGGCGTAGCGGGGCAGGAGGTACCGGCCGGTATCTTCCGCGCCTACGACATCCGCGGCGTGGTGGGGCGTGAGCTTACCCCGCAGGTGGCGGCGCTGATCGGCCAGGCCATCGGCTCGGTGCTGCAGGTGCAGGGTCTGCGCGAGATCGTCGTGGGCCGCGATGGTCGCCTGTCCGGCCCGGAACTCAGTGCCGGGCTCATCGAGGGCCTGCGCCGCGCCGGCTGCGATGTCATCGACATCGGCCTGGCGCCCACCCCGGTGGTGTACTTCGCCAGTTACCACCTGCGCGCGGGCAGCTGCGTGGCCGTTACCGGCAGCCACAACCCGCCGGACTACAACGGCTTCAAGATCGTGGTGGGCGGTGAAACCCTGTCGGGCGATGCCATCACCGAACTGTTCCAGCGCATCCGCGACGGCCAGCTGCATGTGGCGGCCGAGCCGGGCAGTCTGAAGCAGCGCGAGGTCAACGCCGATTACATCCAGCGTATCGCCGACGACGTGCAGCTGGACCGCCCGCTCAAGGTGGTGGCCGATGCCGGCAACGGCGTGGCCGGCGAACTGGCCCAGCCGCTGCTGGAAGCCATCGGCGCGGAGGTCATTCCGCTGTACTGCGATGTGGATGGCACCTTCCCCAACCACCACCCGGACCCGAGCGACCCGCACAACCTGGAAGACCTGATCCAGACGGTGAAGCGCTTCGACGCGGACATCGGCCTGGCCTTCGACGGCGACGGCGACCGCCTGGGCGTGGTCACCCGCGAAGGCAAGATCATCTATGCCGACCGGCTGCTGATGCTGTTCGCCGCCGACGTGCTGATGCGCAACCCGGGCGCGCTGGTCATCTACGACGTGAAGTGCAGCGGCAAGCTGTCCGACTACGTGCTGCGCAATGGCGGCAGCCCGCTGATGTGGAAGACCGGGCATTCGCTGATGAAGGCGAAGATGCGCGAAACCGATGCCGAGCTGGCCGGTGAGATGAGCGGGCACTTCTTCTTCAAGGAGCGCTGGTTCGGGTTCGACGATGGCCTGTATGCGGCCGCGCGGTTGCTGGAGATCCTGGCCCAGCGCGAGGAGACGCCGTCGGAGGTGCTGGACGAATTGCCCGACAGCGTGTCCACGCCGGAGCTGAAGGTGCCGGTGGAATCGGGCACCCCGCACGCGCTGGTGTCGTTGTTCGTATCGGCCGCGCAGGTGGAGGAGTCGCCGTTCGCGGGCGCCCGCCTGTCCACCATCGACGGCCTGCGCGCCGATTTCCCCGATGGCTGGGGACTGCTGCGCGCGTCCAACACCACGCCGGTGCTGGTGCTGCGCTTCGAGGCCGACGATGAAGCGGCGCTGGAACGCATCAAGACGCTGTTCCGCGACCAGCTGCAGCCGTTGCTGCCGGGTGTGGACCTCGGGTTCTGAGGAATGTAGGTACCGGCCAACCGCCGGTACCTACCGTCTCGCCATCGGGTAAGCCACGACCGTGGGTCGCGGTGCCTCCTCACCCCTTGAACCGCAATCCCACGCCCGGTTCGGTGAACACGTACCGCGAATCCAACGCGGAATCGCCCAGCTTGTGCCGCAACTTGCCCACCAGGATCCGCAGGTAATGCGTGTCTTCCTGATGCGTTGGCCCCCAGATTTCCTGCAGGATCTGCGGCTGGGTCACCACCCGCCCGGCGTTGCGCAACAACAACGACAACAACGCATATTCCTTGCGCGTCAGCGCCACCGGCGCGCCGTCCAGGTGCACCTCGCGGCGCACCAGGTCGATGTGCAGGTGCCCGTCATCGAACTGCGGCAACACGCCATCGGCCGACACCGTGCGCGAGCGCAGCAACGCCCGCACCCGCGCCATCAGCTCCTGGGTGCCGAACGGCTTGGTCACATAGTCGTTGGCGCCGTTGTCCAGCGCCCGCACCTTCTCGGTTTCACCGGCGCGCACGGTCAGCATGATCACCGGCACCTGGCTCCACTGGCGCAGTTCGGCCAGTACCTCGTGGCCTTCCATGTCCGGCAGGCCGATATCCAGGATCACCAGGTCCGCGCCCTCGCTTACCAGCGCTTCCAGCCCGGCCTGGCCGGTGGCGGCCTGCACCACGCGGTAGCCCTGCGCGCGCAGGCTGATATCGAGGAAGCGCCGGATCTGCGCTTCATCGTCAATCACCAGCACGCGCGCCGGGGGCGCACCTTGGGGCAGGTCAGGGGTCGTCGTGGTCATCGGCAGGGTGGGGTTGCAGCAGGGGCAGCGTAATGCGGATCAGGGTACCGCGTCCGTCGCGGCCCGGCAGCGCCTGCACGCTACCGCCATGGGCGCCGATCATGCCCTGGCAGATGGTCAGCCCCAGCCCGGTGCCATGCCGGCCGCGGTCGCCACGCTCCACGCTGTAGAACATGTCGAAGATGCGCGCGCGCTCGTCGTCGGGAATGCCGGGGCCGGCGTCCAGCACGTCGATGCGCAGTTCGCCCTCCACCAGCCGCGCCTGCACCTCCACCGCCGCGCCCGGCGGGGAGAACTTGGCCGCGTTCTCCATCACGTTGAACACGGCCTGTTCCACCAGCGCCGGGTGCACCCAGATCGGCGCCAGCGTGGCCGGAATGTCCAGCTTCAGCTGCACCTCCGGCTGGTAGCGCTGCAAGCGGCGCGCGGCCGAGCCCACCAGCTCGTCCACGCCGATCCAGTCGCGGTTGATCTGCAGGCCCTCGTGGCCCAGCCGGGTCATGTCCAGCAGGTTCTGGATGTAGCGGTCCAGCCGCTCGCCTTCCACCAGGATGGTGTCCAGCAGGGCGCGGCGGTCCTGCGCGTCCATCGCGTCGGCATAGCTGGAGAGGCTGTCGGCCGAGCCGATCATCGCCGCCAGCGGCGAGCGCAGGTCGTGCGACACCGACGACAGCAGCGCCGAGCGCAGCCGCTCGGTCTCGTTGCTCACATGCGCCTTTTCCAGGTCGGCCACCAGCTGGGTGCGCAGCGCGGCCTGGGCAATGTCATCCACCATCGCCTCGGCCAGCTGGCGCTGCTCGGGGGTAAGCCGCGGCGCGGTGCGGGCGAAGCGCATGCCGGCCACGCCGATGGCGCGGTCATCGCCATCCAGCAGCGGCAGGAACCACCACTCCGCACCGGCCAGGGTGTCGGTGAAGCGACCACTGGGCTGGCCGTGGCGGCGCGCCCAGTCGGCGGCGGCCAGGTCGGTGTCGCCCGGCGCGGCACTGCCGCTGGTGCTGGTGTCCTGGCCGATGCGCAGCCACGCCGGGGCGTCCATTGCCTGCTCCAGCGCCTCGCGCCCGGCCTGGGCCACCTCTTCGTTGCTGGCCGCGCGGGTCAGCTGCCGGCCCAGTGCCTGGCGCGCGTTGGCATGCCGGTTGGCCGCGCGCAACGCCAGCACCTGCATGCGCAACCGCGACGCCAGCCGCCCGGCCACCAGCGCGGCGGCCAGGAACAGGAACACGGTAATCACGCCCTGGCGTGCGCTGATGGCAAAGGTGAAGCGCGGGGCGATGAAGAAGAAGTTGTAGGCCAGGAAACACAACGCCGCGGCAATCACCGCCGCACTGGTGCGGCTGCGCGCGGCCACCATCACCACCGCCACGATGAACACCATCGACAGGTCGTACAGCCCCACCCAACGCTCGGCCACCAGCGCCACCAGGCAGGCAATCGCGGTGGCGCCCAACGCCAGCAGGGTGTCCTGGCCGGTGCTGCGGCTGGGCACGCTCAACCCGGTGCGCCGCGCCCGTGCCCGTGCCTGCGGGGTGCCGATGATGGTGATCTCGTAGTGCGCGCCACGCTGGATCAGCTGCTGGGTGAGCGTGCGGTTGAGCATGCGCGCGAACGGGCGCTCGCGGGTGCGGCCCAGCACCAGGGTCGACACGCTGTTGTGTGCGGCATGGTCCAGCAGCGCATCGGCAATGCTGGACCCGTGCAGCAGCTCGGCCTCGCCGCCGAGGCGGCGGGCGAGGGCGAACGCCGCGTCGATCTCGCGAAGGGTGGCCTCGTCGTTGCGCCGGCCCTGCACGGTTACGACCGTCCATGGTGCATCGCGACGCTCGGCAATGCGCCGGCCCACGCGCACCAGGTACTCGCTCTGGCCCCCGCCATCGATGGCCACCAATACGCGGCGGCGCAGTGGCAGGTTGCCCTCGCCACGCGCGGCGCGGGTCTCGCGCAGGCTGCTGTCCACGCGGTCGGCCGCTTCCTGCATGGCCAGTTCGCGCAGTGCGGTCAGGTTGGCCGGCGAGAAGAACGCCTGCAGTGCCTGCGCGGCCTGCTCGGGCACGTACACCTTGCCCTGCTGCAGGCGCTCGATCAGTTCGCGCGGCGGAATGTCCACCAGCACGATGTCGTGCAGGCGGTCCAGCACCGCATCGGGCACGGTTTCGCTCACGCGCACGCCGGTGATGCGCATCACCACATCGTTGAGGCTTTCCAGGTGCTGGATGTTGACCGTGGTCCACACATCGATGCCGGCTTCCAGCAGTTCCATCACGTCCTGCCAGCGCCGCTCGTGGCGGCTGCCGGGTACGTTGCGGTGGGCCAGTTCGTCCACCAGCACCAGCGCCGGGTGGCGCGCCAGCACGGCGTCCAGGTCCATCTCGCCCAGCACATGCTGCTGGTAGTCGCGGTGCACCAGCGGCACCTGCGGCAGGCCCTCCAGCAGCGCCGAGGTCTCGGCGCGGCCGTGGGTTTCCACCAGTCCCACCACCACGTCCACGCCGCGACGCAGCTGTTCGTGCGCGCGGCTGAGCATGCTGAAGGTCTTGCCCACGCCGGGGGCGGCACCGAGGAACACGGTGAGTTTGCCGCCGGCTTCGCGTTGCAGGCGTTCAACCAGGGCATCGGCCTGGCGGGTGCGGGGGTCGCTCATGGGTGGCGATTGTGCGCCCCGGACGGTACGCAGCGCATCAAGGCATCCCGTGGAGCGGGGCCTTGCCCGGCTGCCCGACCTGCGCATCCAACGCCAGGTTCAAGGTCATCACGTTCACGCGTGGCTGCCCGAACACGCCCCATTGCGGACCCTGCGTATTCGCTTTCACCAGCGCCGCCACCTGTTCAACCGGCAGCCCGCGGCTGCGGGCCACGCGCGCCATCTGCACCTGCGCCGCCGCCGGCGACAGCTCCGGGTCCATGCCTGCGCCCGATTGGGTCACCAGGTCGCCGGGCACCTGCGCCGGCGCTATCCCTTCGCGCGCGGCCACTGCGGCGATGCTGGCCTGCACGCGTTCCTGCAGGGCCGGGTTGCTGCGCGCCAGGTTGCTGCCGGCCGCCGCCATCGGGTCGTAGCTGGCCGCCGAAGGACGCGCCTGGAAGTAGCCGTCGCCGGTGAACGGCTGGGCGATCAGCTGCGAGCCGCGCACCTGGCCGTCGCGGATGAGCAGGCTGCCATCGGCCTGCGCCGGGAACAGCAGCCGGCTGGCACCGGTGGCGGCCACGGCGTACGCCAGGCCGAGCAGCAGCAGGCTGACCAGGCCCAGCATCAGCGCCGGACGCCACGCGCCGTGCTGCTGCAGGGTAGCCGCATCCACGGCGCGGGCGCGCGCGGTGCGGGGCAGGGTAGCCGCATCCACGGCGCGGGCGCGCGCGGTGCGGGGCAGGGAGGTTGCAAGTGAGCGGTTCATGCGCCGAATACCGAGACAAGGAAGAGGTCGATCAACTTGATGGCCGCGAACGGCAGCAGCACGCCGCCCAGGCCGTACACCAGCATGTTCCGGCGCAGCAGCGCGGTGGCCGTGGCCGGGCGGAACCGCACCCCGCGCAGTGCCAGCGGAATCAACGCCGGAATCACCAGCGCGTTGAAGATCAGCGCCGCCAGCACCGCGTTGCGCGGGCTGGACAGGTGCATCACGTTCAACGCCGCCATCGCCGGCAGGGTGGAGGCGAACAGCGCCGGCAGAATCGCGAAGTACTTGGACACATCGTTGGCCAGCGAGAAGGTGGTCAGCGCACCGCGCGTGATCAGCTGCTGCTTGCCCACTTCCACCACCGCCAACAGCTTGGCCGGGTCCGAATCCAGGTCGACCATGTTGCCGGCCTCCTTGGCGGCCTGCGTGCCGGAGTTCATCGCCAGGCCGATGTCGGCCTGGGCCAGCGCCGGGGCGTCGTTGGTACCGTCGCCCACCATCGCCACCAGCCGCCCACCGGCCTGTTCGGCACGGATGCGGGCCAGTTTGTCTTCCGGGCGCGCCTCGGCGATGTAGTCGTCCACGCCGGCTTCGGCGGCAATGGCGGCCGCGGTGAGCGGGTTGTCGCCGGTGATCATCACCGTGCGGATACCCATGGCCCGCAGCTGCGCGAACTTCTCGCGCATGCCGTGCTTGACCACGTCCGACAGCTCGATCACGCCCAGCACGTGCCGGCCTTCGCACACCACCAGCGGGGTGGCACCGTTGCGCGCCACCTGTTCCACGCGGCCCGGCAGCTCGGCCGGCACCGTGCCACCCAGCTCACGCACATAGGCGGTGATCGCATCGGAGGCACCCTTGCGGATGCGGCGGCCGCCGTCCAGGTCCACGCCGGACATGCGGGTCTGCGCGGTGAACGCCAGGTAGTCCGCACGGTCCGGTTCGGCGGTGGTGCAGCCCTGCTCGCGCGCCAGGCGCACGATGGATTTGCCTTCCGGGGTCGGGTCGGCCAGCGACGACAACAGCGCCGCTTCGCGCAGCTGCGTGGCGTCGATCCCGGCCAGCGCATGGAAGTGGGTGGCCTGGCGGTCGCCGTGGGTGATGGTGCCGGTCTTGTCCAGCAGCAGCACGTCCACGTCGCCAGCCACTTCCACCGCCTTGCCGGATTTGGCCAGCACGTTGGCGGCCAGCGCCCGGTTCATGCCGGCAATGCCGATGGCCGGCAGCAGCCCGCCGATGGTGGTGGGAATCAGGCACACCAGCAGCGCGATCAGCAGCAGCGGATCGACCTTGACGCCGACGAAGGCGCCAATGGCCGGCAGCGTGGCCACCACGATCAGGAAGGTGAGCGTCATCGCCGCCAGCAGCAGGGTCAGCGCGACTTCGTTGGGCGTCTTCTGCCGGTTGGCGCCTTCCACCAACGCGATCATGCGGTCCAGGAAGCTGTGGCCCGGCTCGGCGGTGACCCGCACGATGATCTGGTCCGACAGCACCTTGGTGCCGCCGATCACGCCGCTGCGGTCGGTCCCCGCCTCGCGCAGCACCGGCGCCGATTCACCGGTCACCGCCGCTTCGTTGATGGTGGCCAGGCCCTGCACGATCTCGCCGTCGGCCGGAATCAGCTCGCCGGCACTGACGATCACGTGGTCGCCCGGGCGCAGCTCCGCTGCCGGGACCTGGGTTTCGCTGGCGCCGGCGTGCGCGGCCGCCAGCCGACGCGCGCTGAGGTCCTGGCGGGCCCGCCGCAGCGACGCCGCCTGGCCCCGGCCGCGCGCTTCGGCCACGGCCTCGGCGAAGTTGCCGAACAACACGGTCAGCAGCAGGATCGCGGTGACCGCCAGGCCGAAGCCCAGCGGTGCGTTGCCGCTCAGGGTCACCACCAGGCTGACCACGGTGCCGGCCATCACCACCGCCATCACCGGGCTGTGCAGCAGGTGCCGGGGCGACAGTTTGATCACCGCATCGCGCAGGGCGCGGCGCCAGCCGGCCGCGTCGAGCAGGCGCTGGCGGCGGTGGGAAGAAACGTTCAAGGGATAGGTACTCATGGGCTCACGTCTCAGTGCAGGGTCAGCGACAGGTGGTCGGCCACCGGGCCCAACACCAGCGCCGGCATGAACTGCAATACGGTCAGGATGACGATCAGCGCGATCAGGGTCAGCGCGAAGGTCGGGGTTTCAATCTGCAGCGTGCCGGCCGATTCCGGGGCGCGCCGCTTGGCGGCCAGCTGCGCGGCCACGATCAGCGGAATCACCAGCACCGGGTAGCGGCCCAGCAGCAGCACCAGCGTGCAGCTCAGGTTCCACCACGGGGTGGCATCGCCCAGGCCTTCGAAGCCCGAGCCGTTGTTGGCGAACGCCGACACATACTCATAGAACACCTGGCTGATGCCGTGGAAGCCGGGGTTGGAGGTGCCGGTGATCGACGGAATGGCCAGCGTGATCGCGGTGAAGCCCAGGATGGTGATCGGCTGCAGCAGCACCAGCAGGGCCAGCAGGCGCACCTGCGGGGTTTCCAGTTTGCGGCCGAGCAGTTCGGGGGTACGCCCGGTCATCAGGCCGGCCAGGAACACGCCCAGCAGCAGGTACACGATGAACTGCTGCAGGCCGCAGCCAATGCCGCCCCAGATCGCGTTGACCAGCATGTTCACCATCGGCACCGCACCGGCCAGCGGGCTCAGCGAGTCATGCATGCCGTTGACCGAGCCGTTGGACACCTGGGTGGTGATGGCCGCCCACAAGCTGGTGTCGTCCGCGCCGAAACGCACTTCCTTGCCTTCCATCAGCAGCGGGCTGGCCGCGGTGGCCGAATGCCCTTCTAGCCACACCGTGGCCGCCACCGACACGCTGGACATCGCCAGCATGCAGCCGAACACCAGCCCGGCCAGGCGCTTGCGCCCGGTGAACGCGCCCAGCATGAAGATCACCGCGATGGGAATCAGCAGGATGCCGATCAGTTCCAGCGCGTTCGACAGCGGGGTGGGGTTCTCCAGCGGCATCGAGCTGTTGGGGCCATACCAGCCACCGCCGTTGGTGCCCAGCTGCTTGGCCGCCACCATCGCCGCCACCGGACCCAGCGGCAGTTTCTGCGTGTCCATGCCGGCCGCGGCATCGATCGGCGTGGCCTGCGGGCCAGCGGCCAGCGTCGAGGGCACGCCCTGGCTGGTCAGCAGCACCGCCCACAGCAGGCACAGCGGCAGCATGAAGCGCACGCACGCGCGCACCACGTCGGCGTAGTAGTTGCCCACGTCCACGCGGCGGTCGGCGCTGAGCTGCGCGGCCTGCTGCGCGTCCACGTCGTCCGGGCGCGCACCGAACAGCGCACGCAGGGTGGCCAACACCAGCGCCAGGCCCATCATCGGCGTCACTACCTGCAGGCCGGTGATCGCGGTCATCTGCGAGAAGTACGACAGCTGCGCCTGGCCCGAATAGTGCTGCTGGTTGGTGTTGGTCAGGAACGACACCATGGTGTGCAGCGCGGTGTCCCAGCGCATGTTGGGAATCTGGTCGGGGTTGAACGGCAGCCAGGCCTGGGTCATGAAGACGGCCTGCACCAGCACCGCGATCACCACGTTGCTCAACAGGAACGCGCCCACATAGCCGCGCCACGACATGCCACGCGCCGGGTTCACCCCCAGCAGCCAGTACAGCGGTTTTTCAACCAGCCCGAACAGCGCATCGCCGCGCATCGGCGCACCGCGCATCACCCGGGCCAGGTACAGCCCAAGCGGAAAGGCCAGCACGATGCTGGCCAGCAGGATCAACAGGATCTCGGTCATGGTCGTCTCCGATCAGAACGCTTCGGGCCGAAGCACGACATACAGCAGGTAGGCGGCGGCAACGAGCACAAGCACGCCGCACAGCAGGGAAAGCCAGGCAGACATGGCAGTGGCCTCAGGCGCAGGAAAGAAGGGCGGCGGTGCAGGGCGCACCGGCGGCAGGGGAAACAGGCAGAAACAGGCTCATGGGACGTCCAGGTGGAACCACTCCACGTCAGGCGCCCATCGTGTTCCCCACCGGCGTAAACGCTCCACGCCGCAACCGGCCCCGCCGCGTAAAAAGTGCATAAAACCTGCGCAGGCACCCCCATCGCGCCACCCGCACACCGCCCGTAGCACCGGGCTCTGCCCGGCTGCCGCAACGCATCCCCTGCTCCGGATCTACGGCAGCGGGGCAGAGCCCCGCTCTACGCCGGTGGGTCGCCCACGCCACGCCGCTGGGGCGCCTACGCCACGCCGGTGGGGCGCCCACGCCCGGTACCCACCCTCCGCCCACAAAAAAGGCGGCCCAAGGCCGCCTTCATTCCCTCCGCACCCGCGCGTTTACCCGCGCGGATCGGTGCTCACACCCTTCAACAACCGGTACCGCTGCAGCGTCTCCTCGATCTCCACATCCAGCGCACGGCGCTGCTGCTCGAACGAGTTCTGCATGCGCAGCTGCGCCACCAGCTCGGTGTGCCGCTGGCGAATGCTCGCCGCGTGCTTCTCGATCACCGGCTGCCCGGCCAGTTCGCGATCACCGGCCGTGCCCAGCAGGCTCACCAGTGCGTCGCGCAGGCTGGCCACGTTGTATCGCGCGGTCTGCACGTTGTTGTCGATGATGCCCGTGCGCTCCACGAATACGCGGCGCAGGTCATTCTCGTTTTCATACGTGGACAGCATCGCCTGCTCGGTGCGCTGGCGGGTCTCCTCGGCGGCCAGGTCAAGCTGGCGCTGTGCGGCGGCAACGGCCGCATCAGCGCGCTCTTCCTCGGTCAGGGTGCGCTCCACCTCGCCGCGGCGCAGGCCACTGGTGGCGCTGAACTCCTCGCGTGCGTTGTTGATCGCCTCCTGCGGCAGCGTATCGCTGCAGATGCGCTCGGACCCCTTGTTCCAGCAATACAGCTTCTTCGCCTTCGCCTCGCCCTTGCCGCTCTGCGCGTGCAGGGGCACCGTGGCGACGGCCAGCAACAGGCCGATGGCGGTGATCGAAACAATCCTGGACATGGTGGTCAGAGCCCCCTGCTCTCAACGCGTAGGACGGGTGCCGTAGCGGGACCGGTAGTCCTCCAGCGGCTGCCGGTACCCCACAAGTTCCGGATTTCCGGAGGCAAAATCAAGCAGGTCGGCCAGCGTGGCCACGGCCACCACCGGAATGCCGGCTTCCTCGGCCACGGACTGGGCCGCCGAACGGCGGTCGGTTTCCGAGGCGATCTCCTGGCGGTCCAGCGCCACCACGATCCCGGCCGGGGTGCCACCGGCGTCCTTGATGATGCCCAGGGCCTCGCGGATGGCGGTGCCGGCGGTGATCACGTCGTCCACGATCAGCACGCGCTTGCCATTCATGTCCGCGCCAATCAGGTTGCCACCTTCACCGTGGGCCTTGGCTTCCTTGCGGTTGAACGACAGCGGCAGGTCGCGGCCGCGCTGGGCGAACTCGCAGGCGGTCGCGGTGGCCAGCGGGATGCCCTTGTAGGCCGGGCCGAACACCACGTCGAACTTCAGCCCGGTGGCCTCCACTGCGTCGGCGTAGCAGGCGGCCAGCTGGACCATGCGCGCGCCCGAATCGAAGCGGCCGGCATTGAAGAAATAGGGGCTCAGGCGGCCCGACTTGAGGGTGAACTGGCCGAAACGCAGGGCATCGGCGGTCAGGGCCAGTTGCAGGAAACGGTGGCGATGGTCGCTCATCAGGACTCTATTCAATTCATTTGGACCGCAAATCCTAATGCATGGGCGCGTTTTTCGCCCTCCGGGGCCCCGCGGCGCGGGGTCGCAGCCGGGACAGGGGGGCCCGCCAGCACACAGTGCCGCCGCATTCCGGCACGCCGCGGCAGGGTCTTCCCGGTATGCTTTCCCGGTTACCGTTTCAGACCTGGACCCGCATGCGCATCATCAGCTTCAACGCCAACGGCATCCGTTCGGCCGCCACCAAGGGCTTCCTCGACTGGTTCCGCGCCCAGGACGCCGACGTGCTCTGCATCCAGGAGACCAAGGCCCAGGAAGACCAGCTGACCGACCCGATGTTCCGCCCGGACGGCCACCACTGCTTCTACCGCGACGCCATCACCAAGAAGGGCTACAGCGGCGTGGCCATCTACAGCAAGCGCGAGCCCGACCAGGTCATCACCTCGCTGGGCTGGGCCCCGTTCGACGACGAAGGCCGCTACATCGAGGCCCGCTACGGCAACCTCAGCGTGGTCTCCTTCTATATCCCGTCGGGCAGCTCGGGCGACCTGCGCCAGGGCTTCAAGTACGAAGTGATGGAGTGGCTGCGCCCGATCCTGGCGGAGTGGCTGGCCAGCGGCCGCGACTACGTGCTCTGCGGCGACTGGAACATCGTGCGCTCGGCGCTGGACATCAAGAACTGGAAGTCCAACCAGAAGAACTCCGGCTGCCTGCCGCCCGAGCGCGACTGGCTCAACGGCCAATGCGTGGACACCGACCAGGCGCTGGATATCGCCGCCGGCCAGGGCTGGACCGACGCCTACCGCCTGCTGCACCCGCAGGGCGAGGACTACACCTGGTGGAGCAACCGCGGCGCGGCCCGGGCCAACAACGTCGGGTGGCGCATCGACTACCAGTTCGTCAGCCCCGGCCTGCGCGACCGCCTGCGCGCCTGCTCGATCTACCGCGATGAGCGCTTCTCCGACCATGCCCCGTTCACGGTGGACTACGCCCCATGAGTGAAGCGGTCGCCAAGCCGCGCCGCCCCTGGCAACGGGTGCTGGCCAATCTGCGCCAGCGCAAGGTGCTGGCCATGCTGCTGCTGGGCTTCAGTTCCGGCCTGCCGATCTACCTGGTCGGCAACACGCTCGGCTTCTGGATGCGCAAGGAAGGCATCGAGCTCACCACCATCGGCTTCCTGTCGTGGGTGGGCCTGGCCTACTCGATGAAGTTCCTGTGGGCACCCTTGGTGGACAAGGTCAATGCGCCGCTGCTGGGGCGCTTCGGCCGCCGCCGTGGCTGGATGCTGCTGTCCCAGCTGGTGGTGGCCGTGGCGCTGGTGGGTATGGCGCTGGTCCAGCCCAAGGGCGGCCACTTCGTCTTCCTTGGCATCGCCTGGGAACACCTGGTGGTGTTCGGGATCATGGCCACCGTGGTGGCATTCGCGTCTGCCACCCAGGACATCGTCATCGATGCCTGGCGCATCGAGATCGCCGACAACAGTGAACAGCTCGGTCTGCTGACCTCCTCGGCGGCGCTGGGCTATCGCACCGCGTTGCTGGTGACCGATGCGCTGATCCTGCTGATCGCCGCCCGGGTGGGCTGGCAGATCTCCTACGAAATCATGGCCGGGCTGATGGCGCTGGGCGTGGTGGCCGTGGTGATGGCCAAAGAGCCGGCGCGCGCGCAGCTGGCGGTGCAGACCCAGGCCGCCGCGCTGTGGACGCCGCGCGGCCTGTTCGACGCACTGGTTGGCCCGTTCGTGGCCTTCCTGCGCGAACACCGCAGTGGCGCGATCCTGATCCTGCTGGCCATCAGCATCTACCGCATGGCCGATTTCATCATGGGCCCGATGGCCAACCCGTTCTACGTCGACCTCGGGCTGGCCGAGGAAACCGTGGGCGCGGTGCGCGGCTCGGTCGGGCTGGTGGCCACCTTCATCGGCATTGCCGCTGCCGGCCTGGTGTCGGTGCGCTGGGGCGTACTGGCCACCTTGCTGGTCGGCGCGGTGCTGGGCCCGGCGTCGAACCTCGCCTTTGCGTGGCTGGCCTATGTCGGCCCGGACCCGACCAGCTTCGCCATCGCCATGGCCATCGACAACATCTCCGGTGGGTTCGCCGGCACGGCGTTGATCGCCTACATGTCCAGCCTGACCAGCATCGGCTACACCGCCACCCAGTACGCCTTGCTGAGTTCGTTCTACGCAATGCCGGGCAAGGCGTTGAAAGGCCTCTCGGGGTGGGCGGTGCAGTCGCTGGCCCAGGGCCGCACCCTGCTGGAGGGATATGCGCTGTTCTTCACCGGCACCGCGCTGATCGGCATCCCGGTGGTCATCCTGTGCGCGTTGTTGATCCGCCAGCAGCGCAAACGCGCCGCGGCCGCCTGACCCTCGCAGTTGCCCGGCGCCCCCCGCTGCGCCATGATCGACCCCGTTGTGCCGTGGGGGCGGTGCTTGCCAACGGGGAGAACAATGGTCGATCTGCTGCTGCGGGATCTGGACCCGCTGTTGAACGAACGCATCCGGCGCGTGGCCGTCGCACGCGGCTGGACCCGCGAATACACCTGTGTGGTGCTGCTGGAGCAGGGCCTGTTCACCAGTGAACTGGAGGTCCGCAGCGGCTTCCAGAGCCCGGAAGTAGACGCCCTGGCCGACGCCATCGCCGCCTTGCAGGCCCTGCCAGACGCACAGGGCGTGTAGCGCCGGGCTCTGCCCGGCAGTTCCCGCGCCAAGGTTCATGATTGCCGGGCAGAGCCCGGCGCTACGATCCGGTCCGCGATTGCCGGGCAGAGCCCGGCGCTACGAACCATCCCCATTGCCGGGCGTTGGCGTTACGCCAGATGGATCGCTCCCAGGATCCGCGGCCCACGTGCCCCACTCACGCTCGGCAGGTTTCCCGGCAACCCGTCCAAGGTGCGCTGCGCCAACCACGCAAACCCCATCGCCTCCAGGTAATCCGGGTCCAGTCCGTGCACCGCGCTCGACTCGATCACCACCCCCGGCAGCCGCGCCGCCAGCCGCCGCAGCAACTGCGGATTGCGCACCCCGCCGCCGCACACCAGCACCCGCTTGGCGCCCGGCAGGTGCGCCAGCAGCGCGTCGGCCACGGTCGCGGCGGTCAGCTCCAGCAGCGTGGCCTGCACATCGGCCGCCGCGTGCTGGCCCTCGGCCATCGCCGCCTCCGCCCACGCCAGGTGGAACTGCTCGCGCCCGGTGCTCTTCGGCGGCGGCAGCGCGAACCACGGCTCGGCCAGCCACTGCGCCAGCAATGCCTCATCCACCTGCCCACTGGCCGCAAACGCGCCATCGGCATCGAACGGCACCCCGCGATGGCGCTGGCACCACGCATCCATCAGCGCATTGGCCGGGCCGGTATCAAAGCCGCGCGGTACGCCGTCGCGCGGAATCAGGGTCAGGTTGGCAATGCCGCCCAGGTTGAGGATCGCCCGGTCTTCCTCGGCGGTGCCGAGCATGGCCAGGTGGAAGGCCGGCATCAGCGGCGCGCCATGTCCCCCGGCGGCCACGTCGCGACGGCGGAAATCGCCCACGGTGGTGATACCGGTGGCTTCGGCAATCCGATTGGCATCGCCCAGCTGCATCGTGAAGGCCGGGTCGGCCAGCGGCCGGTGGCGCACGGTCTGCCCGTGCGAGCCGATCGCCCGCACCTGCGCCCGGTCCACGCCGCTGCGTTCCAGCAGGGCATTGGCCGCGGCGGCGAAGGTGATCCCGATCTGCGCATCGATCCGCCCCAGCGTATCCAGCGATTCGACAGCGCCGCCTTCGCCGAGCGCAATCAGTTCCGCGCGCAGCGCCGGGTCCCACGCATGGGTGTGGCCGGCCACGAACCGGCAGCCGCCCGCCTCGGGAAACTGCACCAGCGCGGCATCGATGCCATCGGCGCTGGTGCCGGACATCAGGCCCAGGTAGAGCGGGGTTTGCGGGTCAACGACAGCGGTCATGGCGGCACAGTCAAAACGGGGTGCGCCCAGCTTCCGCGCAACCCGTTGCCGCCGTCAATGCGCGCGTGTCCGCTTGCTGTACCGGGCGATCAGCCGCGGCTGCGCTTGGTCGGCTTGGCCACGCTGGCGGTCTGCGTCTGGGCCGGGGCGTCGGCCGGGGCGGCCTGCGGCGCCGGGCTGGCGTCGGCGTAGATCAGCTTTTCCATGCCCTGGATGCGGGCCAGCGCCGGTGCGGTCTGCGCACGGAAGGCTACCAGCTCGGCACCCTTCAGCGGCTCCGGCGGCGGCATCGTCACCGACAGCGGGTTGCGGTGCTCGCCGTTGACGCGGAATTCGTAGTGCAGGTGCGGGCCGGTCGCCATGCCGGTCGAGCCCACATAGCCGATCACCGTGCCCTGGGCCACGCGCTGCCCGGTCTTGATCGCCCCGAAGCGCGACATGTGCCCGTACAGGGTGGTGTGGCCGCGGCCATGGTCCAGGATCACCACGTTGCCGTAGCCACGCTGGGTGCCGGCGAACTGCACGCGGGCGTCGCCGGCGGCCATGATCGGGGTGCCGGTACGCGCGGCGTAGTCCACGCCCTTGTGCATGCGCATCTTGCCCAGCACCGGGTGCTTGCGCGCGCCGAAGCTGGAGCTCAGCCGCGCGAACGGGATCGGCATGCGGATGAAGCTCTTCTTCAGCGGCCGCCCGCTCACGTCGAAGTACTCCGACTTGCCGTTGCGGTCGAAGCGGAAGCCGCTGTAGGTCTTGCCGCCCGAGGTGAAGGTGGCCGCCAGGATCTTGCTGGTGTCCACCTTCTCGCCTTCGCGCCAGGTCTCATCCAGCACCACGCTGAAGCGGTCGCCCGGCTGCAGGTCCTTGGAGAAGTCGATGTCGTACTTGAAGATCTCGTCGGTCATGGTCGCAATCGCCGACGGCGACAGCCCGGCCTTGCGCGCGGCCGCATACAGTGAACTGGTGATTTCCCCGCTGGCCACGATGCGGCGGGTGGACGACTCGCGCTTGATCACCTTCTCGGCAATCTTGCCGTCGGCCAGCGACAGCTCGACCCGGTTGTCGGCATCGCGATCGAAGCGGATGGTGCGCAGGTCGCCGGACAGCGGCAGGTCGAAGGCGATCTCCGCGCCGGGGCGCAGCTTGGTCAGCGCCTCACGCGCGCCCGGGTGCTCCAGCACCTGGTGCATCACCGTGGCCGGGATGCCGGCCTCGTCGAACAGATTGCTCAGGGTCTGGCCGCGCTGCACCCGCAGCACCTGCCAGCTGTCGCCCGGTACCTGCTTCTGGCGCTCCAGCGACAGCGGCGGCAACGGCAGGGCCAGCGTGGAGTGGCCGACCGAGTAGGGCGATTCAATGGTGTGCGAGAAGCCCGGCACGATCGTGGCCACCAGGGCGCCGATGGTGGCGAACAGGCTGGCGTGCATCCAGTGCCGGCGCGTCCAGCGCTGGTTGAAGGCCGCGGGAAGATGCTGTTTGAGCTTCCGATGCAGGGCGGTGTCGTGGAGGACGTGGAGACGTTCCTTGAAGCGCGTCTTGCGCGCGCGGCCTTGATCGGAATTGAGCATCGTCGGTCTGTTCCTGGCTGGCCCGGGAGCGCGGGCCCAAACGTCGGTAACATAGACAGGTATAAATACCGCGTCAAACCCTTGTGCCTATTGGCTTTTGTGAAGCGCTTGCGGTTAACTAGTACTTAACGTCATTCATATAAATAAGGCATTGCCGGGAGCTGTCACGTGTCATCGATTGAAGAAGCCATCGCCCTGATCGGTCGCGGTGCCGACGAAGTCCTCAAGCCCGAGGAGCTGCGTCAGCGCCTGGAAAGCGGCCGCCCGCTGCGGATCAAGGCCGGTTTCGACCCCACCGCGCCGGACCTCCACCTGGGCCACACCGTGCTGCTGAACAAGCTGCGCCAGTTCCAGGACCTCGGCCACCAGGTCATCTTCCTGATCGGCGACTTCACCGGCATGATCGGCGACCCGTCGGGCAAGAACGTCACCCGCAAGCCGCTCAGCAAGGACGACGTGCTGGCCAACGCACGCACCTATGAAGACCAGGTCTTCAAGGTGCTCGACCGCGACAAGACCGAAGTGCGCTTCAATTCGGAGTGGTTCGGCACGATGGGCGCGGCCGACATGATCCGCCTGGCCGGGCAGCACACCGTGGCACGCATGCTGGAACGCGATGACTTCGCCAAGCGCTATGCCGCCCAGCAGTCCATCGCCCTGCACGAGTTCCTGTACCCGCTGGTGCAGGGCTACGACTCGGTGGCGCTGGAGGCGGACGTCGAGCTCGGCGGCACCGACCAGAAGTTCAACCTGCTGATGGGCCGCGGCCTGCAGGAGCACTACGGCCAGAAGCCGCAGATCGTGCTGACCATGCCGCTGCTGGAAGGCCTGGACGGCGTGGCCAAGATGTCCAAGTCGCTCAACAACTATATTGGTATCAGCGAACCGGCCATCGACATCGTCACCAAGACCATGAAGATCGGCGATGACCTGATGTGGCGCTGGATCGAGCTGCTCTCCTTTGATATCAGCCAGGCTGAAGCGCTCAGCCTGCGCCAGCAGGTGGAGGCCGGCGGCTTGAACCCGCGTGAGGTCAAGCTGCGCCTGGCCCGTGAGCTCACCACCCGCTTCCATGATGCCGCCGCGGCCGAACAGGCCATCGCCGGCTGGAATGCGGCCGTAACCGGGCAGGGCGATGTGACCCTGTTGCCGCTGCAGCAAGTGGTGATCCCGGCCGAAGGCCTGCGGATTGGCGCGCTGCTCACCGCTGCCGGGCTCACCCCGAGCAACTCCGAAGCCTCCCGCAAGCTCAAAGAGCGTGCGGTGAAGGTGGATGGCGAGGTCGTGGACGACGCCCAGCAGGTGTTCGTGCCCGGTTTTGAAGGCCTGGTGCAGGTGGGCAAGCGCAACTTCGCGCGCGTCCTGTTGGTCTCGGCCTAAGTGGCACAAGGGGTTCGGGCAGTTCCGGACCCCTATAGGATGAATGGGAGGGCGGCGACGTGAAAAAAGTCGTCCCACCCCCTTCACAAACGAGGTGGAAAGGGACATACTTTCCCTCCCCCGACGCAGGGGTCGCCGCAAGGCGGCAACCGTGGAAGGAACCGGACGCCAACCACTTCGAAAGAAGGTGTTGACGGAAACGAAAAGCCTGACATAATAGGCGGCTCGCAACGACGAAAGCCTCTCGGGGCAAACGACGAAGCGGCATCGGCAACAACGTTTCGCTTCGGTGAAACGGCCTTGAAAAAAGGTGTTGACGAAGCAGATAAGCCGGTCTACAATG
>NZ_JBEPSF010000019.1:0-102351 GCF_040548725.1 Stenotrophomonas sp. 2619 | reverse complement strand
GGTGGTGGGGGTCCCCCCGGGGGGGGCGGGCTCGGGGGTTGGTTTTGGGGGGGGGGGGGGTGGCGGGGCTGGGGGGGGGGGGGGGGGGGGGGGGGGGGGGCCGGCCCGCGCCCCCCACTACCGGGGCGGAGGTTTTCCACACGGGGCGTGGAAAGCGGTGGGTGTTTGTTGTGGACAAGTGGGCTGGAAGCGCACGCGGCAAGGGTTTCCGGGCGTGATCAATTAATCACCAGCACGTGCTTGTCAGCGGACACCCTGTCGCAGCGTGGCTCCCCATCCCGACTATGCTGCGCTACCCCTTATCGATGGAGAGCACCGCGTGCGCAGAGGCATTCCCCGCATTGCCGTTGTCGGCGCCGGCATTACAGGCGCCTCCGTGGCGTGGCACCTGGCGCGCGCGGGCGCAGCCGTCACGGTGCTGGAGCGCAGCGCCGACGCGTCGAGCGGCGCGACCGGCAGCTCGTATGGCTGGGTCGGCACGGGCAGCATGCTGCCGGGCGACGCACCGTCGCGCTTTGCCATGATCCGCGACGCCGTGCCGGAATTCGCCCGGCTGGCAAGCGCGCTGGGCCCCTTGCCGATCGCGGCGCGCGGCGCACTGGTGTGGTCCGGCACGGACGCGGACACCGAGGCGTTCGTGGCCCAACAACGGGCGGCGGGCATCACGATCGCACTGCTCGATCGCGCAGGCATCAGGACCTTGGAGCCGCATCTGAAGGCGCCGGCACTGGCCGCGTGGGTGCCCGGCGATTTCGCCCTCGAACCTGCGCTGCTGACCGCGCAGCTGCTGTCCAGTGCACAGGCATCGGGCGCACGTCTTGCCTTCGATCAGGAGGTGTCGACCATTGAGACACGCAACGGCCGGGTTACCGCGGTGGTGACCGCGGACGCGTCGCATTCGGTGGACGCCGTGGTGCTTGCCAATGCGGCCAGCGCCGTGCGCCTGGCGGCACGCCTGGATATCCACCTGCCCGTGCATGAGGCGCCTGCGGTGCTGTTGGCGTTCGACGCATTGCCCGGGCGTCTCCATCACCTGCTGTGTGCTGCCGACCACGAAGTCCGGCCGCGTCTCGGCGGTGGAATGCTGGTTGCGGCCGACATGCCCGTCGAGGGCGATGCCGGGCTGGATCGCCTGGCCCGTCAGTGCATGGCCGATACGCAGGCCCTGCTCACTGCCCCTGCCGGGCTGGTGCTGCGCTCGGCGAGGGCCGTGCAACGGCCGTTGACCCGCACCGGCATGCCGGTGCAGGGGTTCCTGCCCGGCGTTGAAGGCCTTTACGCCGCCATCGCCCATCCGGGCGTGATGCTCGCGCCGTGGCTGGGCCGGCTGGCGGCGGAGGCATTGTTCGCCGCATGAGCGGTCATGCAGGTAGACGGCCTGCGGCCCCGTGCCATGCCATCGCCCAGTGCCTCGAAGGTCGCAGGTGACGCAGGTAGGTCGCGCGCCATGTAACACGCGCCTTTTCGCCACTGGTACCTGTTCATCCAGCCGTCGTCCTTGCGCTCAGCGCGAGCCAGACTTGAGCATCCCCTCCTCCCTGCTCCGTCCAAGTGCCGCAGCGATCACCGCGGGACGTAGTCGCCGCACGTCACCCGCGTCACGGGCACGGTCCTGATAGTCTGGTTCCGTAGGATGTTCGGCGAGGAACGACTCGACCTTCGCCAGCAGTGCAGGTGGGATGTCCCGATCTTCAAGCAGGATTGCCTTGTTCGCCGGCCTGGCAAGCAACGCGCGTGCAAAGAAGGCATCTACGTCTCCCGCCTTGAGGGCGGCCTCCGCGGTCAGACCAGCCGCCAGCATGACCTGGGCCTCGATCCGGCATCGCGCCACGACTGCATCGATGCGCTCACGCGACGGCAACGTGGGGAAGGGGCCGTATTGACCACCAAACACATCGCTGCCGATGCGGTAGTCGCGCTCAAACCCGAAGAAGGGCACGATCCGCACGGATAAACCTGGGCATAAGTGATGCTTCGGAACAGACTCCGCATCGCTGTACGAGGTGCTCCGGTTCAGCTCGTCATATGCGACGCGTGGTCGCTTCATGGTTTCCGCCAGGGAGCGCTTGGCCCATATCGTGCTGTACTCCTGGGGCTGGCTGAACTGCCAGTGCTGAATGCCGATGGTGGGCGTGACCAGAAAGGCAAGCACCATCAGCGCCACGGCGGCCGCCCATTGCCGCCCAGGCGCAGGGACGGGCAACCGACATTGGCGCCTGCTGGTCGACACCACCCAGATCGGCACGATGATGATGAACAACCCCAGGAACAGACCGAACAGACTGAGCTTCGGCATCCGGTAGGCCCCCAGGCTGTAGAACGTGCCGGCGCCCATCATCAGGTTGACCGTCATCGACGCCAGTCCGCCTATGGCAATGTAGGCCGGCCAATGCAGCCGCGACAGCCGGGAAGCCTCCCGCCAGGTGAGAGGGCGTGCGGGGGCCCGCGGCGAGTGTGCGTCCGTGCTCATGCGTATATATCCTGACTGGTGTCGAGAGGTGCCGACACTACACTGGCGCTCCACCCTGATGCGGCAGTGCATCTCATACGGTGATTGCCGCAGTGCTCAAAACGCGGGCGCATCACTGCAAAGGGGCGCTGGGCCTGGTACAGCTGCCAGTGGAACCCAGACAGGAATGAATGACGGGATAGACACGCGCTGCGTCCACGCTGGACCGCTACCCGGCACACCAACGCGGTTGTTCCGGAGGAAACGCAGAGCGCTGGTGAATTTTTGCCCAGCCCAGCATCACCTGCCTCAAACGCAAACGCCCCGCTCGGGGCGGGGCGTTTGCGCGGCATCAACGTGCGATGGAATCAGACGTTGAAGCGGAAGTGCAGGATGTCGCCTTCCTGGACGCGGTATTCCTTGCCTTCCAGACGCAGGCGACCGGCTTCCTTGGCGCCGGCTTCGCCCTTGTACTTGATGAAGTCGTCATAGGCGATGGTTTCAGCGCGGATGAAGCCCTTCTCGAAGTCGGTGTGGATCACCGCGGCGGCCTGCGGGGCGGTGGCGCCCTTGCGCACGGTCCAGGCGCGAACTTCCTTCACACCGGCGGTGAAGTAGGTCTGCAGGCCCAGCAGCTGGTAGGCGGCGTAGATCACGCGGTTCAAGCCCGGCTCGGACAGGCCCAGATCGGCCAGGAAGGTGTCACGGTCCTCGTCGTCCAGCTGCGACAGCTCTTCTTCGATCGCGGCCGACACCGGCACCACCTGCGCGCCTTCGGTGGCGGCGCGGGCGCGCACGGCGTCCAGGTGCGGGTTGTTCTCGAAGCCGTCTTCCAGCACGTTGGCGATGTACATCACCGGCTTGAGGGTGAGCAGGAACAGGTCGCGGACCAGCGCCTTCTCTTCCTCGTCCAGGCCCGCCGAACGGCCGGCCTTGCCGTCGGCCAGCGCGGCCTGCAGCTTGGCCAGCACCGGCTTGCGTGCCGCCGCGTCCTTGTCGCCGCCCTTGGCGGCGCGCTCGGCACGGTTCAGCGCCTTCTCGACGCTGTCCAGGTCGGCCAGGGCCAGCTCGGTGTCGATGGTGTCGATGTCCGACAGCGGGTCGACCTTGTTGTTGACGTGGATGACGTCGGCGTTTTCGAAGCAGCGCACCACGTGGGTGATCGCATCCACTTCGCGGATGTGGGCCAGGAACTTGTTGCCCAGGCCTTCACCGCTGGCGGCACCGGCTACCAGGCCGGCGATGTCGACAAACTCCACCGCGGTCGGGATGACCTTCTGCGGGTTGATGATCGCGGCCAGCTCGTTCAGGCGCGGATCCGGAACCGGCACGATGCCGACGTTCGGTTCGATCGTGCAGAACGGGAAGTTGGCCGCGGCGATGCCCGCCTTGGTCAGCGCATTGAACAGGGTCGACTTGCCCACGTTGGGCAGGCCGACGATGCCGCATTTGATACCCATCTTTGACAACCTCTGGGGTGAACGTGATTGGGAAAAAGGCGCGGTGTGTTCGCCGTTTTACCAATCATTCTCCGTACCGACCAACGGTCGGTACCTACTTGGGGGTGTGCAGCCGCTTCATCGCTTCGCTGAAATCGCCCTTCACTGCCAGCGGCAGGACGTCGATCGCATCGTTGACAGCGTGTCCGATCAGCACATCGTCGTCCTTGCTCGCGCGCCCCAGCACCCACGGCACCACGCGGTCCTTGTGACCGGGATGACCGATGCCGATGCGCAGGCGGTGGAATTTCCCATGGCCGAGCAGGCGGATGGTGTCGCGCAGGCCGTTCTGGCCGCCATGGCCACCGTCGAACTTGAGCCGGGCCACGCCGGGCGGCAGGTCCAGTTCGTCGTGCGCCAGCAGCGTCTGTTCCGGTTCGATCTTCCAGAATCGCTGCGCGGCGGTGACCGATTTGCCACTGAGATTCATGAAGGTGGCGGGCTTGAGCAGCCACACCGATTGCCCGGCGATGTCGACCTTGGCGGTCTCGCCGAACAGCTTGCTGTCCACGCTCCAGCGCGCGCCGGCCTGTTCAACCAGGGCGTCAATGAAACGAAACCCGGCATTGTGCCGGGTCTGGGCGTGCTCGGGTCCGGGATTGCCCAGACCAACGATCAATCGCAATCCTGTCATCACTCTTCTTTCGTCGGTACCGGCCCTGTGCCGGCACATACAGAAACGGCGCCTGCCCCGAAGGACAGGCGCCGCAATCACTTACTCTGCAGCCGGCGCTTCGTCGGCAGCGTCTTCCTTGCCGAGCTTGGCGGTGACGATCGCGTCGTCATGGTCCTTGCCCTGGGCCAGGGCCGGGATCTCGACGCCCTTCGGCAGCTTGATGTCCGACAGGTAGATCACGTCGCCAGCCTTCAGCTCGCCCAGGTCGACGTCGATCGACTCCGGCAGGTCCTTCGGCAGGCAGGACACGGTCACTTCCTTCAGTTCGTGGGTGACCACGACGTCGGCAGCCTTGCCAGCCGGCGAGGTGTCTTCGTTGATGAAGTGCAGCGGGACGTTGGCGGTCAGCGATTCGTTCTCGTTCACGCGCAGGAAATCCAGGTGGATGATCAGCTGCTTGAACGGGTGGCGCTGCATGTCACGCAGCAGGACCTTGGTGATCTTGCCATCCAGGTTCAGGTCCAGGATCGACGAGTAGAACCACTCGTTCTGCTGGGCAAGCCAGGTGGCGTTGTGGTCCAGGTTGATGTTGATCGGAGCGGCGTCGCCGCCGTACACGACGGCCGGGATCACGCCGGCGTGACGCAGGCGGCGGCTCGCACCCTTGCCCTGCACGTCACGAGCGGTGACCTTGATTTCATGGGTCTTGGACATTGTATTGACTACCAGTTGGTGCCTTGCCGGATGGCTTGGCGATGAAGGCACGTCCGCGACCAGACGTACCCGGGGCCCGCCCACCGTTGCCGGCGGGCGGAAAAAAAATCAGTCCACGTACAGCGAGCTGACCGACTCGCCGAAGGCGATGCGACGCATCGTTTCGGCCAGCATCTCCGCCACGCTGAGCTGGCGGATCTTGCTGCACACCCGCGCCTCTTCACGCAGCGGGATGGTGTCGGTCACCACCAGCTCATCGAGCTGGGAGTTGTTGATGTTGTCCACCGCCGGGCCCGAGAGCACGGCGTGGGTGCAGTACGCGGCCACCTTGAGGGCACCGCGCGCCTTCAGCGCCGCGGCAGCCGCACACAGGGTACCGGCGGTATCGACGATGTCATCGACCATCACGCAGGTCTTGCCTTCGACGTCACCGATGATGTTCATCACGGTGGAGACGTTGGCGCGCGGACGGCGCTTGTCGATGATCGCCAGGTCCGCATCGTCCAGCCGCTTGGCCACCGCACGTGCGCGCACCACGCCGCCCACGTCCGGGGACACCACGATCAGGTTTTCGGTGCCGTAGGCGCGCCAGATATCGGCGAGCAGCAGCGGCGAGGCATACACATTGTCGACCGGCATGTCGAAGAAGCCCTGGATCTGGTCGGCATGCAGGTCCACCGTCAGCACCCGGTCGGCGCCCACGGCGCTGAACATCTTGGCGGCCACCTTGGCGGTGATCGGCACGCGCGAGGAGCGCATGCGGCGATCCTGGCGCGAGTAGCCGAAATACGGCACCACCGCGGTCACGCTGTTGACCGAGGCGCGCTTGAGCGCATCGATCAGCACCAGCAGCTCCATCAGGTTCTCAGCACTCGGCGCGCAGGTCGGCTGGATCACGAACACGTCCTGCTTGCGGACGTTTTCCTCGATCTCGACCTGGACTTCACCGTCGGAGAAGCGCGACACCAACGCCTTGCCCGGTCGCACCCCCAGTTCCTTGCAGATGCTCTGCGCAAGGCGCTTGTTGGCGTTGCCGGAAAATACCAGCAGGTTGGGGTGATCTTGCATCATGACGGTCTCGGGCGGGAGCGATTGGAGAACTCGGCCGCCGGCACCCTGGAGTGTCTGCGGTGACAACACCGCGGATCATCGGCCGTGCCCGCGCAGATATGCGCATGGGAACGCGGCTGACATCCGCAAGTGGCAGGGGCGGGAGGATTCGAACCTCCGAATGCCAGGATCAAAACCTGGTGCCTTGGGCCTCTTGGCGACGCCCCTGCATCAAAATCAATAACGCTCGAGTACATCAAGCAGTGGCGAGCGCTCCACGCCCGCAGCCACCCATGCCCGCAGTCCTTCCGGCAACTGCGCCAGGCCCTGCTCTGCAGCAGCGCGCGTGGCGAACTCGACGAAACAACCGCTTCCCGACCCGGTGAGTCGTGCCCGGCCGATCCTGCTCAACGCTGCAAACGCTGCCTCTACGGCAGGTTCGCGACGGCGCAGTACCGGCTCGAACGCATTCCCGAGCAAAGACCCGGAAGCGAAGTCCGCTATTTTCGCCACTGGGGCGTCGCGCGTCAAATGCGGATCTGCAAAAAGTCCGGCGGTCGGCGCATGCACCCCCGGATCGGCGACCACATACCAGGCCGGCGCAAGGGCGATCGGGGTGAGCTGCTCGCCCACACCTTCGGCCCAGGCGTTGTGCCCCCGGACGAAAACCGGCACGTCCGCGCCCAGCTGCAGCCCCAGGGCGGCCAGCGCATCGACGTCCAGGCCGGCGTTCCAGAGACGGTTCAAGCCGACCAGCACCGTGGCGGCATCGGACGACCCGCCGCCGAACCCGCCGCCGGCCGGAATGTGCTTTTCAATACCGATGTCCGCACCTTGGACGACATTGGCGGCGCGTTTGAGCAGCATGGCGGCGCGAACCGCCAGGTCGTCGGCCTCGGCCACGCCCGCCAGCGAGGGGCCGTCGCGGCGCACCTGGCCGTCTTCACGCACGCGCAGCCGGATCTCGTCGCCCCATGCCAGCAGCGCGAACACGGTCTGCAGCTGGTGGTAGCCATCGGGCCGGCGGCCGGTGATGTTCAGGAACAGATTGAGCTTGGCCGGGGCCGGCCACTGCGACCAGCCCGCGTTCAGGTCCGGGGCACTCATGGGCGGCCGAGGGTCCAGCTATCGACCAGCACGCGCACTTTGGCGTCTCCGCTGGTCGCTTCGATCCGCCGGGGCAGCACCGGCCGGTCGCCTTCGGCCGGGTACCAGTCCAGGTACTGGATCTGCCAGCCCATCTGCTCGACGCGACGCGGCCGTCCGTCGCCGTCACGCTCGACGTGCTCGGCGGCGCCAGTGTCATCGGCCACCAGGCCACGCACCCAGTCGGGCAGCTGGTTGACCGGAATGTCCCAGCCGGTGGCCTCCAGCAGCACCTGCTGCGCGTCCTCGCCTTCACGCGGGCCGCCCTCCAGGCCTTCCAGGCGCCCGCCTTCGTGGTGGCTGTCGCCGGTCAGCTTCCAGCTCTGGCGGGTGACCGGCGCGCTCAGCTCCACCACGTAGCGGCGCGCATCCTGCTGCCAGTCGATGCGCCCGTTGCCGCCGTTGCGCCCCTTGTTGACCGCCACGCGGCCCTGGAAGCTCCACTGCGGCTGTGCACGCACGGCAGCCACGCGGGCCGCTTCCGCTTGCTCGGCCTGCGCCGACACGGTGGTCACCACGGTGGGCGCGGCTGGGGCCTTGCGCTCGTCCAGCGACACGCAGGCCGACAACGATGCGGCCATCGCCAGCGCGGCGCCGGCCTTGAACAGGTTCAACGTCATACGCCGTATTTCTCGATCACGCGCTGCAGGGCGCGGTTGTCAGGGTCCAGTTTGCGTGCCTCGTCGAGGAAACGCCGTGCTTCGTCCTTGCGGCCCAGCACCCACAGCACCTCGCCGACGTGCGCGGCGACCTCGGCGTCCTTGCTCAGGGTCCAGGCGCGGCGCAGCTGCACCAGGGCTTCTTCGTTGCGGCCCAGGCGATACAGCACCCAACCGTAGCTGTCGACGATGGCCGCGTTGTCCGGCTCGGCGACGCGCGCGCGGTCGATCAGCTCCAGCGCTTCCTGGTAGCGCTGGGTGCGGTCGGCCAGGGTGTAGCCCAGCGCATTGAGCGCGGCCACGTTCTCCGGGTCGGTGACCAGGATCTTGCGCAGGTCGGCTTCGGCACGCGGCACGTCGTCGCGGCGCTCCCAGGCCAGGGCGCGGGCATACAGCAGCGCGTTCTCGTCCGGGTAGGCCGCCAGGCCACGGGCCAGCGCGTCCAGCTCACCGGGCAGGTCGTTGCCGCGCTGGCGCAGCTCGGCCTCCAGCAGGTAGGCATCGCGCCGGGCCTCGTCGTCGACGGTGGCGTCGGACTGGATCGCATGCACTTCGGCGAACGCCTTGTCCGGGCGGCCCGCGTCGTACTGGGCATTGGCCGCACGCAGGCGCGCTTCCGGCAGTTCCTCGCCCCCGGGCACGCTGTGGTACCAGTCCACCGCCTCGGACGGGCGCTTGAGGTACTCGGCGATCTTGCCCAGCAGCAGGCGCTGGGCGGGGTCGGGCTTGGCGGCCTTGGCCGACAGGTCCTTATAGAGCAGCAGCAGGCCCGCGTCGTCCTTCTGCTTGGCCAGCAGCGAGGCACGCATGCCCCAGGTCTGCACGTCCTGCGGGCCGACGGCCAGCACGCGCGCGGCCGAACGCGGATCGCCCAGGCTGTCATAGGCGATGGCCAGCGCGTTGCGCAGCTCCGGGTCCTGGCGGCTCTTGGGCTCGACCCCGCGCAGCAGCGCCAGCGCGTCGTCCTGCTTGCCGGCCTGGGCCAGCTGGCTGGCATTCAACAGCGCCACGCGCGGTTCATTCGGGAAGCGCTTGACCACTTCGTCGACCATCCGCTTGGCCAGGTCCGGGCGCTCCATGCGCATGGCCAGGCGGCCCAGCTCCTGCCAGACCTCCAGTTGGTCGGGAATCGCGTTGTCGTCCACCAGCCCGCCCAGCACCTGGGCCGGCACGGCGGGGTCGCGCCCGCCGCCGATCAGCGCGGCAATGGCGAACTTCCAGCCACGCGGGTCCGGGTCCTTCAGCAACGCGCCCAGTTCGGTGCGCGCGCCGGCGATGTCGGCCTGGCGCATGTCCAGCGCCGCGGCAGCGCTGCGCATGGCCAGGCTGCGCGGGGCGCGGGCCTCCCACAGCGCCAGCGCCCGGGCGGCGCGCTTGTCGTCGTCGGCCAGCATGGAGATGCGGGTGGCGCGCTCGGCCAGCCCGGCGTCGTCGGTGCCGGCCTCGGCAGCCTCCAGGTACCAGCGCGCGGCGTCGCCGAGCTTGCCGGCCTGCAGGGCGAACTCACCGGCCATGACCGGGGTCAAGGGCGCGGTCTGGGCCGGTGTGGCCTTGGCCGCCGGGGCTGCAGCGGGGGTCGGCGCCGGCGCCGACAGGGCGTTGGCGACGGACAAGGACAGCAACAGAACGCTGGAGATGCGAATCAATGCGGGCATCGGGGGCTTCTGGCCTTAAAATGACGACTTGAATGGCCAGCAGCTTATCGCAAGCAACTGAACAATGACCCTGTGGGTGCTCGGACTGAATCACCAGACCGCGCCAGTGGAACTGCGCGAACGCGCGTCCTTTGGCGGCGACGCCCTGCCCCAGGCATTGGCGTCGCTGCGCGATACCCCGCAGGTGGCCGAGGCCGTGCTGCTGTCCACCTGCAACCGCACCGAGCTGTATGCGGTGGCCGAATCCGGTGACGCGCTGGCGCAGTGGCTGGAATCCCACGCCGGGAAGCTGCACGGCTACCTGTACCAGCACGCCGACGCCGACGCGGTGCGCCACCTGTTCCGGGTGGCCACCGGGCTGGACTCGATGGTGCTGGGCGAGCCGCAGATCCTGGGCCAGGTCAAGGACGCCTGGGCCATCGCGCGTGACCACGGCCTGCTGGGCCAGCGCCTGGACCGGCTGTTCCAGCAGACCTTCTCGGTGGCCAAGCGCGCGCGTACCGATACCCGCGTGGGCGCCAACCCGATCTCGGTGGCCTCCACCGCGGTGCGCCTGGCGCAGAACTCGTTCGCGCGGCTGGAAGACTCCACCGTGCTGCTGGTGGGCGCTGGCGAGACCATCGAACTGGCCGCCCGGCACCTGAGCGAAGGCAAGGTGCGCCGCCTGCTGGTGGCCAACCGCACGCTGGCCCATGCCCAGGAACTGGCCAGCCGCCACGGCGGCGTGGCCCTGCCGCTGACCGAACTGGAGCGCCACCTGGGCGAGGCCGACGTGGTGTTTTCGGCCACCGCCGCACGCGAGCCGGTGATTGCCCGCGCACATGTGGCCGCCGCGCTGAAGACCCGCAAGCACAAGCCGATGCTGCTGTTCGACCTGGCCGTGCCGCGCGATATCGAGGCGGGCGTGGGCGAGCTGCCCGATGCGTTCCTGTACACCGTGGACGATCTGGAGCGGGCGGTCGAAGACAACCGTCGCAGCCGTCGCGAGGCCGCTGCCGAAGCCGAAGCGATCATCGAACTGCAGGTGGCCCGCTTCGTGGAAACCCTGCAGGCCAGCGCCCACCAGGCACCGCTGCGGCAACTGCGCGCGTACGGCGAAGCGACCCGCGTGGAAATGCTGGACAAGGCCCGCCAGCAGCTGGCCCACGGCAAATCGCCGGAAGAAGTGCTGGAACTGCTGGCCCATGGCCTGACCAACCGCCTGCTGCACCCGCCCACCGCCGCCCTGCGCGCGGCGGCGCTGAGCGGCGATACTGAGCTGACCCGCGCCGCCGAGCGCCTGTTCCCGGCCAAGCCGGGCTACCAACATCCTGCTGTGAAGACTGATGACGCCGACCCTGCGCCGTAAGCTGGAAGCGCTGGCCGAACGCCGCGAAGAACTGGAACGCCTGCTTGCCGACCCGGCCGTGGTGAACGACAACGACCGTTTCCGCGCGTTCTCGCGCGAGTTCGCGCAGCTGCAGCCCATTGCCACGGCCCTGGCCGACGAGGCCCGTGCACTGGCCGACCTGGCTGCGGCCGAAGCCATGCGCGGCGATGCGGACCTGCGCGAGCTGGCCGAAGAGGAAATCACCGCCGCCCAGGAGCGGCTGCAGCAGCTGGACCAGGAACTGGCGCTGCTGCTGGTGCCGCGCGACCCGCGCGACGACGGCAACCTGTTCCTGGAAGTGCGGGCCGGCACCGGGGGCGATGAGGCCGCGATCTTCGCCGGCGACCTGTTCCGCATGTACGCCCGCTACGCCGAGCGCCAGGGCTGGAAGGTGGAGATCGAATCGGACAGCCCCGGTGAACACGGTGGCTACAAGGAAATCGTGGCCCGCGTGGTTGGCCGCGGTGCGTATTCCAAACTGAAATTCGAGTCGGGGACGCACCGCGTGCAGCGCGTGCCGGCCACCGAGTCGCAGGGCCGCATCCACACCTCGGCGGCGACGGTGGCGATCATTCCCGAAGCGGACGAAGTGGATGACGTGGTGATCAACCCGGCCGACCTGCGCGTGGATACCTTCCGCTCGTCCGGCGCCGGCGGCCAGCACGTCAACAAGACCGAATCGGCGATCCGCATCACCCACGTGCCGTCCGGGGTGGTGGTGGAATGCCAGACCGAGCGCAGCCAGCACGCCAACCGCGACAAGGCGATGAAGCGCCTGAAGGCACAGCTGCTGGATGCCGAACGCAGCAAGCAGGCCGCGGCCACGGCTGAGAGCCGCCGGCTGCAGGTGGGCAGCGGCGACCGCAGCCAGCGCATCCGCACCTACAGCTTCCCGCAGGGGCGCATCACCGACCACCGCGTGGAAGGGCTGACCTTGTACGACCTGCCCAACATCATCGCCGGCGAGCTGGACACGCTGGTGGAACGACTGATCCACGAGCACCAGGCCGACGAGCTGGCACAGCTGGCGGCGGGCACCTGAGGATGGACGCGGACCGGCAGCAGCTGCGCCTGGCGGTGCAACGCCAGCCGGCCGATTTCATCGCCTGGGTCATGCTGGCCGATGCCGAACTGGAGGCCGGCGATGTCCCCGCCGGCGAGCACGCCGCAACGCGTGCACTGCAGTTGCGCGACCACCACCCCGAAGCGCTGGCCCGGCTGGGCCGTGCGCGCTGGATGCAGGCGCGCCATGCCGAGGCGGCAGCCCTGCTGCGCCAGGCGTCCGACCGCGCGCCGCAACACCCCGGCATCGCGCTGTGGCTCGGCCACGCGCTGGAGGATGCCGGCCAGCCGGAGGCCGCCGCCGACGCCTACCGGCATGCGCACACGCTGCTGCCGGGCGAACCTTACATCACCGCGCAGCTGCTCAACTGGCAGCGCCGGCTGTGCGACTGGCGCAACATCGAGCGCCTGTCGGCGCAGGTGCGCCAGGCCATCGCGCAGGGCCAGGCCGCGGTGGAACCGTTCGCCTTCCTCAGTGAAGAAGGCAGCGCCGCCGAACAACTGGCCTGCGCGCGGCAGCGCGCGGCAGCCATCAGTGCCAGCGTGCGGCCGTTGCCCGCCTCCACCGTGCGCAGCCAGGGCCGCCTGCGCGTGGGCTTTCTTTCCAACGGCTTCGGCGCACATCCCACCGGGCTGCTGATCGTGGCGCTGCTGGAACAGCTGGCCGCCGCCGGCCGCCTGGACCTGCATCTGTTCGCACTGACCGGCAACGATGGCAGCGCCATCCGCGCACGCCTGCAGGCGGCCGCCACGCACCTGCACGAGGTGGGCGCGGCGTCGCACCAACAGATTGCCGCGCGCATCCGCGACACCGCCATCGACGTGCTGTTCGATCTGCGCGGCTGGGGCGGCGGCGGTACCCCGCAGGTGCTGGCGATGCGCCCTGCCCCGGTCCAGGTGAACTGGCTGGCCTATCCGGGCACCTCCGGCGCGGACTGGATCGACCATGTGCTGGCCGATGCATTCGTGCTGCCCGCGCCGCTGGCGGCCGGGTTCAGTGAGCAGGTGCGATACCTGCCGCGTGCGTTCCAACCCTCGGACAACACCCGCGTGCCCGCCGCGCCACCGTCGCGCGAAGACTGCGGACTGCCGGCGCAGGGCGTGGTGCTGTGCTGTTTCAACAACAGCTACAAGCTCAACCCGCGCAGCGTGGAGCGCCTGTTCGCGGTGCTGCACGGGGTACCCGGCAGCGTGCTGTGGCTGTTGTCCGGCCCGGGCAACGCCGATGCGCGGCTGCGCAGCGCGGCGCGTCAGGCGCAGCTGGATCCGGCGCGCCTGGTGTTCATGCACAAGCTGCCGCATCCGGAGTACCTCGCGCGCTACCAGCACGCCGACCTGTTCCTGGACACCCACCCCTACAACGCCCACACCACCGCGTCCGATGCCTTGTGGGCCGGGTGCCCGGTGCTGACCTGTCCCGGGGCGACGTTTGCCTCGCGCGTGGCCGGCAGCCTCAACCACCACCTGGGCCTGGCGCGCATGAACGTAGCCGACGACCGCGCCTTCGTGGCCACCGCCATCGCGCTGGGCAACGACGCACAGGCACTGCAGGCGTTACGCGCGGAACTGGCGCAGCGTCGCGGTGACAGCGGCCTGTTCGACATGGCCGGGTTTGCCCGTGACTTCAGCGCGGTGGTGGAAGACCTGGCGCGCGAACGCGGTTGGCAGGGCGCGGCGTGACACCGGGCGCGGGATCGCCACGGGTGCTGTTGCTGCTGGAACAGGCGCGCGCGCAGGCGATCGCAACCCTGCGCGAAACGACCGGCGACGCCGCTGCGCTCGCCTGGAAAAGTGAGCTCGACCTGGCCATCGCCCGCCTGCAGTGGTGCGCACAGCACGCGATCGACGGTCGTGCCGTGGCCACGATACTTCCCTGGCCGGCCGATGCGTTCGGGTCGTTTGCCGTGGTCGAATGCAACGATGAGGGCGAGCCGGTGGCAGACGTTGCCTTGGAGATTGCCGGGCAACCGGTTCTGCTGATGCCGGGCGACCTCCTGGTGCACCGACCGCGTGCCCTGCCCGGCAACGCCGACAACGGCTGAACCTTCGCTGCGCTAGGCTCGGGGTTCCCGATGACCGAGGCACGTGGATGGGCAAGCTCAAGCGCAAGCAGTACCAGGCCCTGCTGGAACCCATGCAACTGGAGCTGATCGCGATGGCGCGCTGGGTGCAGCACACCGGCCAACGCGTGCTGGTGCTGTTCGAAGGCCGGGATACCGCCGGCAAGGGCGGTGCGATCCAGGCCATCGCCGAGCACCTCAACCCGCGCCAATGCAGGGTGGTGGCGCTGCCCAAGCCAACCGACCGCGAAAGCACCCAATGGTATTTCCAGCGCTATCTTGCGCACCTGCCGGCCGGCGGCGAGATCGTGCTGATGGACCGCAGCTGGTACAACCGCGCCGGGGTTGAACACGTGATGGGCTACTGCAGCGAACCGGAGTACCACGCGTTCCTGGCCCAGGCGCCGGTGGTCGAGAAGCTGCTGGTGGACGATGGCATCCTGCTTTTCAAGTACTGGTTGGGCGTGGACCAGGCGCAGCAGGAAAAGCGGTTTGCCGAGCGCCACCTGGACCCGCTCAAGGGCTGGAAGCTGTCGCCGGTGGACCTGGAGTCACGCAGCAAGTACAGCGCCTACACCGACGCGCGCGAAGCGATGCTGCGCGCGACCCACCGTGACGAGGCGCCGTGGACGCTGGTGGACTTCAACGACCAGAAGCGCGGCCGGCTGGCGTTGATCCGCAACCTGCTCGACCGCATGCCCGACACCCGCGTGGACGAACCGGAACTGGCGCTGCCGCCGTTGAAGGGCAAGCTGCACAAGGAGCAGTTCGGGGTGCTGCCGCCGATTGACGGGTTCGAGATTCCGTAGTGCCGCAGGCACCTGCGGCGGGTGCATCGCTTTTTGGAGCGGCGGGTGCATCGCTTTTTGGAAAAGCAGCCGGGCAGAGCCCGGCGCTACGTACGTGGTGCGGCAAGTCACGGGCGCATGGCGATGCGTTCGTCGTCATGGCGCCCGCGCACCTCGCGGCGCGGCAGAGCCCGGCGCTACGGCTCAGCCTTCCTTGATGCGCGTCTCGATGTCGTGCGCGGTGACCGGGCCGAGGAACTCCTTGGCAACCTTGCCGTCGGGCGCGATCAGGTAGGTCAGCGGCAAGCCGCGCGGGATGGCGAAATCCTCGGGCGGGTTGTAGGTGTCCACGATGACGATGGGATAGGTCACCGGGCGCTTTTCAAGGAACGCCTTCATCTCGGCCGGCTCGATGTCCTCGTACGCCAGGCCGACCACCTCGATCTCGCTGCGCATCGCGTGCAGCGCCGACAGCTCGGGCATTTCCTTGCGGCACGGCGCGCACCAGGTGGCCCAGAAATTGACCACCACCCACTTGCCGCGGTGTGCGGCCAGGTCGTAGGTGCTGCCATCCAGTGCCGGCAACGTCAGGGTGGGACGTTCCACGGTCTTGCGATCGGTCGGCGCAACGTCAGCGGTGGCCGGCGTGGCCGGTTCCGCGACGGCGGCGGGGGGCGTGGCCGGCGCGGGCGCAGCGGCGTCGGGCTGCGCGGGTTTGTTGCAGGCGGCCAGGGCCAGCAGGCCCACGGCCAGCAGCAGGGGCTTGGCGGTCATGGTGTATCTCCGGGGGTCGAATAGATATCGCTGACGCGGCGCTTGAGCAGTTCGCGCAGCGGCAGCCGCAGGGCATCCAGCGCCAGTACCGAGGCCTGGCCCAGGCTGTCGTCGCGGTACGGCAGGTAGGCTTCGCGCACCGGGATCCGCATCTGCGTGGTCTCGTACAGGTCGGCCAGGGTGAGCTTGTCGAGGTCGCGCGCCAGCAGCCATTCGCCGCGCTCGTCGCGCCGCACCACCCGGATGGCCTCCAGGTCGCAGAGCATGGTCTGCAGCAGCGAATCGGTGAGCATGGGCTCCAGCCGCAGGATCTCGTCATCGTCCAGGCTGTGGCCTTCGGCACGGGCCTGCTGGAACCGGCCGATCAGGCGCAGCAGGCCATAGATTTCGTAGCCCGTGGGCAGGCGCAGCTCGGCCGGCTGGTAGCGGAAGGCAGCGACCGAGGACGCCAGCGAGGCTCCCAGCAGCACCGACACCCAGCACAGGTAGATCCACAGCAGCAGGATCGGCACGAAAGCGACCGTGCCATAGAGCTTCTGGTAGGACTGGAAGCTGCCCAGGTAGGCGCCCATGCCCCACTTCACCAGTTCCAGCATCACCGCGGCCAGGATCGCGCCCGGAATGGCATGCCGCCACTTCACCGTGTGGTGCGGCACCACCCGGTAGACCAGCGTGATGCAGACGAACTCGATCAGGATGGGCGCCACGGTCAGCGAGAAATTGGCCAGCCAGCGGCCTTCGCTGGTGCCGAACAGGGGCAGCGCGAACACCCGCGCCGATACCGCCAGCGAGGCGGCCGCCAGCATCGCGCCGAGGGTCAGCACGGTCCAGTAGACCAGGAAGCGGGTCAGCTTGGGCCGCGTGGAGCCCACGCGCCAGATCTGGTTGAAGGTTTCTTCCACGCTGTTGAGGGTGATCAGCAGCGATACCACCAGCGCGATGAAACCGGCGGCGGTGAGCTGGCCGGCACTGGCCGAGAACTGGCGCAGGTAGCCTTCGGCGGCGCGCGCGGCGTTGGGCACGAAGTTGGAGAACACGTAGTCGCTGAGCTGATCGCTCCAGCGGTCGAACACCGGGAACGCCGACAGCACGCCGAACACCACGATGGCCAGCGGCACCAGCGCGAACACGGTGGTGTAGGCCAGCGAGGCCGCGGCCTGGAACAGGCGGTCGTCCAGGAAGCGCCGCCAGAGGAAGCGGCCGAAGCTGGCGGCACGCTTGCGATCGCGCACGCGCTCCATCCAGAGGTTCACGGTGTCGAGGGGTTCCATCGGCGCAAGGGTACCCGAAGAGGGGTGTGCGGGACTGCATCGCATCGCCATACTGGCCGCTGGTCCGGATGAGATGACGCGCGATGGCGGAAATACTGGTGCTCTACTACAGCCGCGGCGGTTCGGTGGCCCGGCTGGCCCGCCAGATCGCACGGGGCATCGGCGAGGTGCCGGGCATGAGCGCGCGGCTGCGCACGGTGCCGCCGGTGGCAGCGGTGACGCAGACTGCCCGCCCGCCGGTGCCCGAGGATGGCGCGCCCTACGTGGACATCGGCGATCTGGCCGAGTGTGATGGGCTGATCCTGGGCAGCCCGACCCGGTTCGGCAACATGGCCGCGCCGGTGAAGCATTTTCTGGATGGGCTGGGTGCCGAGTGGGTCAATGGCACCCTGGCCGGCAAGCCGGCGGCGGTGTTCACCTCGACGGCGTCGTTGCATGGTGGCCAGGAATCGACCCTGCTGTCGATGCAGGTGCCGCTGCTGCACCACGGCTGCCTGATTGTCGGCATTCCCTTCACCGAGCCGGCGCTGAGCCATACCACCACCGGTGGCACGCCCTACGGCGCCAGCCACGTGGCCGGGGCCGACGACAATCCGGTGCCGAGCGAGGATGAGGCGATCCTGGCGCGTGCGCTGGGCCGGCGCGTGGCCGACATCGCGCGGCGGCTGGCATGAACGGTCGGGCGCAGGACGCGATCCTGGCGCTGCTGCTGGTGGCGCTGGCGGCGGTGTATGCGCTGTGGTTTGCGCAGGACCGGCATTGGCTGGCCACGCAGCTGGTGTTTACCCTGCCGCCGCTGCTGCTGGCGCTGGGGGTGTGGGTGCGGCGCGGCAAGGCGGCCTTCTGGGCCGGGGTGCTGGCGCTGTTCTGGTTCAGCCATGGGGTGATGAGCGCCTGGAGCCACCCGGAAACGGCCGGCTGGGCATGGGCGGAGCTGCTGCTGGCGCTGGCGGTGATCGGGGTGGGCAGTGGCCCGGGGCTGCGCCGCCGCTTCGGGAAACGCTGACCGGTTGGCGGCCTGCGGCTGCGGGGCGGCGCTGGCGGTCGTATCATCTGCATCCCGGCGCGGGCTGCCCGCACGGTTCTGACCGCTATCCAGGAAGCCTGCAATGGACGAACTACTGATCATCACCACCGGTGGCACGATCGACAAGATCTACTTCGACGACAAGTCGGACTACCAGATCGGCGATCCGCAGATCGGGATGATCCTGCGCGAGCTGGGCGTGACGTTCCGTTTCAATGTGATTCCGATCCTGCGCAAGGATTCGCTGCACATCACCGACGAGGACCGCGAGCTGATCCGCGCGACCATCGCCGCGCAGCCGACGCGCCACGTGCTGGTGACGCACGGCACCGATTCGATGGTGCAGACCGGCCAGGTGCTGCGGAGCATCGCCGACAAGACGATCGTGATGACCGGCGCACTGAGCCCGGCCCGCTTCCGCGGTTCGGACGCGGAGTTCAACATCGGCTGCGCGATCGGCGCGGTGCAGTCACTGGCCAGCGGCGTGTACATCGCCATGAACGGCCGCATCTGGAACCCGGAGCACGTGCGCAAGAACGTGGCAGCGAACCGGTTCGAAGAAGCCTGATTCGAGCGCGCGGTTTTTTTTCTGTTTGCTGGATGCTTGTAAAAGCACAGCTCGAAGCAGCACTTTGCCCGCCCCCTGGCTGGGCGGGGGGGTGTGAGTCCGCGGGACACGCCGTAAATCCATCCTTGGAGGCTCGTGGGCGCCTTGCGCGTTTGTGCAGTCCTGCACAAACGGCAAGACCGGGGTTGGGCGTCCTGCCCAACCCGTCCGGCGCATGCGCCGAACCCATGGCGCCCAACGGTCCCACGAACTCACACACCCCCGCCCTCGACAGTTGGCTGGTGGCCGCACAAGGCAAAGCACCGCCAAGCGGACAGCGATGCCGCTCTTTCGTTGCGCCCCAGCACACTGTCAAGGGACGGGTACGGGTGGGTTGGCGGGACCGTTGGGCGCCATGGATGGCGCTCACGAGCCTACAGGGACGTACTTGCGGCGTGTCCCGCCAACCCACCCGTACCCGGCCAAGCCAGAGCAGGCGCGAACCCGCGGCAGTTGATCTTGATCGTGATCCTGCTTCGGCTTTCAGCTTCTAAAAAAAAAGAAAAACCAAAAAAAAACGCCCCGACCGAAGTCGGGGCGTGCCCATTGGAGAGGGATGTGGGCTCAGTACTGCGCGGTCAGGGTGACCCCGGAGAAGGTCGAATAGCCCTTCACCCGCACGTGCCAGGTACCGGCCGCCGGTGAAGTGATCGTGCAGGTCTCGTTGTTGCCGCTCAGATACGGACGGCAGTTGTACACAGTGTCAGTCGGAGCGCTGCCCGAACGCACGTACAGGTCCGCATCACCGCTGCCACCGGCAATGCTCACCTTCAGCTGCGAACGGCCCGCAGGCACCACGACCGTGTAGGACAGCGAAGCACCGCTGGCCGCACCCAGACCGGTGACCGGCACATTGTTCTGCAGCACCGTGCCCGTACCCGGGTTCGGATTGGTCCCGCCCAGCGCCGCCGTGACCGCCGCATCGGCGTCCACGATGCCCGCGCCGCACCCGCCGCTGCACGCACCCGGCAATGCCCGCGCCGTGTTCTTCAGCAACGTCTCGATCGCCGCCGGCGTCAACGCCGTCGGTGCCACCGACTGCACCAGCGCCACCACGCCGGCCACGTGCGGCGCCGCCATCGACGTCCCGTTGTAGGACGCGTAGGACGCCGTGCCCGGCACCGTCGTACCGCTGTTGAGCGTGGACAGGATCGCCTGGCCCGGGGCCGAGATGTCGATGCCCGCGCCGTAGTTGGAGAAGCTGGCGCGCGCGCCGGCCGAGGTCGTGGCCGCCACCGCGATCACGTTGGCGCAGTTGGCCGGCACCGACGACGACACGTTGGTGTTGCTGTTGCCCGCCGCCACCACCACCGTGGTGCCGCGCGACACCGCACCGTTGATCGCGTTCTGGTAGGTCGTCGAACAGGTGCCACCGCCGCCCAGCGACATGTTGATCACTTCGGCCGGGTTGGCATTGGCCGGCACGCCGCTGACGGTGCCGCCGGAAGCCCACACGATCGCATCGGCGATGTCGGAGGTGTAACCACCGCACTTGCCGAGCACGCGCACCGGCACCACCTTCGCGTTGAATGCCGTACCGGCCACGCCGGTGCTGTTGTTGGTCACCGCCGCGATGGTCCCGGCCACGTGGGTACCGTGCCAGCTCGAGTTCGATGCCGGAATGCCCGAGCCGCACTCGTTGGCGGCGTACCAGTCGCCTTCATCGTTCGGGTTGTTGTCACGCCCGCCGCCGTCGCGCGCCATCGCCGCGTCGCTGATGAAGTCATAGCCGGGCAGGATGTTGGCGTTGAGGTCCGGATGGTTGGTGATGCCGGTGTCGATCACCGCCACCACCACGCCGGTGCCGGTGGCCTTGTCCCACGCCGGACGCACGTTGATCGAGGCGTTGCTGGTGCCGAAGCCCCACTGCTCGGACAGGCGCGCGTCGTTGGGCACCAGGGTGGCGTGCATCAGCTGATCGACTTCGACGTATTCCACGTTCGGGTCGGCCGCCAGGCGGCGCATCAGCAGTTCCGATTCGGCCGCATCCAGCGGGCGATCGGCCTTGACCACGGTCGGGCCGATGGCCAGCTGGCGCAGCTTCTGCAGGCCCAGCGCGCGACCCTGCGAAGCCGGTACGGCCGAGGCCGCCGCCTTCAACGAACTGGCCAGTGCGGTCGGGGTGGCGACCAGGTTGGCGCCATCCTTGTATTTGACGATGAAACGCTGGTGCGTCGGTGCCGACGACAAGCCGCTCAGCTGCACATCGCCGGCGAATGCCGGGGCGGCCAGCAGCAGGGTGGACAGGACGGACGCGCCGAGTACAACCAATGCACGCTGACGCAAACGGGGTTGCGAATCATGAGACATCGGATTTCCCTTTCAGACTGTGGATGCCGCGAACGCGGCTGAATTTCCAGTCCCGACCCGGGGGCTGTTGAACGCGATGGCACGGATCAAGACCGGTTGCTGGATCGGTTCCCCTGAAATCAAACCGCCCATCGCGAACCTAGTGGGTCGATGCAGGTTCAACAATGTTTCAGCCGCACTTCAGCGACATGAAATGTCGGATCTGAGACTTCCCGTGTCGAAGGTTTGTGAAAGTGAAGGAACTTGGCGCCTTCCGACCGGTCACATCGCGACATCGAATGTCTGTTTCGGCTGTCTGCGTCGGAAAAATGCGGACACGCCTTGCGCACCGGGGGCTGCGCGGTGCTGCCACCGCTGGACAATGCGTTCTTGGGTGCTGCGGCCGGCACGATCGCCATGAAAAAACCCGCCTGTTGCCAGGCGGGTTTTTCAGGGTGTCTCAGGGCTCGGGCGCTTACGCGTCCAGACGCACCAGCCAACCGTGGCGGTCCGGCAGGCGACCGTACTGGATGTCGGTCAGCTCCTTGCGCAGCGACATGGTCACTTCACCGGCCGGCGCGCTGAGGTCGCCCACCGAGAAGCCCTCGCCCTTGAGCTGGCCGATCGGAGTGACCACCGCCGCGGTACCGCAGGCGAACACTTCGGCGATCTCGCCGGAAGCCACGCCCTGCTTCCACTCGTCGATGGTGACCTTGCGCTCTTCGACCTTCATGCCACGGTCGCGGGCCAGCTGCAGGATGCTCTCGCGGGTGATGCCTTCCAGGATGCTGCCCGACAGCGCCGGGGTCACCAGGGTGCCGTCCTTGTAGACCAGGAACACGTTCATGCCGCCCAGTTCTTCCAGGTACTTGCCTTCGACCGGGTCCAGGAACAGCACCTGCGAGCAGCCCTGGGCCTGCGCCTTCTGCTGCGGCAGCAGCGAGGCGGCGTAGTTGCCACCGCACTTGGCCGCACCGGTGCCGCCCTTGGCCGCACGTGCGTACTCGGTGGACAGCCAGATCGACACCGGGGCCACGCCCTTGGCGAAGTACGGGCCGGCCGGGCTGGCGATCACGTAGTAGCCGGCCTTGTGCGCACCGCGCACGCCGAGGAAGGCTTCATCGCCGATCATGAACGGACGGAAGTACAGGCTGGATTCGTCGGCCGACGGCACCCAGCTGGCGTCCACGGCGATCAGCTGCTTGAGCGATTCGACGAAGATGTCCACCGGCAGTTCCGGCAGCGCCAGGCGCTGCGCCGAGCGCTGCAGGCGGCGGCCGTTGGCGTCCGGGCGGAAGGTCCAGATCGAGCCGTCGGCGTGGCGGTAAGCCTTGATGCCCTCGAAGATCTCCTGGCCGTAATGCAGCACCGCCGCAGCCGGGTCCAGCTGCAGCGGGCCGTACGGACGCACGTTCGCGTTGTGCCAGCCGGTGTCCTTGTCCCACCGCACTTCCACCATGTGGTCGGTGAAATGCAGACCAAAACCGGGGGCGGCCAGGATGCGCTCGCGCTCCTCGCTGCTGCGCGGGGTGGCGGAACGGGTGGTGTTGAAGCTCACGGAAGACTGGGACACCGGATATTTCCTGTTCTGGTTACGGGGAACGCCGCGACGCCTGCTGGCGGTGGGCGGTTACAGCATGCCGGTTTCGAGCCGGGCGGCCTCGGACATCATGTGGCGGCCCCACGGCGGGTCGAAGACCAGCTCGACGTCGGCCTGGGCCACCGTCGGAATCATCTCCAGCTTGCTGCGCACGTCATCGACCAGGATATCGCCCATGCCGCAGCCGGGCGCGGTCAGGGTCATGGTGACGTCGATCTCGCGCCGGCCATCGTCCAGGTGCTTGAGGTCGACCTCATAGACCAGGCCCAGGTCAACGATGTTGAACGGGATTTCAGGATCGAAGCAGGTGCGCAGCTGCTGCCACACCAGTTTTTCGACTTCGTCATCGGAGGCGTTTTCAGGCAGCTCCAGCGCCGGCGCCGGTTCCTTGCCGATGGCGTCGCCATCCTTGCCGGCGATGCGGAACAGATTGCCTTCGACGAAGACGGTATAGCTGCCACCCAGGGCCTGGGTGATGTAGCCATAGCTGCCAGCGGGCAGCGTGACCGTTTCGCCCTGCGGGACCATGACGGCCTCGCAGTCGCGTTCGAAGTGGACAGGTTCACTGCTACGGGAATACATGTGGATCGATATGGGGGTCGCGGCCAATTCCCGCAAGGCGACCATTTTAGCCCAGCGGCCGCCCACGCGCCGGTCACCCCGCAAGCCGGTATCCTGTGGGCACTCACAGGAAGATTGCATGTCGCCCACGTCCGTGCCTGTCCGGAGCCGCCATTGGCTCTGGCCCCCGATGTTGCTGCTTGGTGTCGTCACGGCCACGTTGGCCTGGTTGTTCATTGCCCTGCTCAGCGGCCGCCAGGCCGGCTGGATGGCGGTGCTGGCGGCGCTGGACATCGCCTTCATGCTGCGCCTCGGCACCTTCCGCGCCGGCCCGGCCCGGGTGGTGGTGACCCTGGTGGCGACCCTGCTGGTTGCGCTGGCCGCCAACTGGGGCATCGCCTCGGCCTACCTGGGCGGCTCGATGGGCCTCAATCCGTGGGATTCATCGTTGCGGATGGGCCCATTCATGGCCTGGACCCTGATCGGCCTGGCCAACGGCGCGGTGGAGTGGCTGTGGCTGGGCGTGGCGCTGGTGATCGGGTGGTGGGTGGCGAAGTAGCCGCCCTGCACGCCGGTAGTGCCGGCCGCTGGCCGGCTCTTCATGACGCCGGGGAGGAAACGCATGGGTATTCACGCATCGCGGGGAGCCGGCCAGCGGCCGGCGCCTACCGGGTGACTGATGTATCGCGAGGAGCCGGCCAGCGGCCGGCACTACCGGGTGACTGATGCAGCGCGGGGAGCCGGCCAGCGGCCGGCGCTACCGGGTGACTGATGTATCGCGAGGAGCCGGCCAGCGGCCGGCACTACCGGGGCACTGATGCAGCGCGGGAGCCGGCCAGCGGCCGGCGCTACCGGGTGACTGATGCATCGCGAGGAGCCGGCCAGCGGCCGGCGCTACCGTTCTGTTTAGTGCCCGCCGTCGAGCGCCTTCAATTCGCTGACCAGCGCGCTGGCCGCGCCGGCGCCATCGCCGTACAGCATGCGGGCGTTGTCGGCGTAGAACAGCGCATTTTCGATGCCGGCAAAGCCGGTGCCCTTGCCGCGCTTGATCACCACCACGTTGCGCGCGTTCACCACGTCCAGGATCGGCATGCCGTAGATCGGGCTGGCCGGGTCGGTGCGCGCCACCGGGTTGACCACGTCGTTGGCGCCGATCACCAGCACCACGTCGGTGTTGGGGAACTCGGGGTTGATGTCGTCCATGTCGGCGATCAGGTCGTAAGGCACGCCCGCTTCGGCCAACAGCACGTTCATGTGGCCCGGCATGCGCCCGGCGACCGGGTGGATGGCGAACTTCACCTTGATGCCGCGGTCGATCAGGCGCTGGGCCAGCTCCCACACCTTGTGCTGCGCCTGGGCCACGGCCATGCCGTAGCCGGGCACGATCACCACGCGCTCGGCGAAGGCGAGCATGGCCGCCACGTCGCTGGCCTCGATCGGCTTCTGCGCGCCGCTGATTTCCTGCGCCACGCCACCGCCGCCGAAGTTGGAGAACAGCACCCCGCTGATCGGCCGGTTCATCGCCTTGGCCATCAGGCGGGTCAGCAGGATGCCGGCCGCGCCGACCATCATGCCGGCGATGATCAGGGCCTCGTTGCCCAGTACGTAACCTTCGAATGCCACGGCCAGGCCGGTGAACGCGTTGTACAGCGAGATCACCACCGGCATGTCGGCACCGCCGATCGGCAGCGTCATCAATACGCCCAGGGCGAGTGCGACCACGAAGAAGCTGATGATGGCCACCGGGCTCAGGCTGATGGCCGCCCATACGCCCAGCACCACCATCGCCAGCGCAACCAGCAGGTTGAACGCCTGCTGCCCGGGGAAGGTGACGCGCCGGTCCAGCCGCCCGTCCAGCTTGGCCCAGGCAATGATCGAGCCGGACAGCGACACCGCGCCGATCGCCGAGCCGATGATGGCCAGTGCCAGCACCGTGGCCGACGGCTGGCGTGCGGCCAGGTCGGCCAGGGCCTGTTCACTCCAATGGGTGGTATCGCGGTTGGCCAGGAACGAGAAGCGCAGCAGTTCGACCGCGCCGATCGCCGCGGCCGAGCCGCCGCCCATGCCGTTGTACAGGGCCACCATCTGCGGCATGTCGGTGATCGCCACGCGCTTGGCCGACCACCAGGCCACGCCGGTGCCGATCGCCACCGCCGCCAGGATCAGCGGAATGTTGTGCAGCTCCGGCAGGAAGAACGTGGCTACGGTGGCGATCAGCATGCCCAGCCCGGCCCAGCGGATGCCGCTGCGCGCGGTCATCGGCGAGGCCATGCGTTGCAGGCCCAGCAGGAACAGGGTGGCGGCCACCAGGTAGCTCACCTGCACCAGCCACTGCAGCAGTTGCGCGGTGCTCACGTTCAAGGTGCCTTCTCCCCGGCGTCGCGCTTGGCGCTGGGCTTGAACATGTCCAGCATGCGCTCGGTGACCACGTAGCCACCGGCGGCATTGCCGGCGCCCAGCACCACCGCGATGAAGCCGATGATCTTCTCCAGCGGCGTCTGCGCGTGACCCAGCACCACCATCGCGCCGATCAGCACGATGCCGTGGATGAAGTTGGACCCGGACATCAAAGGGGTATGCAGGATCACCGGCACCCGTGAAATGATCACGTGGCCGGCGATCGCGGCCAGCATGAAGATGTACAACGCCACGAACCCGTCGCTCATTGTAGTGTGTCTCCCAGGCGGTGATCCCGTCCCCCCATCATAACCATGCGCTGAACCGTTCTGCAGGCCGGTCAACCGATGCCGCCCCGGTGCGTTGTCACAGGTACCCCCCTGCGCGAGCGCTACCCTGTGCTGGTGAGCCCCACCCTGCAACCGCTGCCCACCGAGGCCGACGCCGCCCTGCCGGTGTCGCTGGACGCGTTCCTGGCGGGCATCGGGCCACGCGCGTTCCGCTTCGCCGAGGCCGGCCTGCGCCAGCGCGACGATGCGCTGGATGCGGTGCAGGACAGCATGCTGCGGATGCTGTCCTACCGCGACAAACCGGCCGCCGAGTGGGCACCCTTGTTCTGGAGCATCCTGCGCCGCCGGGTGGTCGACCTGCAGCGCCGGCGCGGCTTCCGGCTGCGCTTCTGGCGCAGCAGCGACGAGGTCGGCAGCGAGCACGACATCGACTGGGCCGACCACGCCCCCGGCCCGGCACAGGCCCACGAGCAGCGCGAACAGTACGCCCAGCTGGTGCGGGCACTGCGCGAACTGCCCGCGCGCCAGCGCGAGGCCTTCACCCTGCGCGTGCTGCAGCAACTGGACCGCGCCACCACCGCGGCCGCCATGGGCTGCAGCGAAGGCGCGGTCAAAACCCATCTTTCGCGCGCCCGGCAGGCGCTGCAGCAGCACCTGGAGATCGCCCTGTGAGCCGCCCCGTTACCCCGCCCCTGCACGACGACGCCGCCCTGCACGCCTTGCACGCGCAGGCCCTGCAGCAGGTGTCGCCGGCCACCCTGGCACGGCTGCGCAGTGCCCGCCATGCGGCCGCGCCACGCCGTAGCCGGGCGCATGGCTGGTGGATGGCCACCGCCTGCTCGGCGGTGGCCGCGCTGGCGCTGGGCTACAGTTTCACCGCCAACCCGCCCGGCACCCCGGCCACGCCCGCGGTGGCCTCGGCGGTGGATGACAGCAGCGACATGCTCGACGAGAATCCCGACCTGTACGTGTGGCTGGGCACGACCGACCTGGCAATGGAGTGAACATGACACCGCGACTGATCCTGGCCCTTGCGCTGCTGTCGACGAGCGCGGCCAGCGGGGCGCAGGCCCCGACCCTGCCGGAGTGGGATCGGCTGACCCCGCAGCAGCGCGAGGCGCTGATCGCGCCCGTGCGCGACCGCTGGAACGATGCCCCGCCGCCGCAGCGCGAGCGCATGCTGCAGCACGGGCAGCGCTGGCAGGGCATGACCCCGGAACAGCGCGAGCTGGCCCGGCGCGGGCGCCATCGGTTCGAGAACATGAGCCCGGAGCAGCGCGAGCAGGCGCGCGCGCTGTTCGCGCAGATGCGCGAATTGAGCCCGGCGCAGCGCGACGCGCTGCGTGAGCGCTGGTCGAAGATGACTCCCGAGCAGCGTCAGGACTGGTTGAAGGCCAACCCGGTGAAGGATCTGCCGCCGCCGAAGCGGTGATGCCGGGGGGTTGTGCAGCCACCCATGGGGTGGCTCTACCCCGGGTGGAAACCCGCGTGGGTGCGGGAATGCCGCGGGCGCCTGTGGTGTACAGCCACCCATGGGGTGGCTCTACCCCGGGTGGAAACCCGCGTGGGTGCGGGAATGTCGCGGGTGCCTGTGGTGTGCAGCCACCCATGGGGTGGCTCTACCCCGGGTGGAAACCCGCGTGGGTGCGGGAATGTCGCGGGTGCCTGTGGTGTGCAGCCACCCGTGGGGTGGCTCTACCGGGGCGCGGGTAGAGCCACCCCGTGGGTGGCTGGCTGGATCAACCGGCGGCTACCCAGCGGGTTTTCGCCAGTAGTTCGTCGTCCCAGTCGAACTGGATCGCCCCGTCCTTGAGGAACAGCGCGACGAAGTTGTACAGGTTGCGCGCGTACATCTCGCTGGCGTGCACCGCGCCACGGCTGGCCAGGTCGAGCGGGCCGTCCACGGTGACCCCGCCCAGCGCGATGGTTTCACCCGGGCGGGTGGCCTCGCAGTTGCCGCCGGTCTCGGCGGCCAGGTCGACGATCACGCTGCCCGGCTTCATGCCCTGCACCATCGCGGTGCTGACGATCTTCGGCGCCGGCCGCCCGGGCACGGCCGCGGTGCAGATCACCACGTCGACCAGGCGCAGGTGCTCGCCCAGCCGGCGCTGCTGCTCGGCGCGTTCTTCGTCGGTCAGCGGCCGCGCATAGCCGCCCTCACCCACGGCGCTGACGCCCAGGTCGAGGAATTTGCCGCCCAGCGATTCGATCTGCTCGCGGGTTTCCGGGCGCACATCGAAGCCTTCCACCTGCGCCCCCAGCCGGCGTGCGGTGGCGATGGCCTGCAGGCCGGCCACGCCGGCGCCCACCACCAGCACCCGCGACGGGCGGATGGTGCCGGCAGCGGTGGTCAACATCGGGAAGAAGCGCGGTGCCAGCTGCGCGGCGATCAGCGTGGCCTTGTAGCCGGCCATGCCGGCCTGCGAACTCAGCACGTCCATCGACTGCGCGCGGGTGGTGCGCGGCAGGCGCTCCAACGGGAAGGCCTGCAGCCCGCGTGACTGGATCAGGCCGGCGCGCGCGGCGTCGGCCTGCGGATGCAGCATGCCCACCAGGGTCGCGCCGGATTTGAGCTGGCCCAACCGTGCCGTGTCCGGCGGCTGCACGCACAGCACGATGTCGGCCGCGCCCAGCCGCGTGTCGTCGGCCGGCTGCGCGCCGACGTCGACATACGCCTGATCGGGAAAACCGGCCGCCTGACCGGCCCCGGGTTCGAACCACACGGTCGCGCCCAGCGCGGCCAGCTTGCGTGCCGTTTCCGGCGTCATCGCCACACGCCGTTCCCCTGGCGCGCGTTCGGTTACCACCAACACCTCGACAGCCATGCCTGTCCCCGACGATCAGCAGAGTGTGGGGGGATCGTAACCCACCGGTTCGGTTTGAGTAGAAACCATGCGCCGGAGGGGCGCAGGGGGCCGGGCAGAACCCGGCGTTGCCTCAGTGGACGGTGGCGTTCTTGTTGTCCAGCCGGTCGATCACGCCCTGCATGGCGCTGTCGAAGGCGCCATCGTCGATGTGCGCGCGCAGGCGGCCCAGCCGCACCATCACCGCCAGTTCTTCCGGCGAGGCCACGCAGAAGCGCACGCCACGGCGGTTGACGAACAGCAGCCGCGAGGAAATCGGGCTCACCCAGGACAGCTTGCCGGCCTGCACCTTGCCGTCCTTGTCGACGAAATCCAGCCAGCTGCCAATTTCCAGGCCGCGGAAGCGGTCGGCGTCGGCGTTGTCGAAATCGGTCACGTCGACCTTGCCGCCCAGCTCCACCGCCGCGCTTTCCTGCACGGGCGGGGTGGGCAGCGCCACCTGGGGCAGTTCGGGCAGCGCGCGTTCCAGTTCCGGGCGCGATTCGGCAATGGCCTGCAGCGTGTCGTGCAGGGCGTCGATTGCCCCGGTGGCGGCATCGGCGTGCACGCCCACGCTGGCAAACACCTTGCGCAGTGCCGGGTGCCAGGCCTGCAGCCACGGCTTGCCCACGATCTGCCGGCGCGCCTCGGACACTTCTTCCAGCATGCCGTCGGCCAGCGCCAGCGCCTCGCCCACCGACGCCCCGTCCTCGCCTTCGCGCAGCACGGTAAGAGTGAGGTGGTGCTGCCAGGGCTGGCGCAGGAACTCGCCGATGGCCTGCGGCAGGGTCGCATCGGCAATGCGCCGGTCCAGCTCGGCGGCCGAGCGGCTGCGCGCCATCTCCAGCTTTTCCTGGCCGCGCTGGGTTTCAGCGGCGCGGCGCTCGGCGATCTCGATACGGCGCCGGTGTTGGGCCAGGAAATCGCGGAATTCTTCTTCCAGGGTGAGGAAGATCGCCAGGTTCTCGTTGAACTCGGCCACCAGGCGTTCGATGATTTCCTCGACCTTGCCCATCAGCACGCGCTCGGCCTGGCTCTCGCCGGTGTTGCCTTCGCAGGCCTCGGCCAGCGAGTTGAGCAGCTTGCGCGCGGGGTGGGTCTTCTGCACGAACATGCGGCGGTCGAGCATGGCGACCTTGACGAAGGGCACCACCAGCCTGCCGATCAGCTCGCGCGAGCGGCCTTCCAGGTCGCGCTCATCCAGCATCACGTCAAACAGCATGCCCACCAGGTCGATCGCATCTTCGTCCTGCGGGTCCAGCCGCGCCTGCGACGGGTCCACACCGAGCCGGGTGGCGCCCGACAGCACTTCACTCTTGAGGCGCTGCGCCAGCGATTCGCCGTCTTCGCCGATCGCCGCGCGCAGGGTGGCGCTGGGCGTGGCCTGCAGCAGCGACAGCACCGACATCATTTCGCGCTGGCTCAGCGGACGCTGCTGACCCACGGCCACGCTGGCCGCCGAGGTCGCGTCTTCGCGCACGTGCCGGGTCTGCTGCAGCAGTTCGTGCAGCGCTTCCAGCAGCATGCCCTGGTTGCCACTGAGGGCCTCGCCCGATTCGCCGGCAGCCTGGCTGGCGCCGGCCGACTGCATCCGTCCGCGGCTTTCGGCCCAGCGGTCGGCGAACCGCCGGGCCCACGCGGGCGCGGCGGCATCGTCGTTGCCGATCTGGCCGTCCTGGTCCAGCGCATCAACCAGCGCGTCCAGCTCATGCCGTGGGCTCGGCGGCCGCGGCGCCGGGCGGCGGGGCGCAGCCATCTGCGGCATCACGCCGGCGGCAGCAAGCTGCTCGTCCAGCGCCTCGTAACGCTTGCCGATCGGCGCATGCAGGTCGCGCTCGCACAGCTTGATCAGCACCAGCCGCACTTCCGGGGCCAGTTCGCAGTCGGCAAAGGCTTCATGGATGGCCACGCCGATGTGCTCGGGGCTGATCGGGTTGCTGTCGGCGTTCAGTTCCAGCCCGCCGGCGATCCAGCCCAGGCGGCGGTCCAGCCGCGCCAGCACCGGCTTCCAGTCGCGCAGCAGCACCGTGGCGAAGTTGCGCACCGCCAGCCGCGACTCCAGCACATGCTCGGGGACCAGGCTCAGGCCGTCTTCGATCTGCCCGGCCAGGGTGGCCTCGGCCGATGCCGGCTCACCGCGCTCCAGCGCGTCCCAGGCCTGGGCCAGGTGGTTACGGAAGCCGGCCACGATGTCCTCGCGGCGGCGGCGCAGTTCACGCATGCCATCCAGGAACAGCAGTTGCGACGCGCCGGCGGTGCCGGCACGGTCGAACAGAACGTCGTCAAAGCGGGCCAGCACGGTCGCGAACGACTCGGTCAGCGCGGGCAGCGCTGCCTCGCGGGCAAGCTTCAACAGTGCCGGGTGACGACCCGGCTGCCCCAATGGATTGGGCGTGGCGATCATGCGAAAAGGCTCCCCACCTTCGCAGGCACAGAATGCAGCATGGAAACAACAGATACCGGTGCCCCCCAGGCACCCGCGTCCGGATGGTAGGTCGCCCCACCGGTCAGGGACAGTGAAACAGTCCGCACTTTGAACCTCACGACCGGGGTACCGGCAGGCCTTGTATCGTAAGGCCAGCGTCGGCGGGAAGCGAGTACAGCCACGTGAAGCAATGCCATTGATTAGGTGATGTTCATCACACTTTGTCGCAAATCGATCGGAGATCGCCGCTGGGCGCGTCACAAACTGCCGCGACTATACTGGGCGCACCGTGAAAACTGATCGAGTGAACATGTCCGAATCCCCTGCGCTGCAAGCCCTGGACGCCCGCCGCTCGGTGCCCGCCAAGCAGCTTGGCGAGCCCGGCCCGGACCCGGACACCCTGTTGCGGATGCTGGCATCGGCGGTGCGCGTGCCCGACCACGGCAAGCTGGTGCCGTATCGCTTCCTGCGCATCGCCGGCGATGCACGTCACAGTCTGGGCGCGTTCCTGGCCGAGCGCAGCCAGCAGCGTGACCCCCAGGTGGCGCAGGCCCAGCTGGACAAGGACCGCCAGCGGTTCTCGCATGCGCCGGTGATCATCACCGTGGTGGCCAGCCCGCGCCCCAGCCCCAAGGTGCCCGAGCAGGAACAGCTGATGACCGCCGGCTGCGTCTGCTTCGCCCTGCTGCAGGCCGCGCAGGCGCTGGGCTTCGGCGCGCAGTGGCTGACCGCCTGGATGGCCTTCGACCCCGCCGTGCATGCCCACCTGGGCCTGGCCGAGGGCGAGCGCATCGCCGGGTTCATCCACATCGGCACCCCGAAGACGCCAGCCCCCGAGCGCGACCGCCCCGATCCCGCCGCGCTGCTGCAGGACTGGGTGGGCTGAGATGGACCCGTTGTCTGCCGTGCCCCCTGCCCCGCGCCCGCCGCTGTACCTGGTCGATGCCAGCCTGTACGTATTCCGCGCGTGGCATTCGATGCCCGATGAATTCCAGGACCAGCAGGGCTGGCCGACCAACGCGGTGCACGGGTTTGCCCGCTTCCTGCTGGACCTGATCGAGCGCGAGCGCCCGCGGCATATCGCCATTGCCTTCGACGAGGCCCTGGACAGCTGCTTCCGCCACCGGCTGTACGCCGCTTACAAGGCCAACCGTGATCCGGCCCCGGATGCGCTGCGTCGCCAGTTCGCCCACTGCAAGGCCCTGTGCATGGCGCTGGGGCTGGCGGTGCTGGCCCACCACGAGTACGAGGCTGACGACCTGATCGGCAGCGCCCTGCATGCACGCCGCGACGCCGGCATGCGCGGGGTGATCATCTCCGCCGACAAGGACCTGTCGCAGCTGCTGTACGAACACGACGAACAGTGGGACTACGCCCGCAACCAGCGCTGGGGCATGGCGGGGGTGAAGGCGCGCCACGGCGTCCACGCGCACCAGATCGCCGACTACCTGGCGCTGTGTGGCGATGCGGTGGACAACATTCCCGGTGTCACCGGGGTAGGCGCCAAGTCGGCCGCGGTACTGCTGGCCCACTTCGGCAGCCTGGACGTGCTGTACGAGCGCCTGGACGAAGTGCCGTTCCTGCGCCTGCGCGGCGCGGCGCAGATGGCGGTGCGGCTGCGCGAACAGCGCGAGCATGCGCTGCTGTGGCGTCAGCTGACCACCATCGCGCTGGACGCGCCGCTGGACTGCGCCGATGCCGATTTCCGCCGCGGCAGCGCCGACCCGCAGATGCTGCAGGGCCTGTGCGATGCGCTGCGGTTCGGCCCGTTGACCCGGCGCCGGCTGTTCAGCGCCGCCGGCCTGCCCGATTCCCCCTCCCTTGCCAGTGAGTTCGCATGAGCCCCAACACGCAGCCCCCGAAGGTCGTCTACGAAGGCAAGTACCAGCGCATGGTCGTGCGCGGCACGTGGGAGTACAGCGAGCGCACCCATGCCGGCGGCCTGGCCGCGATCATCATCGCGGTCACCCCGGAGGACAACGTGCTGTTCGTCGAGCAGTTCCGGGTGCCGCTGCAGGCCAACACCATCGAGATGCCGGCCGGGCTGGTGGGCGACATCGATGCCGGTGAGTCCATCGAAGTGTCGGCGGTGCGCGAGCTGGAAGAAGAAACCGGCTGGACGGCCGAGCATGCCGAGGTACTGATGATCGGCCCCACCTCGTCAGGCGCGAGCAGCGAGAAGATCGCGTTCGTGCGCGCCACCGGGCTGCGCAAGGTGGGCGATGGCGGCGGCGATGCCAGCGAGAACATCACCGTGCACGAAGTGCCGCGCGTGCGCGCTGCCGCCTGGCTGGTGGAGAAGATCGGCCAGGGCTACGAGCTGGACGCCAAGCTGTGGGCCGGGCTGTGGATGATCGAGCATCATCTGGACGGCACCCCGCGTGGCTGATTCCTTTGCCCTGCCGATCGCATCGGGCGCGCTGCTCGGACCGTCCGACCCGGCACCGTTCACCGTGCATCAGGCGCAGGGACGCTCGCCGTTCCTGCTGATCGCCGACCATGCCGGGCAGCAGGTGCCCGCGGCACTGGGCGACCTGGGCCTGCCTTCATCCGAACTGGATCGCCACATCGGCTGGGACATCGGCATTGCCGGGGTCACGGTGGAACTGGCGCGCCTGCTGGACGCCTGGGCGATCACCCAGACCTATTCGCGGCTGGTGATCGACTGCAATCGCCCGCCGGGGGCGCCGGGTCGGTTCGCGCCGCTCAGCGACGGCACCGTGGTGCCGGGCAACCAGGCGCTGGATGACGTGGCACGGGACGCCCGCGTGCAGGCCATCTTCGCGCCATACCACGGCCGCATTGCCGCTGAACTGGACGCCCGCGCCGCGGCCGGCATGCCCACCGTGCTGATTGCCATGCACAGTTTCACCCCGGCGATGCAGGGCGTGGCGCGCCCGTGGCACGCCGGCGTGCTGTACCAGCGCGATGCGCGTTTTGCGCATGCGTTGATGCACGCCTTGCAGGCCGAGGGTGACCTGGTGGTGGGCGACAACCAGCCCTACGCGGTCAGCGATGCCACCGACTACGCGATCCCGGTGCACGCCGAAGCGCGTGGGCTGGCGCACGTGGAACTGGAAATCCGCCAGGACCTGATTGCCGACGCAGACGGGCAGCAGGCCTGGGCACGGCGGCTGGCGCGGCTGTTGCAGGCGTTGGCGCCAGGGTTCGGTTGAACGCGGTGGCCGTGCGTGCAGCCGACCAACGGTCGGCTCTACCGCCGGGGCGGGTCGCGGTTGCGGGGTGCGGCAGCCGACCAACGGTCGGCTCTACCCCGTGGGGTGCCACGCCATCGCGTGATCACAGTCACCCCGCCTGCGTCTGCACCCGGTCCTGCCACGGGAACGAACGGTAGCCGGTGACCTGCAGCGCCAGCCCGATCGCTGCGAAGCGCGCCTGCAGTGCGCCGCTTGTCGCGCGATCGACGTTGCAGGCCACTGCCAGCGGCAGCGCACGTACCTGCGCCAGCGCCTCGCCCACCGATAGCGCCTTGACCTCGGCCACCAGGCTGGCCGCCGCTTTGCGCTGCGCCGACTCAACCGTCTCCAGGGTCAGGTCGAAGGCGGCGTACAGCCCGGACGACAGCCCCTGCCGATCCGCTTCCTCGCGGTCATGCGGTGCTGGCTCACCGTGGTCGAGGAACGTGTCGTGCTGGCTGTAGTAATCCAGCGCCTGCGCATAGTCGTCCAGCCCGGACAAGGGGCGGGACTGCTTCTGCACGTCCAGGATGCCCGCAAGGGTGATCGCCTCCAGATAGAGCCACAGCCGTGGTGAGGTGGTGATCGGGGGCTCGGGTTCGCCATCGCCGTCGTCGGCGACGTCGTCACCACGCCTGGTCTGCGGATGGAACCCGACCGATGCGGCATCCCCCTCCTGGGCCCAGACCCAGCCATAGGCCTTCCACACGGCATCGTCGTCGTTGCAGGCCACGATCAGGTCAAGCAGGCTGCGCAGATCCAACAGGTCGGTCATGGCGCCATGTTGCCATCGATGACGCGCGACAGCGGCAGCGCCGCGTCGTCCGGCTGCGGCTGCGGCCGCAACCACACCGCCACGCCCACCCCGAGCAGCGCGAACACCGCCGCGCCATATTGCGCATGGACCAGGCCATGCAGCGCTTCGGGGCTGGTGCCTGCAGCATCCACGCCGCGCCCGGCGTTGGCCAGCATGACCAGTACCGCCAGGCCCAACGCGCCGCCGATCTGTTGCGCGGTAGCGGCCATGCCCGACGCCACGCCCTGCTGCGCGGCCGGCACGCCCTGTCCGGCCACGATCCACATCGCCGTCCAGGTCATGCCCTGGCCGATGCTCAGCACCACGATGCCCGGCAGCAGCGCCCAGTACGTGGCCCCGAACGGCAGCGCCACCGCCACCGCGGTGATGCCGACCGCACCGGCGGCCATGCCCAGCGCCAGCACCTGCCGCGGCGAGCGCCGGGTGAGCATGCGTTCGGTGATCCGGATGCCCAAGGTGCACACCAGCGTGGGCGGCAGGAACGCCAGGCCGGCCTGCAGCGCGCTCCAGCCGTAACCGTCCTGGAAATACAGCGCCAGGAAGTAGTACTGCACGCCGAAGCTGCTCATGAACAGCAAGGTGAGCAGCATCGCCGCGCGCAGGCTGCGCAGGCGCAGCAGCGAGAACTGCATCAGCGGGTCGCGGCTGCGCTGCTCGATCTGCACGAAGGCGGCCAACAGCAGCGCTGACAGCACCAGGCAGCCCAGCGTGCGCGGTGCCAGCCAGCCCCACTCCGGGCCCTGCACCAGGGTAGTGACCAGCAGGCTGCCACCGAGGGTGACGGTGAAGCAGCCAGCCAGGTCGAACGAGCGCCCGGCCTGCGGCGCGGGGTCGCGCGGCAGCCACCAGCCGCCCAACAGTGCGCAGGCGCTGGCGAAGGGCACGATCACCAGCAGCACCGACGACCAGCCGAAGCTCTGGGTCAGCACCCCGCCCAACAGCGTGCCCAGCGCCAGCCCGCCGGCGCTGGCCATCGACCAGATCGCCAGCGCGCGGTTGCGCGGGGCACCTTCGGTGTACAGCGTGTTGATCAACGCCAGCGTGGCCGGGAACAGCAACGCCGCGCCGATGCCCTGCACCGCGCGCGCGGCGATCAGCAGCCATGCGCTGGTACTGAAGCCGCCCACCAGCGAGGCCAGCGCGAACAGGCCCATGCCCAGCCGGTAGATGCGGCGCCGACCGAGCAGGTCGGCCGCGCGCCCACCCAGCAGCAGGCAGCCGCCGAACGCCACGGTGTAGCCGCTGACGATCCATTGCAGCTGCTGCGCGTTGATCTGGAGTTGCACGCCCATCTCATGCAGGGCGACGAAGATGATGGTGGCGTCCAGCGCGATGATCAGCTGGGCCATGGCCAACAGGGTCAACGCCAGCCGGGGCGGAAAAGAATGCGCGGAGTGGGTCATGCCGGTCGGTGCGTGGGGAAGGCGGGCAGTCTCATTGATGACGCCAAACAAAGAAACCCGGATACTTCGATTTCTGTCATGCATTTTCGCATCAATCGGACCCCCGCCATGGATCTCAATGCCGTGCGCATGCTGGTGCAGGTCGCCGAAGCACGCAGTTTCACCGTGGCCGCCGGCCAGCTGGGCATCAGCCAGTCGGGGCTGTCGCGGGCGATCAGCCGGCTGGAAGGCACCCTGGGCGTGCGCCTGCTCCACCGCAATACCCGCAACGTCAGCCTCACCCCGGATGGCCGCCAGTTCGTCGAGCACTGCGCCCCGCTGCTGAGCGGGCTGGAGGATGCCGAGCGCCGGCTGGGCGACCGCCCCTCCACGCCCTCGGGCGTGTTGAAACTGACCGCGCCGTCGATGTTCGGGCGCAAGGTGCTGGTGCCGCTGGCCGGTGAGTTGATGGCGGCGCACCCGCAGCTGCAGTTCGAGCTGGTGCTCAACGACCGGCTGGTGGATCTGGTCGAGGAAGGCTTCGACGCCGCCCTGCGCACCGGGCCGATCAGCGATGTGCGGATGGTGGCGCGGCCGCTGCGCCCGTTGCACTGGGTGACGGTCGCCTCCCCGGCCTACATCGCGCAGCACGGGCAACCGGCCACGGTGGATGCGCTGCAGGATCACACCTGCCTGGCGGTGCGCAACCTGCGCAGCGGGCGGCTGGTGGACTGGCAGTTCCGCGAGGGCGATGGCCTGCGTGAGTTCACCCCACCGGCGCGGATGGTGTTCGACAGCGGCGACCCGCTGGTGGAAGGCGCACTGGCCGGGGTCGGCATCGTGCAGGTGATGGATTTCGCGGTGGCCGACGCGCTCGCCGCCGGGCGGCTGCAGCGCGTGCTGCAGCCGTTCGAAGGCCGCAGCCGGGCGCTTTCGCTGGTGTACCCGCCCTCGCGGCAGGCCTCACCGAAGATGAAGGTACTGGCCGACGCGTTGTTGGCGGACAACTGGTAGGTGCCGACCGTCGGTCGGCACCTCGCATCGATTCAGCCGGCGAAACGATCCGTGGCGCGCACCAGGGCGTCCACGTTTTCCGCTTCGAACGCCGAATGGCCCGACGCCGGGCTGATTTCCAGCGTGGATTTCGGCCATGCCTTGTGCAGTTCCCACGCGTTCTGCAACGGGCACACCACGTCGTAGCGGCCATGCACGATCACGCCGGGAATGTCGGCGATGCGATGCACGTCGCGCAGCAGCTGCTCTTCCACCTCGAAGAAGCCACCGTTGACGAAGTAGTGGTTCTCGATGCGGGCGAAGGCCAACGCGAACTGCGGGTCCTGGTGGCTGTTCACGAAGTCGTCGTCCACGTGCAGGAAGCTGGTCGCGCCTTCCCACACGCTCCACGCCTTGGCCGCCGCCAGGCGGGTGGCCTCGTCATCGCTGGTGAGGCGGCGGTGGAAGGCCGAGATCAGGTCGTGGCGCTCCACTTCCGGGATCGGCGCGAGGTAGTGCTCCCACGCATCCGGGAACAGGCGGTTGGCGCCTTCCTGGTAGAACCATTCCAGCTCCCAACGGCGCAGCATGAAGATGCCGCGCAGCACCAGTTCGGTCACCCGCTGCGGATGGGTTTCCGCGTACGCCAGCGCCAGGGTCGAGCCCCAGCTGCCGCCGAACACCTGCCAGCGCTCCACCTTCAGGTGCTCGCGCAGCTTTTCGATGTCGGCCACCAGGTCCCAGGTGGTGTTGTCCACCAGGTCGGCATGTGGGGTGGAACGCCCGGCACCGCGCTGGTCGAACAGGATGATGCGGTACTTGGCCGGGTCGTGGAACTGGCGCATTTTCTCGCTGCACCCGCCACCGGGGCCGCCGTGCAGCATCACCACCGGCTTGCCGTCGGGGTTGCCGCACTGTTCGAAATACAGCGTGTGGCGATCGTCGACCTTCAGCGTGCCGACGTCGTAAGGGGTGATGGCGGGATACAGCGTACGCATGACAGAACTCCGTTGTTGGGCACAAGCGCGGACGAGCGGGTTCACCACTCGCGCGGGCTGGTCAGATCATCAACATCCACATCGAACCCGTAGCTGCGCGCGATCAGCTCGAAATCGGCGCCGATGTTCTCGCGGGCAGCGGTTTCCAGCTCGCTGTCCTGCGCTTCGAACGCTTCGCCCAGCACGTTGAATTCCAGCGTGGCGGCATGGGTGAGCGCCATCAGCGCGGCGGCGTCGGCCGGGCGTTCGCGTTCGATGCGTTCGCACAGGCGCAGCAGGATCTGCTGGCCCTGGGCCACCAGCGCCGGCGGGAAGTACGCGTCCTCGACCATGTCGGCGAGGAATTCGTGGGACTGCAGCTGCGCGTGGGAAACAGAGGGGCTGGCAGTGGTCATGGCGCTTCCTTTCAAGTGGAACGCCATTCTACCCGCGCGATGTTTCAGACAGCGTCAGCGCATCCCCGGCAGACAGCCGCGCGTCACCCGGTCGCGCTGTTCCAGATCGCGCTCGGTGTGCACCTGCGCGAACCCGGCCTGCTCGAACAGCGCGCGGATCGCCGCGCCCTGGTCCCAGCCGTGTTCGATCAGCAGCCAGCCACCGGGCAGCAGGTGCGCGCCGGCAGCGGCGACGATGTGGCGGATGTCGTCCAGGCCGTCGATGCCCGAGGCCAGCGCCGTGGCCGGCTCGTGGCGCAGGTCGCCCTGCTGCAGGTGCGGGTCGTTGCTGGCGATATAGGGTGGGTTGCTCGCAATCAGATCGAAGCGTTCGCCCTGCAGCGGTTCGAACCACGCGCCCTGCACGAACCGCACGCGCGCCAGCCCGTTGCGCGCCGCATTGCCACGCGCCACGTCCAGCGCGGCGGCGCTGAGATCGGTGGCGGTCACGGCGGCCAGCGGGCGTTCGCTGGCCAGCGCCAGCGCGATCGCCCCGCTGCCGGTGCCCAGGTCGGCCACGGCCAGCGCGGTGTCGGCCGGCAGGCGGGCCAGCGCCAGTTCCACCAGCAGCTCGGTTTCCGGCCGCGGGATCAGGGTGGCCGGGCTGACCGCCAGGTCCAGCGTCCAGAACCCGCGATGGCCCAGCAGGTAGGCCACCGGCTCGCCGGCCACGCGCCGGGCCAGCAACGCGTGGAACGCGGCCATGTCGGCGTCGGCCACCGGGTCGGTGGCGTGCGCGAACAGCCAGCTGCGCGGCTTGTCCAGCACATGCAGCAGCAACAGTTCGGCCTCATGCCGGCCTTCCACCTCGGGCAGGGCCGTGGCGGCATCGGCAAGCAGCTGGCGCAGGTCACGGGGGGCGGCGGTCATCGGACAGGTCGGGCGGGTGGCGGGGGCGCAGTGTAGTGCACCGGACCCGGGGCCCAGACGGGCGAAGGACCGGGCGTGACCGGGGCCGAACATTGATTGCCGCAATGAGCGAACCAATATTGGTTGAGCCGCTCTATCGCCAATCCGATGCGGCCGCCGCATGCGCGCGTCGGGTTCGTTCAGCCAACCCCGTGCAGGAATAAGGAGCGGCTATTGCTCCGATTACCCCATTCAGACCGAATGTCATTGTGCTGCAACGCTTTCGGGCGAAACAGGGCCTGACATTCATCGCAAGATCAGCCTCTATTGATAGACTATGACTATCGTATAGATGCAATCAATGGATTGTCCTTATGGGAACGGAGCCGCTAACCTGTGTTGGTCGCTTCACCCACCCCCTTCACCAAGAGGAACATCAATGTCGCTCATCAATACGCAGATCAAGCCGTTCGAAGCCAATGCCTACCAGAACGGCGAGTTCATCAAGGTTTCCGACAGCACCCTGAAGGGCCAGTGGTCCGTGCTGATCTTCATGCCGGCCGCGTTCACCTTCAACTGCCCGACCGAGATTGAAGACGCCGCCGACCATTACGCCGAGTTCCAGAAGGCCGGGGCCGAGGTGTACATCGTCACCACCGACACCCACTTCTCGCACAAGGTGTGGCACGAAACCTCGCCGGCCGTCGGCAAGGCCCAGTTCCCGCTGGTCGGCGACCCGACCCACCAGCTGACCCGCGCCTTCGGCGTGCACATCGAAGAAGAAGGCCTGGCCCTGCGCGGCACCTTCATCATCAACCCGGAAGGCGTGATCAAGACCCTGGAGATCCACTCCAACGAGATCGCCCGTGACGTCTCCGAGACCCTGCGCAAGCTGAAGGCTGCCCAGTTCACCGCCGCCAACCCGAACCAGGTGTGCCCGGCCAAGTGGAAGGAAGGCGAGAAGACCCTGACCCCGTCGCTGGACCTGGTCGGCAAGATCTAAGCCGTTTCCCATCCCCATTCCCGTTTCGACGGGAATGGGGGTGAACCCAAGCCGGTGCCCCACGCGCCGGTTTGGGTTCACCCCCATGTCGCGCAGATGCACCCACGGGGTTCGTCGACGCCGTCTGCTTGCCTGAATCAAGGAGTTTTTCGATGTTGGATGCCAACCTCCAGTCCCAGCTGAAGACCTACCTGGAACGTGTCACCCGTCCGATCCAGATCACGGCGCACGTGGATGACGGCGCCAAGTCGCAGGAAATGCTGGAGCTGCTGAACACGCTGGTCGCGCTGTCGGCGCAGATCACCCTGGACGTGCGCCGCGACAGCAGCGAGCGCACCCCGTCGTTCGCGCTGACCACCCCGGGCCAGGACATCCACCTGGCGTTCGCCGGGCTGCCGATGGGCCACGAGTTCACCTCGCTGGTGCTGGCGCTGCTGCAGGTGGGCGGTCACCCGTCCAAGGCCACCGCCGAGCTGATCGAGCAGGTGCAGGGTCTGGAAGGCGAGCTGAAGTTCGAAACCTATTTCTCGCTGTCCTGCCAGAACTGCCCGGACGTAGTGCAGGCGCTGAACCTGGCCGCGGTGCTCAACCCGCGCATCCAGCACGTGGCGATCGACGGCGGCCTGTTCCCGGCCGAGGTCGAGGCGCGCCAGATCATGTCGGTGCCCACCGTGTACCTCAACGGGGAGATGTTCGACCAGGGCCGCATGACCCTGGAGCAGATCGTGGCCAAGCTGGACACCGGTTCGGCCAAACGCGACGCCGAGAAGATCGCCGCCAAAGCACCCTTTGACGTGCTGGTGATCGGCGGTGGTCCGGCCGGTGCCGCCGCGGCGATCTATGCCGCGCGCAAGGGCATCCGCACCGGCGTGGCGGCGGAGCGTTTCGGTGGCCAGGTGCTGGACACCATGGCGATCGAGAACTTCATCTCTGTCAAGGAAACCGAGGGCCCGAAGCTGGCCACGGCGCTGGAACAGCACGTGCGCGAGTACGAGGTGGACATCATGAACCTGCAGCGCGGCACGGCGCTGACCCCGGCCGGCGATGACGGCCTGGTGGGGATCACGCTGGAGAACGGCGCGGTGTTGAAGTCGCGCACGGTGATCCTGTCCACCGGTGCGCGCTGGCGCCAGATGAACGTGCCCGGCGAAGACCAGTACCGCAACAAGGGCGTGGCGTACTGCCCGCACTGCGATGGCCCGCTGTTCAAGGGCAAGCGCGTGGCGGTGGTGGGCGGCGGCAACTCCGGCGTGGAAGCGGCGATCGACCTGGCTGGCCTGGTGTCGCATGTGACCCTTCTGGAATTTGATGACAAACTCCGGGCCGATGAAGTGTTGCAGAAGAAGCTGCGTAGCCTGGGCAACGTCACCATCATCACCAGCGCCCTCACCCAGGAAGTGCTGGGCGATGGTCAGAAGGTGACCGGGCTGGTCTACAAGGACCGCGTTGGTGGCGATGCGCACCGGATCGAACTCGAAGGCATCTTCGTGCAGATCGGGTTGCTGCCCAACACCGAGTGGTTGAAGGGCTCGGTGGCGTTGTCGCCGCGTGGCGAGATCGTGATCGACGACCGGGGCCAGACCAGCGTGCCGGGCGTGTTCGCGGCAGGCGATTGCACTACCGTTCCGTACAAGCAGATCATCATCGCGATGGGCGCCGGTTCGACCGCCGCACTGAGTGCTTTTGATCACCTGATCCGCACATCCGTTCCCAAGAGCAGCGGCGCTGTCGCCGAAGCTGCCTGAAACGTCGGGGTCCCGGTTCGCCGGGACCCACCTGCTGGGTAAGCCACGCCGTCACCCGGTCCATTACCGCTTAGAGGTCCAAGGAAATGAACCTACGTGATCTGAAATACCTGGTGGCGCTTGCCGACCACCGGCACTTCGGCCGCGCCGCGGCGGCGTGCTTCGTCAGCCAGCCCACCCTGTCCACCCAGATCCGCAAGCTGGAGGACGAGCTGGGCCTGCCCCTGGTCGAGCGTGCGCCACGCAAAGTCATGCTCACGCCCGCCGGGGTTGAAGCGGCGGCGCGTGCGCGCACCATCGTGGCCGAAGTCGAGCAGCTGAAAGAAGCCGCACGGCGCAGCCGCGATCCCGAAGCCGGGACGGTGCGGCTGGGCATTTTCCCCACGCTGGGCCCCTACCTGCTGCCGCACGTAATTCCCAACATCCGCGAGCGCTTCCCGCAGCTGGAACTGCTGCTGGTGGAAGAAAAGAGCGACGAACTGCTGGCGCGGCTGCGCGAAGGCAAGCTGGATGCCGCGTTGCTGGCGCTGCCGCTGGACGACGACCAGCTGCACGCCGAATTCCTGTTCGAAGAACCGTTCCTGCTGGCCGTCTCCGGGCAGCACCCGCTGGCCCGCCGGCACCACCTGGACGTGCAGGAGCTGTCCACCCAGAAGCTGCTGCTGCTGGAAGACGGGCACTGCCTGCGCGACCAGGCGCTGGCGGTCTGCCGCCTGTTCGGTGCCAATGAGAAGTCCGAGTTCCGCGCCACCAGCCTGGAGACGCTGCGCCAGATGGTCGCGGCCGACGTGGGCATCACGCTGTTGCCCACCCTGTCGGTGAAGCCGCCGGTACCGCGTTCGGAGAACATCCGCCTGCTCGATTTCCAGGGCGATGACCGGCCCAGCCGGCGCATTGCCATGGCGTGGCGCCGCAGTTCGGCCATGACCGGTTTCCTGCAGCAGCTGGCACAGCAGTTCAAACGCCTGCCGCAGGAGCTGTTCACGCTGGACAACACCGATTCCGGCGTGTCCATGACAGCGCGCGGCAACGCCTGACAGGCCGGCTGAACCGGCTGCAGCGGTCCCTGTGCCGCACGGGTCGCATCCAACTTCGATAGGCAGCACAATAGAACCCAGGCGGCGCCAGCAGGCGCCGCCTTTTGCATGGGCCATCATTACTCGCAAGGAGCTTTACATGTCCACTTCCAGCGGACTTCCCCCGTCGATCATCGTTTCCAGCCACGACATGGATCGTCTGGACGCCATGCTTGAATCCCCCGCCGTCAGCCAGACCCCGGCCGCCGTGGCGCTGGCCAAGGAGCTCAACCGTGCCACGGTGGTGGCGCCGGACCAGATTCCCGACGGCACCGTCATGATGCATTCGCGCGTGGAATGCGAAGATGAGCTGCAGAACGAAAAGCACGTGCTGACGCTGGTCTATCCGCGCGAAGCCGATGTTGAACAGGGCAAGGTGTCCATCCTTGCGCCGGTGGGTACCGCACTGCTGGGCCTGTCGGTCGGCCAGACCATGGATTGGGACGCACCGGGTGGCCGCAAGCTGCGCCTGCGCGTGACTGCCGTCCACAACCAGCCCCACGCCTGACCTTCCTGCCCCGACGCAGGGTTCCCGTTTTCGTACCAGGAGTCGCAATGAACACCGTTTCTCCGTCCAAGCTCAGCCAGCTGCGTGATCTGTCCGTCGTGGTAGCCGATACCGGCGACTATGAGGCGATCAAGCGCCTGAAGCCGGTCGACTGCACGACCAACCCGACCCTGGTGAAGAAAGCGCTGGACCTGCCGGTGTACGCGGACCTGATCGAGCGCGAACTGGCCTGGGGCCGTGAGCAGACCGGCGACCGCGAGACCATCGTGCACGCCGTGGCCGACCGCCTGACGGTGGGCGTGGGCACGCTGCTGAGCTCGCTGGTGCCGGGCCGGGTGTCCACCGAGGTGGACGCCGACCAGGCCCACGACACCGCCGCAACGGTGGCCAAGGCGCGCCAGTTCATTGCGATGTACGAGGCGGCCGGCGTGCCGCGCAGCAAGGTGCTGATCAAGATCGCCGCGACGTGGGCGGGCGTGGAGGCAGCGCGCGTGCTGCAGGCCGAGGGCATCGACTGCAACCTGACGCTGATCTTCAATCCGACCCAGGCGCTGGCCTGCAGCGAAGCCGGCGCGTTCCTGATTTCGCCGTTCGTCGGTCGCATCCTGGACTGGTACGTGGCCAATGGGCAGGCCCCGGCTGACATCGACGCCGACCCGGGCGTGGTGTTCGTGCGCGGGGTGTACGCCGAGTTCAAGCGCCGCGGTTCGCCGACGGTGGTGATGGGCGCGTCGTTCCGTTCGACCGCGCAGATCGAGGCACTGGCCGGCTGCGATCGGCTGACCATTTCGCCGGACCTGCTGGAGAAGCTGGACGCCGACCACGGTGCGCTGCCGCGCAAGCTGGTGGCCGGTGCGGCCGAGCCGGTGCAGGCGGCGGCGATCGACGAAGCACGCTTTGCGGCCGACCTGGCCGCCGACCCGATGGCCACCGAGAAGCTGGCCACCGGTATCGACGCGTTCGCCAAGGACCTGGAAGCGCTGCGCCAGACGATCCGCGAACGGCTGTAAGCGCGCCGGTTTCTGGACGACAAAAGGCCCCGCACTGCGGGGCCTTTTGCTTTCTCAACCATCAACAACCGGGGCAGAGCCGACCGTTGGTCGGCTGCTCCCACGTCACTGCAACGGCAGCCGACCAACGGTCGGCTCTACCGCATCGCTCAGGCATCCACACCAATCGGGCAACTCACCCCTGTGCCGCCGATCCCGCAGTACCCGTTCGGGTTCTTGGCCAAGTACTGCTGGTGATAGTCCTCGGCGTAGTAGTACGCCGGGGCCGGAAATTCGATCTCGGTGGTGATCGCGCCCAGGCCGGCCTCGTCCAGACGCTGCTGGTAGGCGTCGCGGCTGGCGATGGCCGAGTCGAACTGGGCCTGGCTGGTGGCATGGATGGCCGAGCGGTACTGGGTGCCGGTGTCGTTGCCCTGGCGCATGCCCTGGGTGGGGTCATGGTTCTCCCAGAACACCTGCAGCACCTGGCCCAGCGAAATGATGGCCGGGTCGAATACCACCTCCACGATCTCGGTGTGCCCGGTCATGCCGGAACAGACCTCTTCGTAGGTCGGGTTCGGGGTGGAACCGCCGGCGTAGCCCACCGAGGTGGAATACACGCCCGGCAGCGTCCAGAACTTGCGCTCGGCGCCCCAGAAACAGCCCATCGCCACGCGGATACGCTGCAGGCCGGCGAAACCGTCCTTGAGCGGGTGGCTGTTGACGTAATGCTGGTTGTGCAGCGGCAGCGGGTGGTCCCGGCCCGGCAGCGCCTCGTCCGGGCGCGGCAGGCGTTGCTTGAACGCACCGATGCCCAACAGGCCCTTGGCAATTCCCAACATGGCGGTCTCCTAGGCCGGCAACAGGCCGGCGCTTTCGTCACCGTCGAATATGGGGTCGTCCGGGGCGCCACCCAAGTCGAGCCCGGCCACGATGCCCTCGGCCTCCGGCCGGGCCAGGTCGGGCACGCACACCCGCAGCACCCCGAACAGCGGCAGCTCGCCCATCCCGCCCAGCAGTGACTCGCCGAACACGAACGCGGGGATACCCGCATCCTCCAGCGCGTGCTTGACCAGATGGGCGTCAAACAGGTTATCGGCCTGGTAGATCACGTGCATGGGCGGGCTCCGGCGGGTGTGACCCCAGCATACCCCCGGGGGCTGAAGGCGTGCCGACCCGCGAACGGCCGGGACGCGTCCCGGGAACCGGCCGCATCGCCCGGATGGGTAGTGCCGGCCGCTGGCCGGCTCCTCAGCACCAATGCGATGGCACGCCCCGGTACTGCCGGCCGCTGGCCGGCTCCTCAGCACCAACGCGATGGCACGCCCCGGTACTGCCGGCCGCTGGCCGGCTCCTCAGCACCAATGCGATGGCGCGCCCCGGTAGTGCCGGCCGCTGGCCGGCTCCTCGTACTGCCGGCCCTGTGCAGAGCCGGCCAGCGGCCGGCACTACCGGAGAGCGTCCGGCGGAGCCCCATGAGTCAGGGGGCGGCGCCGAAGGCGCGGGGCCTGGGGGACCGCGAAAAGGCGCCCGCGATTTGCGCAGCAACGCGTGGGGCGACAGCGCGAATGCGATGGCGCGTCCCGACAGGCTAAACTGTTGGTCTTTCTGCCTTTCAGACTGCGACCGCGCACCATGTCCGAGCCTATTGCCGCCCCCACCGACGCCCTTCCGGAAACCCACGAAAAGCGGGATTTCATCCGTCAGATCGTCCGTGAGGACCTGGCCGCGGGCAAGCATGCCGCGATCAAGACCCGCTTCCCGCCCGAGCCCAACGGCTACCTGCACATCGGCCATGCCAAGTCGATCTGCCTGAACTTCGGCATTTCCGGCGAGTTCGGCGGCGTGTGCAACCTGCGCTTCGACGACACCAACCCGGCCAAGGAAGACCCCGAGTACGTGGCCGCCATCCAGGACGACGTGCGCTGGCTGGGCTTTGAGTGGAACGAGCTGCGCCACGCGTCGGATTACTTCGATGCCTATTACCTGGCCGCCCAGAAGCTGATCCGCGACGGCAAGGCCTACGTGTGCGACCTGTCGGCCGAGGAAGTGCGCGCCTACCGCGGCACCCTGACCGAGCCGGGCCGCCCGTCGCCGTACCGCGAGCGCGGCGTCGAGGAAAACCTGGACCTGTTCGCGCGCATGCGCGCCGGTGAGTTCCCCGACGGTGCCCGCACCGTGCGCGCCAAGATCGACATGGCCAGCGGCAACATCAACCTGCGCGACCCGGCGCTGTACCGCATCAAGCACGTCGAACACCAGAACACCGGCAACGCCTGGCCGATCTACCCGATGTACGACTTCGCGCACGCGCTGGGCGATTCGCTGGAAGGCATCACCCACTCGCTGTGCACGCTGGAATTCGAAGACCACCGCCCGCTGTATGACTGGTGCGTGGACAACGTCGACTTCGCCCACGACGACGCGCTGACCGCCCCGCTGGTCGAGCGCGGCCTGCCGCGTGAGGCGGCCAAGCCGCGCCAGATCGAGTTCTCGCGGTTGAACATCAACTACACGGTGATGAGCAAGCGCAAGCTGATGGCGTTGGTCACCGAACAGCTGGTGGACGGCTGGGAAGACCCGCGCATGCCGACCCTGCAGGGCCTGCGCCGCCGCGGCTACACCCCGGCGGCGATGCGCCTGTTCGTCGAGCGCGTGGGCATCAGCAAGCAGAATTCGCTGATCGACTTCAGCGTGCTCGAAGGCGCGCTGCGCGAAGACCTGGACAGTGCCGCGCCGCGCCGCATGGCCGTGGTCGACCCGGTCAAGCTGGTGCTGACCAACCTGCCGGAGGGCCACGCCGAAACGCTGACCTTCTCCAACCACCCCAAGGACGAGGCCTTCGGTACCCGCGAGGTGCCGTTCGCCCGCGAACTGTGGATCGAGCGCGAGGACTTCGCCGAGATTCCGCCCAAGGGTTGGAAGCGCCTGGTGCCGGGCGGCGAAGTGCGCCTGCGCGGCGCGGGCATCATCCGCTGCGATGAAGTGATCAAGGACGCCGATGGCACCATCACCGAACTGCGCGGCTGGCTGGACCCGGAATCGCGCCCGGGCATGGAAGGCGCCAACCGCAAGGTCAAGGGCACCATCCACTGGGTCAGCGCGGTGCACGCGGTGCCGGCCGAAATCCGCCTGTACGACCGCCTGTTCTCGGTGCCCAATCCGGACGACGAAACCGACGGCAAGACCTACCGCGATTACCTCAATCCCGACTCGCGCCGCACCGTCACCGGCTATGTCGAGCCGGCCGCCGCCACCGCCACGCCGGAGCAATCGTTCCAGTTCGAGCGCACCGGCTACTTCGTCGCCGACCGCCGCGACCACACCGCCACCACGCCGGTGTTCAACCGCAGCGTGACCCTGCGCGATACCTGGTCGGCATAACGCGGCAGGCCGGTGCCAGGCACCGGCCACCTTGCTGCGCGGCCCCCCACCCGCGGTGCCGCGTCGCCACTCCCCACGCCAGCGGCGCATCCCCTGCGCCCCCCGCACCGTGGCCGCGTTCAGCGCGGACACGGCATCCCTACGCGCGGCCCGATACACTGCCGCTGCTCCATATTTGAAGAGGCCCACGCCCCGATGCTGTACGCGCAAGTCCACCTCACCCTGCCCGCCTGGATCCACGACCAGATCGACCTGGCCCGTGTGTATCCCGACGATGCTGCCAAGGTCGCCCTGGCGATCGAGCTGTCGCGCCTGAATGTCGAGGCGGAAACCGGCGGCCCGTTCGGCGCGGTGGTGTTCGGCCCGGACCACCGCGTCATCGCCGCCGGCGTCAACCGCGTAGTGCCGCACAGCACCTCGCTGGCCCATGCCGAAAACATGGCCTACATGCTGGCCCAGCAGCGCCTGCAGACCCCGCGCCTGAACGCGGTGCTCAGCCCGATCACCCTGGCCACGTCTTCGCAGCCGTGCTGCCAGTGCTACGGCGCCACCATCTGGGCCGGCATCGACCGGCTGCTGATCGGTGCCAGCGCGCAGGACGTGGAAGAACTCACGCCGTTCGATGAAGGCCCGCTGCCGGCCGACTGGGTCGGTGAACTCAACAAGCGCGGCATCGAAGTGGTGCGCGACATCGAACGCGATGCCGCGCGCGCCGTGCTGCGCCAGTACGGGGAGATCAACGGTGCGCATTACTGACCGCCGCGCCTCGGGCGCGCTGCGATGAGCGGCCTGCTGTGTCTGTGCCGCCAGGGGTTCGAGCCGGAACTGGCCGGTGAACTGTCCGAGCGTGCCGCCTATGCCGGCATCGCCGGCTATGCACGCACCCAGCGCAACGACGGCTACGTGCTGTTCGCCACCGACGAAGGCGCCGCGCTGTCCAAGGCGCTGCCGTGGCGGTCGCTGATCTTCGCGCGCCAGAAGCTGGTGGTGCTGGCCGAACTGCGTGAGCTGGACCCCAGCGACCGCATCACCCCGATCCTCGCCGCCCTGCAGGGTCAGCAGCGCTTTGGCGACATGTGGGTGGAGCACCCCGACTCGGACGAAGGCAAGCCGCTGGCCGGCCTGGCGCGCGCGTTCGGCAATGCGCTGCGCCCGGCGCTGCGCAAGGCTGGCCTGCTCACCGACAAGGCCAACACCGCGCTGCCGCGCGTGCACGTCGTGTTCGTCGATGGCCGGCATGCGTTCGTCTGCGTGAGCGACACCCGCGACAGCGCGCCGTGGGCGCTGGGCATTCCGCGCCTGAAACTGCTGCCCGATGCACCGTCGCGGTCGGCGTTGAAACTGGACGAGGCCCTGCTCACCCTGCTCACCCCGGAGGAACGCGAACAGCTGGTCAAACCGGGCATGCGCGCGGCCGACCTGGGCGCCGCGCCCGGCGGCTGGACCTGGGTGTTGACCCGCCAGCACGTCAAGGTGATCAGCGTGGACAACGGCCCGCTGCGTGAGCACGTGCTGGAGACCGGGCTGGTGGAACACCTGCGCGCCGACGGCTTCCACTGGCAGCCGGACACGCCGCTGGACTGGATGGTCTGCGACATGGTGGAACAGCCGCGCCGGGTCGCCGAGCGCATGGCCACCTGGTTCCGCGAAGGCTGGTGCAAGCATGCGATCTTCAACCTCAAGCTGCCGATGAAGAAGCGCTGGGATGAAACCCGCCTGTGCCTGGACCTGTTCCAGGAACAGGCCGGCAAGCCGCTGGTGGTACGGGCCAAGCAGCTGTACCACGACCGTGAGGAAATCACGGTGCTGGCCTCGCCGCTGCGGTGATCAACGCGGTACAGCCGGGCATGGCCCGGCGCTATCCGCCCACGTCAAACACGGAGTCTGCATGCAACGTCGCCCTGCCCTGTCCCTGCTGTTGTGCCTGCTGCCCTCGCTCGCCCTGGCCCAGGCCTACACGCCGTCGCCGGCGGTAAGCGAACCGCTGCGCGACGTACCCGCCAGCGTGCGCACGCAGTCGCTTTCCGAGGGCCGGGTGACCCACCAGGTGACCTTGGCGGCGCCGGCGGGCGAGGCGGCGGTGACGGTGCGGTCGGTGCAGCCGGTGAGCGTGGTGGGCCAGTACCGGTTCGCGTTCGCGACGCTGGACACCGATGGCGATGGCTTCATCAGCCGCGCCGAAGCCCAGGCCAACCCGGCCTTGGCCGATGAGTTCGGCGCCTTGGATGTAAAGCGGCGCGGCAAGCTGGACCGCGCCGACCTGGCCGGCTGGCTGACCGACTGAAGCACACACCGTAGCGCCGGGCTCTGCCCGGCTGCGCGTTGCCAGCATCCCCAATTGCCTGACACCGGCCGGGCAGAGCCCGGCGCGACGGCCGCACGCTGCGCGAGCACCGCCACAACCACGTAGCGCCGGGCTCTGCCCGGCTGCGCGTTGCCAGCATCTCCAATTGCCTGACACAGGCCGGGCAGAGCCCGGCGCGACGGCCGCACGCTGCGCAAGCACCGCCACAACCACGTAGCGCCGGGCTCTGCCCGGCTGCGCGTTGCCAGCATCCCAATTGCCTGACCCAGGCCGGGCAGCGCCCGGCGCGACGGCCGCTCCCAGCGCCAGCACCGCCACAACCACGTAGCGCCGGGCTCTGCCCGGCTGCGCGTTGCCAGCATCCCAATTGCCTGACACAGGCCGGGCAGAGCCCGGCGCTACGGCCACACGCTGCGCAAGCACCGCCACAACCACGTAGAGCCGGGCTCTGCCCGGCTGCGCGTTGCCAGCATCCCCATTGCCTGACACAGGCCGGGCAGAGCCCGGCGCCACGGCCGCTCCCAGCGCGAGCACCGCCACAACCACGTAGCGCCGGGCTCTGCCCGGCTACGCGTTGCCAGCATCCCAATTGCCTGACACGGGCCGGGCAGAGCCCGGCGCGACGGCCGCACGCTGCGCGAGCACCGCCACAACCACGTAGAGCCGGGCTCTGCCCGGCTGCGGGTTGCCAGCATCCCAATTGCCTGACACAGGCCGGGCAGAGCCCGGCGCTACGGCCGCTCCCAGCGCAAGCACCGCCACAACCACGTAGCGCCGGGCTCTGCCCGGCTGCGCGTTGCCAGCATCCCCAATTGCCTGACACAGGCCGGGCAGAGCCCGGCGCTACGGACGCTCGCTGCGCGAGCACCGCCACAACCACGTAGCGCCGGGCTCTGCCCGGCTGCGTGGCCTTACACGCCGGCGGCGCGTTTCCAGAACATCGACACCAGTGGCGGCAGCTTGCCGGCACAGCCCAACATCCGGCCGCGGGCCAGGGTGAGGTGCAGCTCGTCGTTGGAGAACACGGTGTTGATCGCATCGAAACTGTAGGCGGCCACGGTGTTCTCGCTACGCCGTTCACGCGCCCAGCGCTGCAGCCGGTGCGGTGACATCCAGTCCTGGCGGCGCTGCTGCGCCTGCAGGACCAGCATCCGCAGCGCGGCCACGTCGCGCAGGCCCAGGTTGACGCCCTGCCCTGCCAGCGGGTGCACCACGTGCGCGGCATCGCCCAACGCCAGCACGCGCCCGGCCACATAGCCGGTGGCCAGCTGGCGGCGCAACGGGAAGGCCGCGCGCCGCGATGCCAGGGTCATCGCCCCCAGCCGCCCGGCGAAGGCCTGGGTGAGTTCACGCCCGAAGGCCGCCTCGTCCAGCGCCAGCACACGCTCGGCCTCGGCGTCGGGCAGGGTCCAGACAATCGAGCTGCGCTGTCCGGCAATGGGCAGCACCGCCAGCGGACCGGTCACCAGGAAGCGCTGCCAGGCGGTGGCTTCGTTGTCGTTCTCGCTGTCCACGTAGGCGACCACGCCGCGCTGGCCATAGTCCTGGCGGCTGACCTCCAGCCCGGCCAGACGGCGCAGCGTGGATTCGGCCCCGTCGGCGGCGATGGCCAGCGATGCTTCCAGCCGGCGGCCATCCTCCAACCGCAGGCGCACGCCGTCGGCATCCTGCTCCAGCGCTTCCACCCGCGCCGGGCAGCACACCTGCACTCCGGCCGCCGGCAGCGCCGCCCACAGGCGGTCCACCAGCAGGTCGTTCTCCACGATCCAGCCCAACTGTTCGCGACCAAGATGGTCGGCATCGAAGCGCAGTTCATCGCCGCCGCCAGCGTCCCACACGCGCATGCGTCGGTAAGCACAGGCGCGCGCCGCAGTGACGGCCGGCCATACCCCGAGCGCAGCCAGCAAGGCCGCGTTGTCCGGCGCAAACGCATACACGCGCAGGTCGGGCTGTTGTGGCTGCCACGGGGCCGGTTCGCGGCCTTCCACCAGGGTGACCTGCAGGCCGGTGTCGGCCAGGGCCAGCGCACAGGCCGCGCCTACCACGCCGCCGCCCACCACGATCACATCGCGCGCGCGCCGGCTCATGCGCCTGCTCCACGGCACAGCGCCGGTACTTCGCCACGGAAGCCCATCGCGCCACCGACCAGCATCGACTGCATCGGGGTGGCCTGTGCGGCCAGCAACCCCAGGCTGCGCAACGGCCGCATCAGCGGTGCCCGATTGCTGGTCAGGCGGGCCAACCCGCCGGAGAAGGCGATGGTCTGCGCGCGGTCTTCGGCGCGGCGTGCCACGTGCGCCTGCAGCAGCGTGTCGCTGCCCGGATCCTGCGCATCGGCCACCAGTTCGGCCAGGGTCAGGGCGTCGCGCAGGCCCAGGTTGAAGCCCTGCGCACCCAACGGGTGGATGGTCTGCGCGGCGTTGCCCAGCAGCACGGCACGCTCGCCCACCAACGCCTGGGTCAGCACCTGGATCAGCGGGTAGGCGCTGCGCGGGCCGCTTTCCAGCAGCCGCCCGGCGCGCCAGCCGATCGCGTCCTGCAGGCGCTGCAGCCACGCCGCATCGTCCAGCGCGTGTACTGCGTCGGCCTGGTCGCGGGCCACGCCGTGCACGGCGCCAAAGTGGCGATCCCCGCGCGGCAACAGCGCAGTGGGGCCGGTGTCGGTGAACCGCTCGTAGGCCGTGCCATCGGGCGCACGCGCACCCCGCACCCGCGACACGAACAGGGTCTGCTCGAAATCGTGTTCGTCCACGCCGATGCCCAGCGCTTCGCGCACGCCGCTGCGGGTGCCGTCGGCGCCCACCACCAGCCGCGCCAGCAGGCAGCGCTCGCCGCTGTCGTCGGCAATGAACACCTGGCGGTACCCGTCGACGGTGGCGCCCAGCCGCACGAAGCGCGCCGGGCGGTAGCGGGTCAGGTGCGACAGCGCCTGCAGGCAGGTTTCCAGCGCGGTGCCGAAATCACGCGCCACCACCACCTGGCCGAACCACGGCCGCTGGTACTGCGCGGCGTCCATCTGCACCCGGCCGAAATCGCCGGCACGGCTGACATGGATGCGGGTGATCGCGCCGGGCGCGGTGCCCAGCCGCTGCATCACGCCCAACGCGGTGAGGGCATTGACCGTGGCGGCAGCGAAGCTGAGGTTGCGCTGGTCGAACACCGTCGGCAGGGTTCCGGCCGGGGTCGCTTCCACCAGCCCGACGTCGCGCCCGGCGCGGTCCAGCGCAATGGCCAGACTGGCACCGACCAGCCCGCCGCCCACGATCACTACGTCATGTCGTTCACTCATGCCGCCATGATAAGCGCTGGGCCGTTCCCGGCGCGTGCGGCGGCCTGCCGCAGCAGGCGCTAGAATGAATGCCTGACCCTTTCCCGTGGCTGCCATGTCCACCACCGCCCAACGCGCCTTCGTCCTGTCCGTGCTCGTACTGCTGATGGCCGCCACCCGGGTCAATCACTTCATGGCGATCCCGGATGCCTCCTGGGCCGTGTTCTTCATCGGCGGGTTCTACCTGCGCAGCTGGACCCGCTGGGCGTTCCCGCTGTTGATGGCGCTGGCCATCGTGATCGACATCCTGGTGATCCGCAGCAGCGGCCAGCAGTACCTGCAGCATTACTGCGTCTCGCCCGGCACCTGGATGCTGCTGCCGGCGTACTTCTCCATGTGGGCCGGCGGCATGCTGCTGCGCCAGGGGTACCGCGGCGCCCAGTGGATCACGCTGGGCAAGGCGGCCCTGCTGCTGGTGGCGGCAGTGGCGGTCTGCCACCTGTTCGCGCAGGGCGGTTTCTACTGGAGCAGCGACATGGTGCCCAACCCGACCGTCGCCGGTTGGCTGAAGAACTACGCCGACTGGTTCGTGCCCTACCTGCGTACCGCCGCGATCTATGTCGGCCTGGCCGCCGCGCTGCAGCTGACCACCGAACAGGTCGTCAAGCTGCTGCAGGCGCGCCACGACGTCCTGCGCTGAGCTGTCGGCACGCATGGGCAACCGGCTTTCACGCATCTACACCCGCACCGGCGATGACGGCAGCACCGGGCTCGGCGACGGCAGCCGGGTGCCCAAGGATGCCCAGCGGGTCAACGCCTACGGCACCGTGGACGAAGCCAACTCGGCGCTGGGCGTGCTGCTGGCGGTCGCCCTGCCCGACGACGTGCGGGCGCTGCTGACCACCGTGCAGCACCAGCTGTTCGACCTGGGCGGGGAGCTGTGCATTCCCGGCCACGCCGCCATCCAGGCCGCCGACATCGACGCACTGGAGCAGCAGCTCGATCACTACAACGCCGACCTGCCGGCCTTGAAGGACTTCATCCTGCCGGCGGGCGGCGAGGCCGCCGCGCGCTGCCACCTGGCCCGCACCATCGTGCGCCGGGCCGAGCGCGAAACGGTGACCCTGGCGCGCCTGGAGCCGGTGCGCGCCGAAGCCATCGGCTACCTCAACCGCCTTTCCGACCTGCTGTTCGTGCTGGCCCGGGTGCTGGCCCGCGCCGACGGGCACGGCGAGGTGGTGTGGCGGCACGAACGCCGCCACGCCTGAGCCCTCCCGCCGCCCCACCGGAACCCCTGCCCGCATGCTGGTCTTTACCCACCCTGCCTGTCTGCAACACGATCCCGGCCGCGGCCACCCCGAATCCCCGCAGCGCCTGCAGGTGGTGCTCGATGCCCTGCACGCCGCCTTCCCCGACCAGCTGGACTGGCGCCAGGCGCCGCCGGCCAAGCTTGGCGAGCTGGCCCGCGTCCACGACAGCGAGCTGATCGACCTGGTGCTCAAGGCCCAGACCGAGCCGCTGCGCCAGATCGACATGGACACCCTGACCTCGCCCGGCTCGGCCAGCGCGGCCCTGCATGCCGCCGGTGCCGGCGTGGCCGCCGTGGATGCGGTGATGCTGGGCGATGACCCGGTCGCCTTCTGCGCGGTGCGCCCGCCCGGCCACCACGCCACCGCCAGCACCGCAATGGGCTTCTGCCTGCTCAACAACATCGCCGTGGCCGCCGCCTACGCGCGCGACCGCTACGGTCTGGAACGCATCGCCATCGTCGATTTCGACGTGCACCACGGCAACGGCACCCAGGACATCTTCATCGCCGACCCCGGCGTGGCCTACTACAGCACCCACCAGGCCGGGCTGTTTCCCAACTCCGGGCTGCGCCGCGACCGCGGTGCCGGCAACCTGATGAACATTCTGCTGCCCCCGGGCAGCGGCGGGTTCCGCTTCCGCAACACCTGGGCCGATGAAATGCTGCCGGCCATCGACGATTTCCGCCCGCAGCTGCTGCTGATCTCGGCCGGTTTCGATGCGCATCTGCGCGATCCGCAGGCGGACCTGATGCTGGAAACCGACGATTTCGCCTGGATCACCGCCGAGTTGCGCGGGTTGGCCCGGCGTCATGGCGGTGGCCGGGTGGTGTCCATGCTGGAGGGCGGATACGACCTGCAGGCCTTGGCCGAATGCAGCGTGGCCCACGTCGGCCAGCTGCGCTGAGGCCCTGCGCCGGTCCGGACCGCGCATGAACCTGAACCCTTGGCCGGGCAAGGCCTTCATTGCCCCTATGCAAGGGATGGGGCAAGCTACGATCCGTTTTCCCCCGAATCCGACTCCCGCGTGCGCCGAGCCCTCCGTCTGCTGCCTCTCCCCCTGAGCATCGCCATCTGCCTGCCGGCCATGGCCGACGACAAACCGGTGAACTGGGGCCTGTGCCCGGCCACCGACGTGCTGCCCGTGTTCGACGATGCGCCCAAGGCCGACAAGGCCGCGGCCGCCACGCGCGACCAGCAGGACACCGACATCGAGGGCGACCAGCTGTTTGGCACGTCCACGGTGCCGCAATACCAGGGCAACGTCGCGCTCAAGCGCGGCGACCAGTTCCTGGGCACCGACCACCTGAGCTTCGACACCGAAAGCGGCAACTACATCGCCGAGGGCAACGTCCGCTACCAGGACTCCTCGATCCGGATGGTGGCCAAGCGGGCCGAAGGCAACCAGGAAGCGGACACCCACAAGATCAGCGACATCCAGTACCAGCTGGTGGATCGCCGTGGCAACGGTGGCGCCGAATCGGTGGACCTGCAGGGTGCGGTCGGGCAGATGCACCGCTCCACCTACACCACCTGCGACCCGTCCCAGCCGGTCTGGAAGTTGTCGGCGCCGCAGATCGAAGTGGACAACGACGAGGGCTTCGGCACCGCGCGCAACGCCGTGCTGCGGATCGGCAAGGTGCCGGTGCTGTGGGCGCCGTACTTCAAGTTCCCGATCGACGACCGTCGCCAGACCGGCCTGCTGTACCCGCAGCTGGGCCTGTCCGGGCGCAACGGCTTCGATTACGCCCAGCCGATCTACTTCAACCTGGCGCCGAACTACGACGACACCCTGACCCCGCGCTACATGAGCAAGCGCGGCCTGATGCTCGACAACGAGTTCCGCTATCTCTACGACGGTGGCCGCGGCACGTTGCTGACCGCCTACCTGCCCAACGACAAGCTGCGTGACAAGGATCGTGGCCGGGTCGAGTTCGAGGGCTACCACAACATCAACGGCAACTGGCAGGCGCGCGCGAATATCGCCTGGGTCAGCGACGAGCGGTATACCGAGGACTTCTCCAGCAAGCTGCTGGGGGTGACCGCGTCGAACCTGCAGAGCCAGGTGGGTATCTACGGCACCGGTGAGAACTGGACCGGCGGCCTGATGGCCGATTACTGGCAGCTCACCGACTACACCCTGACTGAAGACTCGCTGCCGTATGCGCGCCAGCCGCGCGCGTTCTTCAACTGGGACAAGCCGCTGCTGCCGTGGCTGGAAGCGGGCGTGTATACCGAAGCCGTGCGCTTCACCCACGACGACAACCGCCGCAAGATCATCGATGGAGACGGCGAGTACCTCCGCTCCGGCGTGGTGGATCCGCGCTTCAACGGGTCGCGCCTGGACGTCAAACCCTACGTGTCGCTGCCCTTCAGCGGGCCGTCGTGGTACGTGACCCCGACGCTGGCCTACCGCTACACCGCCTACGACCTCGAGCAGGGCCTGGCCGACCAGGTCCGCCGCCAGGCGCTGGTCGACGCGGGTATCGACCCGACCACCGCTACCCCGGAGCAGCTGCGCGGCAACACCTCGCCCAGTCGCAGCCTGCCGGTGGCCAGCCTCGATGCGGGCATGTTCTTCGACCGCGAGACCACCATCGGCGGCAAGTCGTTCCTGCACACCCTGGAACCGCGCCTGTTCTACCTGCGCACGCCCTATCGCGACCAGAGCGAGCTGCCGGTCTTCGACACCCGCGACTTCACCTTCAGCTGGGGCCAGCTGTTCCGCGATTCGCGCTACACCGGCGCCGACCGCCAGAACGATGCCAACCAGCTGACCATGGCCTTGAGCACCCGCTTCATCGACCAGACCACCGGTCGCGAGCGCTTCTCCGGCAGCATCGGCCAGATCCTGTACTTCGATGATTCGCGGGTCACCCTGCCGGGCCAGCAGGCCCAGGTCGAGCAGGGCAAGTCGGCGTGGATCGCCGATGCCAATTACGCCGTCAACGACCGCTGGACGCTGGGGGCCACCTACCAGTGGGATCCCAAGTACAAGCGCGAGGACCTGGCCAGCCTGCGGGCGCGGTACCTGATGTCCAACGACGGCGTCGTCAACCTGACCTACCGCTACCGCATCAACGCGGCAGCGCCGATCACCGCGACCAAGGAAGAACGCACGCTGCTTGAACAGGTCGACCTGTCCTTCCTGTACCCGATCAGCCCGCGCTGGAGCCTGGTGGGCCGCTATTACTACTCCATCGAAGACAAGAAGCCGCTGGAAATCATCGGCGGCGTGCAGTGGGACAGCTGCTGCCTGGCTGTTCGCGCCATCGCCCGCCGCTACGTGCGCAACCGCGAGGGCGAGCTGAACAATTCCTTCCAGATCGAGTTCGTGCTCAAGGGCTTGAGCTCCATCGGCCAGAACACGGACCGCACCTTGCGCCGTGCTATTCTCGGGTACTACCGAGACGACCTCTATCTCGTGCCGCCCAGCAACACCGGGGCCGACCGCGACGACTACGATCCGAATCAGATCCCATGACCAAGACCCTTCCCGTTCTACTCGCTTCCCTGCTGGCGGTATCCACCGTCTCGGCACCGCTGCAGGTGCTGGCCCAGCAGAGCCAGCCGCTGGACCGCATTGCCGCCATCGTCGATGAAGACGTGGTGCTGCAGAGCGAACTGGACCGTGCGATCCAGAACATCAAGGCGCAGTACGCCGGTCGTGAGAACCAGCTGCCGCCGGAAGACGTGCTGAGCCGCCAGGTGCTTGAACGCCTGGTGCTGGTCAAGCTGCAGGTGGCGCGCGCCCAGAGCAGCGGGATCAAGATCGGCGACCAGGAGCTCAACCAGGCCCTGAACGCGATCGCCCAGCAGAACGGCTCCAACCTGGACGCCCTGCGCCAGCGCCTGGCCCATGACGGCATCGATTTCAACGATTTCCGCAACTCGGTCCGCGATGAAATCACCGTGCAGCGCCTGCGCCAGAGCTTCGCGCAGAGCCGCATCAGTGTCAGCGAGGGTGAAGTGGACGCCGCGCTGAAGCAGCAGGCCTCGGTGGGCACCCAGTACCATCTGGCCCACATCCTGATCGGCCTGCCGGAAGGCGCGACCGCCGATCAGATCAGCACCGGCCAGAAGAAGGCCGATGGCGTCAAGGCACTGCTGGACAAGGGTGAACTGGACTTCAACGCCGCCGCCGTCCGCTATTCGGACAGCCCCAACGCGCTGGAAGGCGGCGACCTGGGCTGGCGTTCGCTGGATGAAATTCCCAACGCATTCGCGCAGATGATGGCGCAGATGAAGGCCGGCGACGTGGTCGGCCCGATCCGCGGCCCGAGCGGCTTCCAGCTGCTGAAGCTGGTGGAAGTACGCGACGCCAGCGCCGCCGCCAGCGGCCAGACCATCACCGAATACCATGCCCGCCATATCCTGGTGCGTGTGACCGACCAGCAGGACAACGCGGCGGCCAAGGCCAAGATCGAAACGCTGCGCGCGCGCATTGCCGGCGGCGCCGATTTCCAGGCCGTGGCCAAGGAAGCGTCGGACGACAACAACAGCAAGGGCCAGGGCGGCGATCTGGGCTGGTTCCCGGCCGATGCCTTCGGCCCGGACTTCGGCAAGCAGGTGGCTGGCGTGGAAGACGGTGGCGTGAGCCCGGCCTTCCGTACCGATGCCGGCTGGCACATCGTGCAGCGCGTTGCCACGCGCCAGACCGATGCCACCACCGACAACCAGCGTGCCCAGATCCGCGAGACCATCGGCCGCCGCAAGCTGGAAGAAGAGTACAACCGCTACCTGCAGGAACTGCGTGGCGAAGCCTACGTCAACCTGCGTACCGGCGCGGACGCCACCGGCACCACCCCGCCGCCGCAGTCCTGAGGATGCCCGGATGATCCCGCAGCTCGCTCTGGTACCGGGCGAGCCCGCCGGGATCGGTCCGGAACTCTGCATCCGCCTGGCCCAACAGCCGCGCACCGAGTGCCGGCTGCTGACCTTCGCCGACCCGGACACCCTGCACGCCGCTGCCGCGGCGCTGTCGCTGCCGCTGCAGCTCCTGCCTGAAGATGCCATCGCCCGCCAGCCGGGCGATCTGCGCGTGCGCGCGGTGCGCAATGCCGTCCCCTCGCGCTTCGGCCACGCCGATCCGGCCAATGCCGTCGCGGTGATCGGCGCGTTGCTGCAGGCCGGCCAGGCCTGCCTGGCCGGTGAACTGGATGGTGTGGTGACCGGCCCGGTGCACAAGGCGGTGATCAACCAGGGCGGCATTGCCTACAGCGGCACCACCGAACTGCTGGCCGACCAGGCCGGCGTGGAGGTGGTGATGATGCTGGCCAACGACATCGTGCGCGTGGCCCTGGCCACCACCCACCTGCCGCTGCGCGCGGTGGCCGACGCCGTCACCGCGCAGGGCCTGGCGCGCACCCTGCACACCGTGCACGCCGCCATGCAGCGCGACTTCGGCATCGCCGCGCCGCGCATCGCGGTGCTTGGCCTGAACCCGCATGCAGGGGAAGACGGCCACCTGGGTCGTGAAGAGCTGGACCTGATCATTCCCCTGATGGAGCGCCTGCGCGGCCAGGGCATGGACCTGATCGGCCCGCTGCCGGCCGACACCGCGTTCCTGCCGGCCAAGCTGGCCGGCTTCGACGCCGTGCTGGCGATGTACCACGACCAGGGCCTGCCGGTGCTCAAGTACAGCGGCTTCGAACAGGCCGTCAACATCACCCTGGGCCTGCCCTATCCGCGGGTGGCCGTCGACCACGGCACCGCGCTGGACATGGCCGGCCGGGGCATCGCCGACCCTTCCAGCCTCCTCGCTGCCACCGCGCTGTGTGCCCGGCTGGCGCGGCAACGTAAGATGGTGCCATGACTTCCTCGTATTCCTCCTCGGCCGGCGGGTTCACCGCGCCGCCCAAAAAGCAGCTGGGCCAGCACTTCCTGGCCGATCGCAGCTACATCGACAAGATCGTGCTGGCGGTCAACCCGAAGGACGACGACCGCCTGGTCGAGATCGGCCCGGGCCAGGGTGCCATTACCCTGCCGCTGCTGCGCCGCCATCCGCGCCTGACCGTGATCGAGTTCGATCGCGACCTGATCGCGCCCCTGACCGCCGCCGCTGAACCGCTGGGCGAACTGACCATCGTGCACCGCGACGTGCTGCAGGTGAACTTCACCGAGCTCGCCGGCGACGGCCAGATCCGGCTGGTGGGCAACCTGCCCTACAACATCTCCTCGCCGATCCTGTTCCACGCCATGGAGCATGCCGGCGTGATCCGCGACATGCACTTCATGCTGCAGAAGGAAGTGGTGGACCGCATGGCCGCCGGCCCGGGCAGCAAGGTCTACGGCCGCCTGAGCGTGATGCTGCAGGCCTGGTGCAAGGTGACCGCGCTGTTCGTGGTGCCGCCGGGTGCCTTCCGGCCGCCGCCGAAGGTGGACTCGGCCGTGGTGCGGCTGGTGCCGCGTGATCCGGACACGGTCGGGATCATCGACCGCAAGCGCTTCGCCGATGTGGTCCGGGCCGCCTTCGGGCAGCGCCGCAAGACCCTGCGCAACGCCCTGAACGGGGTGGTCACGCCCGAGCAGTTCGAGGCTGCGGGCGTGCGCAGCGATGCCCGTGCCGAGCAGCTGGAGGTGGCGCAGTTCATCGCCCTGGCCAACGTTCCGCAGGTGGCAGGCGACGACGCCCCGCAAGGCTGATCGCCCCGGCCTGCGCTGGACGCAGGCACGCAGAACCGCTTGAAATCCCTGAAGGAGCGCGCCATTCAATGGCGCGCTCACCTCAAACTGCACGACATTCTCTAAACTGCCTGCATGAACGACGCTGCACACTATGCGATCTCGGTCGAGGTCGCTCCGCGCTTCCTCGACGACCAGTCCACGCCGGAGGACGGGCGCTACGCGTTCGCCTACACGATCCGCATCCACAACCACGGCCGCGTCGCCGCCCGCCTGGTGGCACGCCACTGGCGCATCACCGATGCCAACGGCCGCATCGAGCACGTGGATGGCGACGGGGTGATCGGCGAGCAGCCGCGGCTGCGCCCGGGTGAAGACTTCCGTTACACCTCCGGTGTCATGCTGGAAACGGAACACGGCACGATGCAGGGGCATTACGACATGGTGGCCGACGATGGCACCGAGTTCGCCGCCGCCATCGCGCCGTTCGTGTTGACCGTTCCGCGCACACTGCACTGATGGAGGCGCGCGCATGAGTGTATGGGCCATCGGCGACCTGCAGGGCTGCTACGACGTCACCCAGCGGTTGCTGGAGAAGATCCGCTTCGACCCGGCGGTGGACACCCTGTGGTTCTGCGGGGACCTGGTCAACCGCGGCGGACAGTCGCTGGAAACCCTGCGCCTGGTCCATTCGCTGCGCGACAGCAGCGTGGTGGTGCTGGGCAACCATGACCTGAGCCTGCTGGCCGTGGGTGCCCGCACCGAGGAAGAGCAGCGCAAGGTCAACCCGGACCTGCTGCGCATCGTGCAGGCCGACGACCGCGACGTACTGCTGGACTGGCTGCGCCTGCAGAAGCTGGCGCACGTGGACCGCGAACTGGGCTGGATGATGATCCACGCCGGGCTGGCCCCGAAATGGACCACCCAGCTGGCCGAGAAGCACGCCCGCGAAGTGGAGGTGCAACTGCACGGCAGCGGCTACCGCAAGCTGTTCCGCAACATGTACGGCGACAAGCCCAGCTGGTCGCCCGGCCTGGCCGGATACGACCGCTCGCGCGCGATCATCAACCTGTTCACGCGCATGCGCTACTGCACGCCGCGTGGCCGCATCGGCATCGAGGACAAGGGCACGCCTGGCACGCAGGAACAGGGCCTGTACCCGTGGTTCGAAGTGCCGGGCCGCGCCGAGCGTGACCTGAAGATCGTGTGCGGTCACTGGTCCGCGCTGGGCCTGACCATCACCCAGGGCGTGCACGCCATCGATACCGGTGCGGTATGGGGCGGCAAGCTCACCGCGTTGCAGTTGGATACCGACGAGCTGCGCGTGGTGCAGGTGCCGGGCCGCGATGTGCCCCGGCCCGTGTCGCCGCCGCGTCCGCCGGCACGGCGTCCGGCCGGCGACAGCGAGTCGCAGGGCAACGGCCGACCGCCGCGGCAGCCGCAGGGCCAGCGTCGCGAACGCGGCCCGCGTGGCCAGCCGTCGCAACGCCGCAACCCGGAACCGGCCGGCGACACCGGCGGAAGCACGCCCACCCCGGCATGATGCGTTCCGGGCGGTGGCTGCGGGTGGGCCTGGCCGCCCTACTGGCCTTGGCCGGCATGGCCTGCCAGCGCAGCCCGACCCCGGCGAGCGACGCCAGCGCGCCGGTCGCCGACTCCACCCCCACCGCACGGCCCTCGTCGCGGCCATCACCGCCGCTGGTGGCCGCCGCCCGCAGCCAGATCGGGCAGACCGTGCGCTACGACCCGGCTTATGCCGTCCTGGGCTATCCCGGTGGCGACGTCCCCATCGACGGCGGCGTGTGCACCGATGTGATCGTGCGCGCCCTGCGCACCCGGGGCCTGGACCTGCAGCAACGTATCCACGAGGACATGCGCGGTGCGTTCAGCGCCTACCCGGCGCTGTGGGGGCTGTCGCGGCCGGACCGCAACATCGACCATCGCCGCGTGCCCAACCTGATGCGCTGGTTCGAACGCCAGGGCTGGCAGCAACCCGCGTCGCGCCAGGCGGCCGACTTCGCCGCCGGGGACATCGTGGCCTGGAAGCTCAGCGGCAGCGGGCTGCTGCACGTAGGCATCGTCTCCGACCGGCGACGCAGCGACGGCACCCCGCTGATCCTGCACAACATCGCGCGCGGCACGCAGGAAGAAGACCTGCTGTTCGCCCACACCATCATCGGCCATTACCGGCCGCCCGCCTGAGCGCTGGCCACTGCAAGGACGCGCCGCGCACACCGAAACGGGAGGCGCCGGTTGAATCAGCGCATCGCCATGCGCCCATTGTTTACCGCGCAAGCCGCGTAGCGCCGGGCTCTACCCGGCTGCCTTTCGATGGGTGCGCGGATGGCGTCACACCGCGTAGCGCCGGGCTCTGCCCGGCTGCCTTTCGATGGATGCGCGGGTGGCGTCACACCGCGTAGCGCCGGGCTCTGCCCGGCTGCCTTTCGGTAGGCACGCGCGCCGCTGACACAAGCCGGGCAGAGCCCGGCGCTACGGCGCGCTGCTGATACAAGCCGGGCAGAGCCCGGCGCTACGGGCGTCGCGTGTAATCGGCGAAGTCGAATGCCGCCGCATGCCGTGCATCGGCTGCATGGTGCTGGCGTGCCACTTCGACCCACAGTGCCGGGTCGACCGGCGGGAAGTGGGTGTCGGCGGGCACTGCGGTGTCCACCCAGGTCAGGTGCAGGTCGGTGGCCTGGGCCATCGTCAGGCGATACACCTCGCCCCCGCCGATCACGCACAGTTCGTCAGCACCCCTGGCCGCGGCGAAGGCCAGCGCGTCGTCCACCGAGGCCACCGCCTGCATGCCCTCGAACGGCACCTGGCCGCTGCGGGTGAGCACCAGGTTGGGACGCCCCGGCAGCGCGCGTCCAAGCGACTGCGCGGTCTTGCGCCCCATCAGGATCGGCTTGCCCAGGGTCAGCGCCTTGAAGCGCTTGAGATCATCGGGCAACTGCCACGGCAGCTGGTTGTCGTGGCCGATGCCGTGGTTGCGGTCCAGTGCAGCGATCAGCGACAGCCGGATCGCCGTCATACCGCCACCGGCGCCTTGATCGCCGGATGCGGGTCGTAGCCGTCGATGCGGATGTCATCGAACTGGAAACCGAACAGGTCGGTGACCGCCGGGTTCAACCACAACTGCGGCAGCGCGCGGGGCGTGCGCGACAGCTGCTCGCGCGCCTGTTCAAGGTGGTTGGAATACAGGTGCGCGTCGCCCAGGGTGTGCACGAAGTCGCCCACGCCCAGCCCGGTGGCCTGCGCCACCATGTGGGTGAGCAGCGCGTAGCTGGCGATGTTGAACGGCACGCCCAGGAAGATGTCGCCGCTGCGCTGGTACAGCTGGCAGCTGAGCTTGCCGTCCACCACGTAGAACTGGAACAGGTTGTGGCAGGGCATCAACGCCATCTGCGACAGCTCGCCCACGTTCCAGGCGCTGACCACCAGCCGCCGCGAATCGGGGTTGCGCTTGATCTCCTCCACCAGCCACTGCATCTGGTCGATGCTGCCGCCATCGGCGGTGGCCCAGCTGCGCCACTGCTTGCCGTAGATCGGGCCCAGGTCGCCGTTGGCGTCGGCCCACTCGTCCCAGATGCGCACCTGGTTGTCGGTGAGGTAGCCGATGTTGGTGTCGCCCTTCAGGAACCACAGCAGCTCATGGATGATCGAACGCAGGTGCAGCTTCTTGGTGGTCACCAGCGGGAAGCCGTCGGCCAGGTTGAAGCGCATCTGCCAGCCGAACACGCTGCGCGTGCCGGTGCCGGTGCGGTCGGACTTCTCGGTGCCGTGCTCCAGCACGTGCTGCAGCAGGTCCAGGTAGGGCTTCATGCCTTCGCTCCGGCCGCCTGCACCGGCAGCTGCGGCTGCAGCACCGGGGCACGCCGCGACAGGGCCAGCAGCACCAGGCCGAAGGCGATCAGCGGCAGGCACAGGATCTGCCCCTTGGTCAGCCAGCCGAAGGCGATGTACACGCCGTTGTCGGGCATGCGCACGAACTCCACCGCGAAGCGGAAGATGCCGTACATCAACGCGAACAGGCCGGCGATCACGTAGCGATGGCGCGGCTTGGCCGACACCGCCCACAGCACCACGAACATCACCAGGCCTTCCAGCAGCGCTTCATACAGCTGCGAGGGATGGCGGGCGTACTGGTTCAGCGCACCGGTGGCGAACTGTTCCTTCAAGGTGGCCAGGTCCAGCCCGTTCAACGGCGCCGGCAGGCCACTGGGAAACACCACGCCCCAGCTGCCGTCGGTGTACTTGCCCCACAGCTCGGCACCGATGAAGTTGCCGATGCGGCCGAAGCCCAGCCCGAGCGGTACCAGCGGGGACATGAAGTCCAGCGTGTCGAACAGGTGCAGGCGGTGCTTGCGCGACCACCACCACGAGGCGAACAGCACGCCCAGCAGGCCGCCATGGAAGCTCATGCCGCCGTCCCATACCTTGAACAGCAGCAGCGGGTTATGCAGGAAATCGCCCAGCGCATAGAACAGCATGTAGCCCACGCGCCCGCCCACCACCACGCCGAGCATGGCGTAGAACAGCAGGTCGGAGAAACCGTCGGCATTCACCCCCGGCAGGCGCCCCGCCGCGATCCGCTTGCGCCCCAGCCACCAGGCGGCGGTGAAGCCGAGCAGGTACATGATGCCGTACCAGTGCACTTTGACCGGCCCAAGCGAGATAGCGATGGGGTCGATGTCGTGGAAATAGATCATGAAGGGCGCCTTGCAGGGATGCAGATATTCTAGCGCCGCCCGGGAGCGGCCTCGCGGCGGCCCCGATCACGCGATTGCCGAGCTTCAGCCCAGGATCTGTGGCGTGTCCGGCAGGCCGTCATCCTGTGACCCCGGAACCGGCGGATAGTGCCCGGCCAACAGGTCCGACACCTCCTCGATGGCCAGCAGCACCGCGTCCTGCAACGCACCGTCGCGCAGGCGCTGCTGCATGTGGGCGCAGATCGCCGCCCATTGCGCCTCGCCCACCTTGCCACGCAGGCCGCGGTCGGCGACCAGCTCGATGGCGTGATCGGCCAGCAGCAGGTACACCAGCACGCCGTTGTTGTGTTCGGTATCCCAGGTGCGCAGCTGCGCGAAGGCGTGCTCGGCGCGCTGGCGGGGGCTGACCCGCTGCCACAGCGCCAGCAGCGGCAGGTCCGCTTCCACCGCGAACATCACCTGGCCACCGTGCCGGCGCTCGCCGGCGGTGATCGCGTCGGTGATCGCCTGCAGCTGTGCCGGCGGGAACGCGCGCCGCACCGAGGGAGAAAACAGGTGTCCAAGCCAGCGCATCACCAGCCTCCCGAGGCGCCACCGCCCCCTGAACGCCCACCGCCGCCGCCCCAGCCGCCACCACCGCCGCCGAAGCCACCGCCCCCACCGAATCCACCCCCGCCCCAGCCGCCACCGCCCCAGCCACCGCCGCGCGCGAACGCACCGGCCCGGCCGGACGACAGGCCGACGATCAGACCGATCAGCCCGGCCAGGCCGCTGGCCAGCCACAACGAGGTGAACAGGAAGGCGGCCACCGCCGCGCCGCCGCCGCCCAGCAGCGCGCGCACCGGGCGCGGCAGCCAGCCGAGGATGGCGCGCAGGAAGCTGCCGACGAAGAAGCCGATCACCAGCGCGAAGGTCCAGCCGCCGCCATCGGGATTGGGACTGGCGCGGTGGGTACTGACCGGCGCCGGCAGGTCCTCGCCGTCGATCAGTTTGACCAGCGCGGCGCTGGCATCGGCCAGGCCGCCGGCGTAGTCGTTGGCGCGGAAGCGCGGGGCCAGGTATTCCTGGATGACGCGGTTGGCGATGGCGTCGGGGATCGCCCCTTCCAGCCCGTAGCCGGGTTCGATGCGGACCCGGCGGTCGTCCTTGGCCACCACCAGCAGCACGCCGTCGTCCACGCCCTTGCGGCCGATCTGCCACTGCTCGAACACCCGCTGGGTGTACTGCTCGATCGATTCGGGCGCGGTGCTGGGCACCATCAGGATCTGCAGCTGGCTGCCCTTGCGCTGCTGCAGGGCCAGAGCCTGCGCCTGCAGCGCCTGGATCTGCGCCGCGTCCAGGGTGCCGGTGGTGTCGACCACCGGCGAGGACAGCGGCGGAATCACCGCGTCGGCCTGGGCAAGCGCCGGCCCGGCCAGGCAGAGCCCGGCCAGTACCAGGCCGCGCAGCAGGCGAAGAAGGTTCATCGGGTTACTGCGCCGGGGCCTGCTGCGGCTGCGGCTGCGGCGCGGGGGCCGGGGCCGGGGCCTGCGAACCGAACTTGACTGCCGGCGGCTGCGAGATCTGCGCTTCGTTGTCCACGGTGAAGTTCGGCTTGACCTGGTAACCGAACAACTTGGCGGTGATCAGCTGCGGGAACTGGCGCAGGAAGGTGTTGTAGTCCTGCACCATCTGGATATAGCGGCCACGCGCCACGGTGATCCGGTTCTCGGTGCCTTCCAGCTGCGCCTGCAGGTCGCGGAAGCCCTGGTCGGACTTGAGATTCGGGTAGTTTTCGGTGACCACCAGCAGCCGCGACAGCGCGCCGCTCAGTTCGCCCTGGGCCTGCTGGAACTGCTTGAGCGATTCGGCATCGTCGGCGTTGACGTTGATCTGGCCCACCCGCGAACGCGCATTGGTCACGTCGGTGAGCACCTGGCGTTCCTGGTTGGCATAGCCTTCCACGGTCTGCACCAGGTTGGGGATGAGGTCGGCACGGCGCTTGTACTGGTTGAGCACCTCGGCCCAACCGGCCTTGACCTGCTCATCCTTCTGCTGGATGGCGTTGTAGCCGCAACCGGACAACAGGGCGGCCAGCATGGCCAGCAACAACAGGCGGGAGAACGATCGCATGGCCGGCTCCGGATCTCGATGGACGGGACCCGGAGCATGCCACGTTTGCGGTCAACCGGATGTGGGGGCCGGCGGGTTTGCCGGGCGCCCCACCTGCCGACCCGCGGTCGGCACCACCCCAGTTACCAGTTACCGGCGCCCGGCACGTTGTGTGCCACGGCGCGGCGGCGCATCAGCAGGTTCAGCCATTCCACCAGCACCGAGAAACCCATCGCGGCGTAGATGTAGGGCTTGGGCACGTGCACGCCCAGACCGTCCAGGATCAGCACCGCACCGATCAGCAGAATGAAGGCCAGGGCCAGCATCTTCACGGTCGGGTTGGCGTCGATGAAGCGGCCCAGCGGGTTGGCCGCCAGCAGCATGACCGCCACCGACAGCAGGATCGCGGCCACCATCACCGGCACGTGGTCGGCGATGCCGACGGCGGTGATCACCGAGTCCAGCGAGAACACGATGTCGATCACCGCGATCTGCGCGATGACCATGCCGAACACGGCCGAGGCCTTGGTGGTGGTGGGGTCTTCGTCTTCGCCGCCGGTGATCAGCTCGCGGATTTCCATGCCGCCCTTGATGATCAGGAACAGGCCGCCGAGGATCAGCACCAGGTCGCGGATGGAGATGCCGATGCCGGCCACCGTGAACAGGTTGGCTTCCATGTGCGCCAGGTAGGCCAGCGATACCAGCAGCAGGATGCGGGTGATACAGGCCACCGCGATGCCGAGCTTGCGCGCGAACGGACGGCGCGACTCGGGCAGCTTGCTCACGGCGATGGAGATGAACACCAGGTTGTCGATGCCGAGCACGATTTCCAGGGCGCTCAGCGTGAACAGGGTCAACCAGACGTTGGGGTCGGACAGCAACTCAAGAAACATGGACATGGATCCTTACAAGGGGGAATGCGCCGAGGGGGCAGCTCAGAAGAAGCGGGGCAGCAGGACCAGGCCCCAGCACAGCAGTACGTTCATCATCAGCACGAACACGGCCGCCGAGCCCATGTCCTTGGCGCGTCCGGCCAGTTCGTGGAATTCGGCGCCATAGCGTTCGATCACCGCTTCGATGGCCGAGTTGGCCAGTTCCATGGACAGCACCAGCAGCATCGAGCCGATCATCAGCGCGCGCTCGACCGGAGTCTGGCCCAGCCACAGCGCCACCGGCGCCAGCACCACCAGCAGGTAGACCTCCAGGCGGAACGAGGACTCGTGCAGCCAGGCCGCCCGCAGGCCCTGCCAGGACCACACCGCCGCCTTGAAGATGCGCTTGGGGCCGCGCGGCATGTGCCCGATTTCGTCAGCCACGGGGGCACGCTCCATCACGCAGGGCGGGCCGGGACGCGGGGAACAGCACGCAGCGAGGGGTCATGGGCAGGGCTGAATGGGCAGGCAATCCGTCATTTTGCCACAAGCCCGTCGCACCTTCGTCGGAGGCGGCCGGGGCCGGGGCGTGCCAATGGCGGGTCCGGGTGCCGTGGCGCACCGCGGGGCAGCCCCGCCACGGCGGGTAAAGCGGGGCCGGCCCCCAGCTTCTATGATGGGGTTTCAACCGAACCGGGCGCCCGATGGGGCGCCATGCCGAGGAGTCTGCCGATGCGTCACCGCTGCACCCGCCCCCTGTTGCTCGCCCTGGCGCTTGGCGCCGCCCTGCCCGCGTTCGCCCTGTCCCCGGCCAGGTCGCCGCAGGTGCCGGCGCAGGTGTCCAACGTGGCCTGGGCCCAGGACATGGCCGATTTCGCCAAGGCAGACGCCACCACCCCGCCGCCGCGCGGGGGCATCGAGTTCATCGGCAGCAGTTCGATCCGGATGTGGGACACCCTGGCCGCCGATTTCCCGGGCCAGCCGGTGTTCAACCGCGGTTTCGGTGGCTCGGAAGTGCGCGACAGTACCTGGTACGCCGGCCAGGTGGTGGTGCCGTACGCGCCGTGCAAGGTGTTCTTCTACGCCGGCGACAACGACCTCAACAGCGGCCGCAGTGCGGTGCAGGTGCGCGACGACGTGCTGGCCTTCGTGCAGCGGGTGCACCGTGATCTGCCGAAGACGACGGTGGAGTACATCTCGATCAAGCCGAGCCCGTCGCGGGCGAACCTGCTGCCGGCGATCGTCGAGGCCAACGCGATGATCAAGGCGGCGCTGGCCAAGCTGCCGAACACGGGCTACACAGACATCTACACGCCGATGCTGGGCAGCGATGGGCAGCCGCGCGCGGCGTTGTTCCGCGAGGACATGCTGCACATGACGTCGGACGGGTATGCGATCTGGCGGGCGGCGTTGGCGCCGAAGGTGACGTGCGATTGAGGCAACGGCGGAAGCTGGTTTGCTGTGGGGTGGCCGGGGTGGGTGAGGCTGCGGGGCACGCTGCAAGTACATCCTTGTAAGCTCCGTCGCCGCATCCATGCGGCTCAGGGCCCCGCAACCTCACCCACCCCGGCCCTCGACAGTAGGTCGGCGCGTTGGGGGAAAGAGAAAGAGCGTGCCGACCGACGGTCGGCACCTACCAGGCGGGTGTGCTGCGTCGGAAACAATCCGGGAACGGTAGAGCGGACCGTTGGTCCGCTGCATCGGGAATGGTAGAGCGGACCGTTGGTCCGCTGGCCGCGCGCAGCGCGGCAATGATCAACGCGCGGAAACGTCCGCCGGACCAACACCGGTAAAGCCGAGCCGTGCTCGGCTGCTCCTGCCCTCCCATGCGCACCGACCCTGTCGCGGGTCGGCCCAACAACCAGCGTCAAAACCGCACCGCTGTTGCTAGTGCCGTTGATAGCGCCCCAAGCGAAAAAAGGTCGCGCCCAAAACCACTTACCGGTACACCACAGCCGCCTGCGTCCCCTGCCCTGGCTCGCTGTCCAGACGCACCTCCCACCCGAACCGGTCGCACAACCGCCGCACGATCGACAGCCCCAGCCCCGTGCCCTGCGGCCGGGTCGGCTCGGCCCGGTAGAACGGCTCGAACGCCCGCCCCAACGCCTCGGCCGACATCCCGATCCCGGTGTCGCGCACTACCACCCGATCGTCCAGCACATCCACATCGATGCGCCCCTCGTCGGTGTAACTGCAGGCGTTGCGCAACAGATTGCTCACCACCACCTGCAGCACCCGCGGCGGCGCGTGCAACTGCACCGGGCCGGCACTGTGCAGGAAAATCTCCACCGGCCGCCCCACCATCAGCTCGCGCGCGTTGTCCACCTCGTACCGCACGATCTCGTTGACGTCGAACAGCTCCACCTGCGGCTCCACGTCCGCCTCGCGGGCCAGGATCAGGAAGGCATCGATCACCGCCTCCATGTCGCGACCCGCACGCTGGATGCGGTTGAGCCCGCGGCGCAGGCGCGGCGTCAGCTCCTGGTCGCCCAGCGCGATATCGCTGGCGACCCGGATCACCGTCAGCGGCGTGCGCAGCTCATGGCTTGCATCCCGGGTGAAGTTGCGCTCGCGTGCCACATGCGCCGTGACCCGGGTTGCCAGCGAATGCAGGGCCGCCGCCAGTTGGCGCGTTTCGCCCTGCATGTCCGCCGGCAACTTGTCCGGCGCCAGGTCGGCCGCTTCCGGGTGGCCAGGATCCCAGCGCGACACCCGCCGCGCCAGCCAGTTCACCGGCGACACCAGCCGCTTGGAGGCCCGGTAGGTCACCCACGACGCGCCATACACCGCCAGCAACGTCAGCAGCACCGGCACGATCCCGAACCAGAACGCCAGCATCTCCGCGCGCGAGCGCAGGAACACCAGGTACAGCCGCCCTTCCGGGCGCGCGTCCACCAGCACCAGCTGATCGTCGGCCTTCAGTTCGTGGAACCCCGGCGGCAGCGCGCGCAGGTTGGCCGGCAGGCTCAACGGCGAACGCCCGGTCTCCAGCAGGTAGCCGCGGATGTTCTGCGTGTTCGGCGGCGGCTGCATCGGCGAGGCGTCGTAGAGCTGCCAGTAGTAGGTCGCCTCTTCCTTCAGCGCGCTGCTGACCAGGCTGTGCTTGATCACCAGCGACACCAGCCACGCGCCCAGCAGGATGCCCAGGCTGGCCAGCACGGCTTGGAGAATGAAGACGATGCGTATCTTGCGCGGCAGACCGTGCGGCATTACGGGGTCCAGGGCGGTTCGACGCGATTATAGGGAAGCGCGTCGTGATTCCGTCGTGCAAGAAACGACAACGACCCGCAAACGCGCGGGTCGTTGTCTCGATCGGGGCCGGTCAAGGCCCCTCCGGTCATGCGCCAGCCACTGCGATGGGCATCAGCTCATCGGCTGGGCGATGTCGGCGATGCGGTAGCCCGCGCTCTGCACGGTGTGCAGCAACGGACGGTCGAACGGCTTGTCGATGATCTTGCGCAGGTTGTACAGATGGCTGCGCAGGGTGTCCGAGTCCGGCAGGCCATTGCCCCAGATCTCGCGCTCGATTTCCTGGCGGGTCACCACACGCGGCGATTCGCGCATGAGGATCGTCAACAGGCGCAGGCCGATCGGCGACAGCTGCAGCTCGGTACCGGCGCGGGTAGCCCGCATGCTCACCGGGTCCAGCACCAGGTCGGCCACCTTGAGCACTTCCGAGCCCACCTGGCGACGTTCGCGACGGATCAGGGCACGCAGGCGTGCTTCCAGTTCCTGGATCGCAAACGGCTTGGTCAGGTAATCGTCGGCGCCGAAGCCCAACCCGGTCAGCTTGTCGTCCAGCGTGTCGCGCGCGGTCAGCATCAGCACCGGGGTCGACTTGCGGGCGTCGTTGCGCAGCCGGCGGCAGACTTCAATGCCGTCCAGGCGCGGCAGCATCAGGTCCAGCACCACCACGTCATAACTGTTCTCCGCCGCAAGGCGATAGCCGTCCAGCCCGTCCTGGGCATAGTCGACTTCGAACCCGCGGCCTTCCAGATACTCACCGATCATCTCGGAAATATTGCGGTTGTCCTCGACCACCAGCACCAGGCCGGAGGTCTCCTTTGTCTGACGCATGGGATTCCCTCTTTCTTCAGCTTTGTGAAACATGCCGCATCGGCAGTGGAGGTGGCGTGAAGCCGCTCACGCGCTGCAATGACGCCTTGTCACAGCAGGGGTTTGAGGTGGGGCCAGACGTTGTCCAGCACCCGCGGCTGGGCCTTCGCGGTGGGGTGCAGGCCGTCGGCCTGCATCAGCCCGGGCTGCAGCGCCACCCCGTCCAGCAGGAACGGCAGCAGCGGCACCTTGTACTGGCTGGCCAGCCCGGCGTACACGTCCTTGAGCCGCTGGCGGTAGGCCGGGCCGTAGTTGGGCGGCACATCGATGCCCAGCAGCAGCACTTTCGCGCCGGCGGCCTGGCTGGCCACGATCATCTTTTCCAGGTTGCCGCGCAGCTGCACCGGGGTCAGCCCGCGCAGTGCGTCGTTGCCACCCAGTTCGATCACCACCACCGACGGCCGGTGCTTGGCCAGCAGGCCCGGCAGGCGGGTGAGCGCGCCGGCGGTGGTCTCGCCGCTGATGCTGGCGTTGATGATCGCCGGGGCGGGCTTCACCTGTTGTTTGACCCGCTGCTGAAGCAGGTTCACCCAGCCCGATTCGGCCGGGATATTGTGGGCGGCACTGAGGCTGTCGCCGACCACCAGCACCGCGTTGGCCGGGGCGGCACCTTTGGCACACGCCAGCAACGGCGCCAGCAGCAATGCTGCCAGCATCCAGACCACCGGGGCCGCGCGGCCCTTCCACATCGCTCGGTACATTGGAGAATCCTCATCGACAGCCTGTCCCCCCGCAGCGCGTCCGTCGCCATCGCCGCCCATGACGTGGGCAAATCCGCGCGTGGCCCGGAGGGTGAAGTCCACATACTGGACAACATTGGCATGACCGTCCATGAAGGCGAGAGCATCGCCATCGTCGGCGCTTCAGGTTCGGGCAAGACCACCCTGCTCGGCCTGCTCGCCGGGCTGGACCTGCCCAGCCGCGGGCGGGTGACGCTGGCGGGTTCGGACCTCAATGCGCTGGACGAGGAAGACCGCGCGCAGCTGCGCGCCCGCGAAGTGGGCTTTGTATTCCAGAGCTTCCACCTGCTGCCGGCGCTGACCGCCGAAGAAAACATCGCACTGCCGCTGGAACTGGCCGGGCGCGAAGATCCCACGCGCGTGCGCGAGGTGCTGGCGCAGGTGGGCCTGACCCATCGCGCCCGCCACTACCCGCGCCAGCTGTCCGGTGGCGAGCAGCAGCGCGTGGCGCTGGCACGGGCGTTCGTGGCCAAACCGCGCATCCTGTTCGCCGATGAGCCCACCGGCAGCCTGGACCAGGCCACCGGCCAGCAGATCAGCGACCTGCTGTTCGCACTCAACGCCACCAGCGATACCACCCTGGTGCTGGTCACCCACGACCTGCGCCTGGCCCAGCGCTGCCAGCGCATCTACCGGCTCGATGGCGGGCGGTTGGTGGACAACGCGGCCGGCGTATCGGCATGAACGTGGTCAAACATGCCGCGCGCGCCCTGCGCCGCGAATTCCTGGCCGGTGACCTGCTGACCGTCTTCGCCGCACTGGTGCTGGGCGTGGCGGTGATGACCGCGGTAGGCACGCTGGTCAACCGGGTCACCCTTGCGCTGACCGGCAGCGCGGCGGAAATGCTGGGCGGCGACCTGGGCCTGAACGCCCGCGACGACATCCCCCAGGCCTTCGCCGATGCCGCGCGCGAACGCGGGCTGGCCAACACCCGCATGGTCAGCTTCCCCACCGTGCTGTTCCATGGCGAGGCCAGCCAGATGGCCAACATCAAGGCGGTCAGCGCGGGCTATCCGCTGCGCGGGCAGCTGCTGGTCAGCCGCGGCCTGCAAGGCAGCACGCCCGAGCCAGCCGGCGCGCCGCCTGCCGGGCAGGCCTACGCCGATCCGCGGCTGATGCAGGCGCTGGGCCTGAAGGTGGGCGACGCGCTGGAGTTCGGCGCGGGCAGCCTGACTGTCACCCGCGTGCTGCAGGCCGAACCGGATACCTCCGGCGAGCTGATGCAGCTCTCCCCGCCGCTGCTGGTCAACCGCGCCGACGTCGACGCGGCCGGCCTGCTCGGCCCCGGCAGCCGCGCCTCGTACCGGATGATGTTCGCCGGCGCGCCGGACGCGATTGCCGACTTCCGCGCGTGGCTGGCACCGCAGGCCAAGGGCTACCGCATCGTCGGCATCGCCGACACCCAGCGCGGCGTGCGCGGTGCGTTCGACCTGGCCGGTCGCTTCCTGTCACTGGCCGCCCTGCTGGCGGTGCTGCTGGCCGGCGTGGCCACCGCGCTGGCGGCCAACCGCTTCGCACTGCGCCGGATCGACCAGGTGGCCATCCTGCGCTGCCTGGGCGCCCGCCAGCGCGACATCCTCAGCGCCATGGCGCTGCAGCTGGTGATGCTGGCGGTGCCGGCGTGCCTGGTCGGGATCGGCCTGGGCATGGCCGCGCAGGCCGGGCTGGTGCAGGCGCTGGGCGGGCTGATCCCCAACCGCTTGCCGCTGCCGCAGGCCACCCCGGCGCTGAGTGGCGCGGGCATCGGCTTGGTGCTGTTGCTCGGCTTCGGCCTGCCGCCGCTGCTGCGGCTGCGCCGGGTGCCGCCGATGCGCGTGCTCAACCGCAGCTTTGCCGCCCTGCCGCCCAGTTCGCTGTTGGTCTACCTGGCCGCGCTGGCCGCCACGGTAGCGCTGACCGTACAGGCCACCGGCGATGTAAAACTGGCCGCCTGGGTACTCGGCGGCCTGGCGGCACTGGCAGCCTTGGCCGGCGCGCTGGGCGCGTTCCTGCTGTGGCTGCTGCGCGGCCTGCAACCACGCCTGCGCGGACGCTGGAAGCTGGGCCTGGCCGCCCTCACCCGCCGCCGGGGTCTGGCGGTGCTGCAGCTGGTGGGGCTGTCGCTGTCATTGTGCGCGTTGTTGTTGCTGTCGGTGATCGGGCCGGGGCTGCTGGCGCAGTGGCGCGACCGCCTGCCGGTGGACACGCCCAACTACTTCCTGATGAACATCCAGCCCGAGCAACGCGGCGCCGTGCTGAGCACCCTGCAGGGGCTGGGCGTGGCCGCGCCGGGGATCGAACCGTTCAGTACCGGGCGCCTGCTGGCGGTGAACGACCGGCCGCCGCAGCGGCAGGAACGCCAGGACAACAGCAACGACGACGACGATGCCAACCGCCCGGTCAACTTCTCCTGGCGGCATGACTTCCCGCCGGCCAACACGCTGTTGAGTGGCCGCTACTGGGCCGCCGACAGCACGGCGGCGGAGGCCTCGATCGAACAGGGCTGGGCCGAGCGCTACGGCATGAAGCTGGGCGACACGGTGACCCTGCAGATGGGCGAGCAGCAGCGCAGCTTCACCGTGACCAGCATCCGCAAGGCGGACTGGGATTCGTTCCGGGTCAACTTCTTCCTGCTGCTCAACGAAGGTGCGGTGGGCGATGCGCCCTACAACCTGATCACCGCCTTCCACCTGCCGCGTGCGCAGGCCACGCAGCTGGCCGCGCTGACCCGCGACTACCCGAACATCTCGCTGCTGGACATCGACGGCATCCTGCAACGGGTGCGCGAGGTGGTGGACCGGGTGACCCAGGCGGTGCAGCTGGTGATGGGCTTCAGCCTGCTGGCCGGGCTGCTGGTGCTGCTGGCGGCGCTGCAGGCCACGGCCGGCGAGCGCCGCTACGACAGCGCGGTGTTGCGCACGCTGGGGGCCACGCGCACCCAGTTGCGCGGGGCGGTGCTGGTGGAGTTCGGCGCGCTGGGGCTGTTGTCGGCGCTGCTGGCCGTGGGCGCGGCGGCGCTGCTGGGCAGCGTGGTGGCGCGCCAGGTGTTCGAGCTGACCCTGAGCCCGCCGTGGGGACCGCTGCTGGCCGGCGGCGCGATCGGGGTGGGCCTGAGCATGCTGGCCGGCTGGTGGGGCACGCGGCGGATCCTGCACACCCCGCCCGCGCTGGCGCTGCGCGAGGTATGAGGCCGGCGCGGCGTTCAGGCCGCGCTGACACGGTGGAGGGGCGTGCGGCGCTATGCTGCGCGCCCCTACCCCGACGAGACCGCCCGGATGCCCGGCACGCCGTTCACTGCTTACCTCTATCCGGTGCTGCTGCTGTTGGGCAGCAACATCTTCATGACCGTGGCCTGGTACGGGCACCTGAAGTACAAGAGCGCCCCGTTGATCACGGTGGTGCTGGTGAGCTGGGGCATCGCGTTCTTCGAGTACTGCCTGCAGGTACCGGGCAACCGGCTGGGCAGCGCGGTGTATTCGGCGCCGCAGCTGAAGGGCATGCAGGAAGTGATCACGCTGGTGGTGTTCGCGGTGTTCTCGGCGGTGTACCTGGACCAGCCGTTGAAGTGGAACCATTACGCCGCCTTCGGGTTGATCCTGGTGGCCGCGTTGTTGATGTTCAAGGAATGAGGGCAGCGCAGCCGAGCGCATGGAAAAGAAGCGCCCAATGGGCGCTTCTTTTTTTCGATCATCGGGTGGGCGACCTCAGCGGGCGGTGTCGGCCGGTGCCTTTTCCACCCATTGCTTGAACACCGCGTCGATCTGCGCGTCCTTCACTTTCTTGCCGTCCTGCAGGTCCTGGGCCTGGGTGAACAGCGGAATGATCATCGCCATGCCGTCCAGCTTCGTTTTCAGGTGCACGCCCGGGGCCTGCCCCAGGAACCCGTCCCAACGCTGGCGCACCTTGGCCCAGTAGCCGGCGGTGGCGGTCCAGTAGTCGTAGGCCGGTTTGAAATCGACCTCGGTGGTTCTGTTGTAGTCGTTGAAGCCGAACTCGCGCGCGATCTCCTGCTGGCTGCCGTCGGCGCCGCGCAGGATCTTGGTGTTGAACTGCTCGTGCGTCCACCCGTTCGGGGTCAGCGTGTGGCGGTTGACCACCGCCAGCGCGTTGTAGTCGCTGCGCCGGGTGTACTCACGGCGCGGCAGCGGGCGCCAGCTCAGGTCGCTGGTCCAGGTCGCCACCCCGTTGTCGTAGGCCCACGTTCCCGTGCCGCAGTAGCGCGGCGCGTCGCTCACTTCGTACACGCACTGGGTCCATGCACCGGCATTGACCGTGGCCGGAACAGTGCGCACCTGCCAGGTCTGGTCGGCGCTGAACTCGAACCGGTGCGGTGCTTCGTACACCCAGTCCTGCCGCCAATGCTTGGTCACGTGCCCGCTCTTGGGATCCACCAGCAGGTGCTGCAGAACCACCCGCGTCGGGCTGTCCTCCACCACGATCACCACCTCGTTGCCGCCGCTGCGCACGGCCGGTGCGCGCTCGTAACCGGGCTTGAGCAGCACGGTTTCGTCGAAGGCGAAATCCACCACGTATTCGCCCTTCATCGCCACGATGCTGTCGTGGTCGCGCTGCGGGTTCGAGGGCTGGGCGTGGAGCATACCGCTGCTGGCAAGCAGCAGACACGCACTGGCTATCTGGCGTTTCATCCAAGGAGTTCCTTCAAGGTTGGCTTGCATCGCATCGTGTTGGTTACAGCCGCACCAGCGGCGGCGCACTGCGGTCCAGGGATGCCAGCGCCTGGCGCGCCGCCGTGGCGCAGCAGCAGTCGTCGACCCACAGTTCACCGTCGGCGCCTTCCACCCGTGCAATCCGCCGCGCTGCGCCAGCACCCAGGGCCGACAGCGAGGCCAGGCTGGCCGACAGCCCCTGGCCGTCGTTGGCGTGCAGGCGCAGCGCGCACATCCGCCACGGTTCACCGCCCAGGCGCGTGGCCAGCCGGCGCCACAGGCGCTCGGCCACGCCGCCATCGTTGACCGGTTCCGGGCGCGCCGGGAATGCCGTCACCAGCCGGTCCCAGGCCAGGAAGTCGCTGTCGGGCAGCAGGTACAGGCGCCAGCAGCAGCGTCCGCGTGCGTCGGCGAAACACAGGCTTTCGCGGATGCCCTCGCTGTCCATGCCCTGGCAGGCGTGGGCCGACACCGCATGTTTCCAGCCGCCCAGCTCACTGCTGTCGGGCCGGTACAGGCACAGCACGGTGCCCAGCGCCGCCAGCTGCGCGGGCGATGGCAACGGTGCCGTACTGCGTGCACCGGCGAAGGAACGTACGGCAGACAGGGCTCGGCTCATGGCGGCTACCAGCTCACGGCTAGGCTGGCCGACACGGTGCGGCCAGGGTTGGTGAAACGATCGGCCACGCTGCTGGTGGAGACCAGCGACGAGGTGATCCCGGAATAGTCGATGTAGCGGCGGTCGCCGAGGTTGAACACCCCGACGTTGATCTTCGCGCCCGGCGCGAAATCCCAGTGCGCCATCAGGTCCAGCACGCCGTAGCCGGCCGGGGCGAAGGGCGTGGTGTTGGCCACGGTCGCCGGCGGCAGGCGGTCCTTGCGCCGCGCGAAGGTGCCCACCAGTTCCACGCCCCAGCTGTCGCGGTCGAAGGCCAGGCCGACGGTGCCGCGCAGCGGGTCGATGCTCGACAACGGCACGTCTTCGGTCTTGTTCTGCCCGTGTGCCCACGCCACCGAACCGTTCAACGACCAGCCTTCCAGCGCGCTGCTGAGCTGGCCGAACTCGACCCCGCCCTTCAGCTCGGCACCGTAGATATCGGCATCGGCCACGTTGCGCGACTGGAATACCTGCAGGCCCTGGTTGTTGAACCCGACAAAGCCCTGCGATTCGATGAAGTCCTTGTAGCGGTTGTAGTAACCGCTGACGCTGGCATACGCGGCCGCACCGATGAAGCGCACGCCCAGTTCCAGGCCATCGCTGGTTTCCGGCTTGAGGTCGGGGTTGGGAATGGCCGTGTAGCCGAACTGCACGTTGGTGAAGCCCAGGTTGACGTCATTGAACGGCGGCGAGCGGAAGCCATGCGCGTACCCGGCAAATAGCGACCATTGGTCGGCGAAGCGCCAGACCAGGCCCAGCTTCGGCGACACGCTGGTCTTGGTGAGGTCGGACACGGCCACGCCCGGGTTGTCGGTGGCGAAGATGCCATCAACTTCCGGACGCAGTTCGTAATGGTCCACGCGCACGCCGGGCACCAGCGACAGGCGGCCGTCGGCGAAGCGCATTTCGTCCTGCACGTACAGGCCCAGCTCGGTGGTCTTGCTGATCGGGAAGTCGCGCACCGGGAAGGTGTCGGGCACGATCGTGGTGTTGACCTGGCCCTTGGCGTTGACCTGGAACCCGTCGCGCTTCTGGTGGGTGTCGGTCCAGGTACCTTCCAGGCCGTAGGTGAGCGCGTGGTCGACCGACCCGGTCTGCAGGCCTTTGTGGAACACCGCCTGCAGGCCATACACACGCTGGTCGAAGTTGAACTCGCGCTCGCGGCGGCTGGCGTTGTCGCCGCTGCCGCGGTTTTCGTAGGTGCGCTGCGTGGTTTCGCTGTCCTGCCGGTACACCTGCCAGGACAGGTCATCGGCAAAGCCCTGGCCCACGTTGTCCATCTCGTGGCCGAACGACACGCGGGCGCGGGTCTGGTGGTCGCGCGCCTTCATCGCGGTGGTGGTCGTGGCGGCGACCACAGGCGCGGGCGGCGCCACCGACGACAACACGTTGGTGTCCACGCTGTCTTCGTTGCCTTCCACAGTCAGCTTGAAGCGCTGATCTTCGCTGGGCGCGAACACCAGCTTGCCCAACACGCTGCGGCCATCGCGGTCCTGCGGGTTGGCTGTGGTGCGGGTGCTGTCATTGCTGCGCCGGTCACCCATGCTTTGGGTTTCCTGGCCCTGGCGATGGTTGACGTTGACCATGCCGCTCCAGCGGTCGCCGCCGAAGGCGGTGGTGACGCTGCCCAGCAGGCCGTCCCACTGCCCGTCGTACCCGAACTTCAGGCCGACGTAGCTGTTCCTGCCATCCTTCAGATAGTCGGTCGGGTCCTTGGTGACGAAGGCGACCACGCCGCCAAGCGCGTCCGAGCCGTACAGCGCACTGGCCGGCCCGCGCACGATTTCCACGCGCTTGAGCGTTTCCAGGTCGGTGAAGTTGCGGTTGGCGTCGGAGAAGCTGCCTATCGCGAAGGCCTTGGGCATGGCGATGCCGTCGGTCTGGATCAGCACGCGGTTGCCGTCCAGGCCGCGGATGCGGATGCCGCCCAGGCCGAACCGCGCCGGGCTGCTGGTCACCGACAGGCCTGGCTCGTAGCGCACCAGGTCCTTGAGGTCACGCACCAGATGGTTGTCCAACTGCTCGCGGTCGATCACATCGACGGTGGCGGGCACGTCGCTCAGCGCGCGTGCGGTGCGCGTGGCGGTGACCTGCACGGGATCGAACTGGTGCGCATCGGGGGCGGCATCAGCAGCCGCGTGCGCGGCCATCGGCAAGGCCAGCCACAAGGCGGCGCTCAGGGCAGTCGGACGGTTCTTCATGGGAGGCTGACGATTGGCGGGACGCGGAAGGAGACCCCCGACCGACGCCAGCGACCCAAGCCGCTGACGAAGAATCGAGGGGGAGAGAGCGGTGGTGCACGACCGGCCCGCCGGGTCCGGGGGGAGGGGCGGACCCGATGGGTCGTGCGGTCAGGCAACGGTGCAGCCGGGTAGCGCCGGGCTGGACAGCCGACCAACGGTCGGCTCTACGTAGAGCCGGGCGCTGCCCGGCTCTACTTGGTCAGGATCAGCTTGTCGTTGCTGGTATGGCGCAGGCGGTAGAAGCGGTCGCCGTGTTGGATCAGGATTTCGCGGCGACCCTTGAGCAGGGCTTCGCTGTCGATCACTTCTTCGGGCGGGACCACGCGCACCGGACGGTCGCGGAGGGTCAGCGTTTCGGGGCGCAGCAGTACAGCAGCTTGAGTGTTCATTCGTCTGGACTCGTGCGAGGGGCGAGTCAAATGATAATGATTCTCAGTTGACAATCAACAACCATTCTCACTTTGATTGATGGCATTGATGATTGATTTTGATGTTTTGATAGATCGCATCAATCGTAAGGGCGGATTGGGGCGCTCCAACGCCAGGTAGAGCCGAGCGTTGCTCGGCTGGGCACCCGGCTGCGTGGATTGATCGCCGATATTCAGCCGGGCAGAGCCCGGGTTTACGGGGGAATCCAGCCGGGCAGAGCCCGGCGTGGGGACAGCCGGGCAGAGCCCGGCGCTACGGGGTGATCAGCCGGGCAGAGCCCGGCGCTACGCGAAGATCGCCTCTACCTGCTGCCAGGTGGCCTCGTCCACCTGCGTCAGCAGGTCCAGCGCGCCCAGGTTCTCTTCCAGCTGGCTGACCCGGCTGGCGCCGAGGATCACGCTGGAGACGTTCGGGTTGCGCAGGCACCAGGCGATGGCCAGCTGCGCCGGCGACAGACCGAGGCCGGCGGCCAGCGCGGTGTAGCGGCGGACCTTGTCCAGCCGGTTGCCGGCCGGGTCCAGCACCATGTCCTTGAGCCAGCCCAGTTGCTGCTGGCCCAGCCGCGACTGCGCGTCCACGCCGTCGTTGTACTTGCCGGTCAGCAGGCCCGAGGCCAGCGGCGACCAGATCGTGGTGCCCAGGCCCGGGTCGGCGTACAGCGGGGCGTACTCCTGCTCCACCCGCTCGCGGTGCAGCAGGTTGTACTGCGGCTGCTCCATCGAGGGCAGGTGCAGGTGCTGCGCGCGCGCCACGGCCACGGCCTCCTGCAGCTGGGCCGCCGACCATTCCGAGGTGCCCCAGTACAGCACCTTGCCCTGGCGGATCAGGGTATCCATGGCCAGCACGGTCTCGGCGATGGGGGTGTCCGGGTCCGGGCGGTGGCAGTAGTACAGGTCCAGGTAGTCCACCCGCAGCCGCTTGAGCGCGGCATGGCAGGCGTCGGTCACGTGCTTGCGCGACAGCCCGTGCTGGGTCGGGCGCGGGTCGTCCACGGCGCCGAAGAACACCTTGCTGGACACGCAGAAGCCATCGCGCGGCAGGCGCAGGTCGGCGATCACATCGCCCATCACCTGCTCGGCGCGCCCGCGCGCATAGCCCTCGGCATTGTCGAAGAAGGTGACCCCGTGGTCCCAGGCGCTGGCCACCAGGTTTCGGGCCTCGTCGCGGCCGATCTGGTCGCCAAAGGTGACCCAGGCCCCGAAGGACAGGGCCGACAGCTTCAGGCCGGTGGATCCAAGACGTCGGTACTGCATGGGCTTGTCCTCTGCTGCAGGCCCGCAACCGGGCCGGAACGATGCCCGCCAGTGTAGCCGCCCGCCGCCCGCACCCCCTTGCCGATGCTTGCCCGATCACGGCCGATCGACCCGCGGACGCCGCTTTTCCTTGCCCCGCCCCTGCCGCCGCTATAGGCTTCCCGTTTTTCGCGGCACCCCCAAGGGAAGTCTCATGGTCGAAGGTTTGGGCAGGATTGGCTTCGGCCTGTTCGGGTTGGCGGTGCTGATCGGCATCGCGTGGCTGTTCTCGAACAACAAGCGCGCCGTGGACTGGCGCCTGGTGGTGACCGGCATCGCGCTGCAGATCGCCTTTGCGGCGGTGGTGCTGCTGGTACCCGGTGGCCGCGATGTGTTCGATGCGCTGGGCAAGGGCTTCGTCAAGATCCTGAGCTTCGTCAACGAGGGCTCCGGCTTCATCTTCGGCAGCCTGATGAACACCGAGCAGTTCGGCTTCATCTTCGCCTTCCAGGTGCTGCCGACGATCATCTTCTTCTCGGCGCTGATGGGGGTCATGTACCACCTCAACGTGATGCAGGCGATCGTGCGCGGCATGGCCTGGGCGATCACCAAGATCATGCGCGTGTCCGGTGCCGAAACCACCAGCGTCTGCGCCAGCGTCTTCATCGGCCAGACCGAGGCGCCGCTGACGGTCCGCCCGTACATCGCCAAGATGACCCAATCCGAGCTGATCACCATGATGATCGGCGGCATGGCGCACATCGCCGGCGGCGTGCTGGCCGCCTACGTGGGCATGCTGGGCGGCAACGACCCGGTGCAGCAGGCCTTCTACGCCAAGCACCTGCTGGCGGCCAGCATCATGGCGGCCCCGGCCACGCTGGTGGTGGCCAAGCTGCTGGTGCCCGAAACCGGCACCCCGCTGACCCGCGGCACGGTCAAGATGGAAGTGGAGAAGACCTCCAGCAACATCATCGACGCGGCTGCGGCCGGCGCCGGCGACGGCCTCAAGCTGGCGTTGAACATCGGCGCGATGCTGCTGGCCTTCATCGCCCTGATCGCCCTGCTCAACGCCCCGCTGACCTGGCTGGGTGAAGTGAGCGGCCTGCAGGCGATGATCGGCCGTCCGACCGACCTGTCCACGATCTTCGGCTACGTGCTGGCCCCGATCGCCTGGGTCATCGGCACCCCCTGGGCCGATGCCACCACGGTAGGCTCGCTGATCGGCCAGAAGGTGGTCATCAACGAGTTCGTGGCGTATTCGGAGCTGTCCAAGATCGTCAACGGCCAGGTGCCGGGCATGAGCCTGTCGTCCGAAGGCCGCCTGATCGCCACCTATGCGCTGTGCGGTTTTGCCAACTTCAGCTCCATCGCCATCCAGATCGGTGGTATTGGTGGGCTGGCTCCGGAACGCCGCCACGACCTGGCCAAGTTCGGCCTGCGTGCGGTGCTGGGCGGCACCATCGCCACCTTCATGACGGCCACCATTGCCGGCGTGCTGACGCATTTCAGCTGATATCCGTTCTTTGAGAAACAGTCTTTATGAGTAGCAATGTCGTCGTCGTCGGTTCCTTCAACGTGGATCATGTCTGGCGTTGCGAGTCGCTCCCGGCCCCGGGCGCGACCATCGCCGGGCGCTACAGCACCGGCCCCGGCGGCAAGGGCTTCAACCAGGCCGTGGCTGCCTGCCGTGCCGGCGCGGACACCACCTTCCTGTGCGCGCTGGGCGACGATGCCGGCGGCGCGATGGCGCGTGGCCTGGCCGCGCAGGATGGCTTCGCGCTGACCGCCGAGGCCAGCACCGAGCCCACCGGCACCGGTGGCATCTACGTGGACGCCCGCGGCCGCAACACCATCGTGATCGGCCCGGGCGCCAATGCCGCGCTGAGCGTGGATTTCGTGCAGGCCCAGCGCGACCTGCTCGGCGGTGCCAAGGTGGTGCTGGCCCAGCTGGAATCGCCGGTGGAAACCATCGAGGCAGCGCTGGCACTGGCCCGTGAGGCCGGTGTCACGACGGTGCTCAACGCCGCCCCGGCCGACGCCCCGTCCAGCATCGGCCTGCTCAAGCTGGCCGACGTGCTCACCCCCAACGAGACCGAGTTCGCCGCCCTGCTCGGCCGCCATGTCGGTGAGCGCGTGGATGCCAACGACGTGGCCGCGCTCGACGGTGCCAGCCTGCATGCGCTGTGCCGCAAGCTGACCGGCACCGGCACCGTGGTGGTGACGCTGGGTTCGGTGGGCGTGTTCGTGTCCCACGCCGAAGACACCCCGCGCGGCGATACCCAGCCGTACTACCGGGTGGGCGCCGAGCAGGTGCAGGTACTGGACACCACCGGTGCCGGCGATGCCTTCAACGGCGCCCTGTGCGCGTCGCTGGCACAGGACCCGGACGCGGCCTTCATCCGCCACGTGCGCTTTGCCAACCAGTTCGCCGGCCGCTCCACCGAGAAGGAAGGCGCCGCCGTGGCGATGCCGCACTTCACCCCGGGTGATGCCGAAACCAAGTAAGCGTCACTGTTGCGTATCCCAAGGCCAGCCTTCGCGCTGGCCTTTTTTTTAAGCCTGCGTTGACCCTTTGCAGGCGCGGTTGTTGGCGGGTCGGTCGCTGGGCCCCCATGCCCTTTCCGGCGAATGTCCTCCGGCGTCGGCCTGCGGCCGCCCCCTCCCCCTTTACTTCGCCTCCAAGGGCATGGGGGCCCAGCGACCGACCCGCCAACGGCCACCCAAAGAGCACGGCTTCTCGCTTGCACCGCAAGCCGAGCCCCGCAGCCGCCGGTAGGCTCCTGGGCAAAATTAAGGAGGAGGCCGCCCCGCGGCCGGGGGACATTTGCACCAGGGGCCTACCGGCGGCTACGGGGCCCTCACGCTCGCGACCGGCCTGATCGGAGACGCCCGCCGAACCAAACGGCGCCTGCACACACGGCCATACGCGAGAGGCGGCAGGTACTCATCGTGGAGCGGTGAATGCACGGTGCCTACCGCAAAACCGGGGCCCGCGTGATCCACAGCGCCAGCGCCCCAAGCAACAGTCCGGCAAGCACGTCCAGCAGGTCGTGCTGCCAGGTGGTCACGGTCGAGACCAGCATCAGGCCACAGGCGCCGTGCCACAGCCAACGCACCGCCGCCGCGGCGGCCTGCAACCAGTGCCGCCACGCCTGCCACACCAGCACCCCCACCGCCGCATGCAGCGACGGTGCCATGTTGAACGGCGCCTCGAAGGCCCGCAGTTGTGCGAACAGCAGCCCGCTGGCGCCATCGGGCACCGGCAGTGCACGGACGTTGCCGGTGGGCCAGCACACGAACGCGAGCAGGCAGGCGGTCTGCACCAGGCCGATGGCCAGCGCATGGCGGCGCAGGGCCGACCGGGTCGGAAGGATGAAGAACGTCAGCGGGTACAGCAGGTTCAGCGCCAGGTAGGGCCAGATCGTCCACGCCCAGAACGGCATCGCATCGTCCCAGCGCCCGTGCAGGCTGTACGTATGCGCCTGGCTGGCGGCCCAGTGGTTGGTCCAGCTGTAGCCATGGATGAACATCGCGCCGAGCAGCAGCATCCACAGCATCGCCTCGCGCCAGGGCGGATGGGGGACCGGAGTGTTGGCAACGGGCGGTAGGGGCACGCGCGCACCGTAGCAGAACGTGGCCCGCCTGTTTGCCGCTATTCTTGCGCTTTAGCCGATACAGGGACTGTACGCAGTGGCAGCAGCAGGCAGTCAGGAACAGGCAGGCCCGCACGCGGACGAACCGCGCTGGACGCGCAATCCGGCTTGGGCCCTGTTTACGCAGACGCATGCGCAGCGCCAGCTGCTGCTGGTGTCCGGGGGCGCCGATGAGGTGTACGTGGTGGATGAGGCCGATACGCCGGCCGTCGTCGATCGGATCCTTGGCCACTGGGAGAACGACACCCTGGCGGCATTGCAGGACGATGCCGACTGCGGCGCGGCGATCCGCCAATTGATGCGCCTGGGGGTGCTGGCGCCGCTGCGGGCCGCGCGCAGGGTGCAGCGCTATGCACTCGATTGGCTGGGCGAACCGCTGCCCGGATTGGCCGACGCCTTCGACCAGCATGCCAGTGCCGATCTGCAGCGCGTCGATGCCCACGCCGAGGCCGACCTGCGGGTGCTGGTCCGCCACGGACTCGGCTGGGAACAGGCCTTGGCCCGCTACCGCGCACAGATGCCGACGCAACCGCATCTGCTGGTGGACATCAGCTATCACCACACGCTGGCGCTCGGGCCCTATGTGGTGCCCGGCCAGACCGCCTGCGTGTATTGCCTGGGCAACCGGGTGCTGCGCCGCTGGGGCGACGCCGTCGTGCCGGCGATGCCGGCGGTGGCAGTGCAGCCGGCGCGCATCGCGGCGCTGGTCGCGCCGCTGCTGGATCAGCCCGCCCTGTTGCTGGGCTATCTCGAACGCAGCGTCTGGCTCGACCTGCATCACCTGCACGGCGAGCGCGACCGGGTGCTGCGGCTGCCGTGGTGCCCCGCCTGCCAGGGCGGCGACGCGTCGATGCCGCCGCCGCTGTCCTTGCCCTGGGACCTCCGGCGCCCGTGATAATGTGGCGCACGCGCCGGGCGTTTCCGCCTCGGTCAACGGAGTGACCGTATGTATCGCCTGCCGACCCAGTTCGATGCCAGTGCTTCGCGCCAGGACCTTGCCGCGGCAGGCGGGGGTTCGACCTCGACCACCTGCAGCTCCTGCATCGTGACCCTGCTGGGCACCTCGGTGCTGTCGGCGGTGGTGCTCGGCGGGTTGGAACCGATCGCGCCCGCAACCGGCGCCGAAGCACGCGCCACGGTCGATCCCGTCACGACGGAGACCGACTTCCGCACCCCGCAGCCGCCCGCGCTGCACGAACCGGCCATCACGCCGGATCCGGACCCGACCGCGCCAGCCACATCCGCCGAGCCGGTGGTCGGGCTGAGCCGCACGGGGCGGATACTGCTGGGGCTGTTTGCCTTGCCGCTGGCAGCGGTCGGCGGCGGCATGTTCATGGGCGCCGCCAACCCGATCTTCGGCCTGTTCGTTGCCGTCGGGCTGTATGTCGGCGTGTATGCCTTCGTCTACGAGCGCTCGGGGCGTTCGCTCGGGCGCGGCATCGGCATCGGCATCGCGCTGCTGCTGGGCCTGTTCGCCGTCGGCGCGCTCGAGATGATGCTCTGGCTGGGCGTGATGAAATGAGCCGCTCCGCCGTCGATGCGGCGGAGCCGGGAACGCCCACGCTGTCTTCGCACCTGCTGCATGGCGCGGCGCGTCCGCGCTGCGGCCTGGTGCGACCGGCGCAGGCCATCGACGCCAGCGCCTGCGATTGGACCGGCCCGCTGTTCGCGGGACAACGCGTGCACAATGCCGCCACCCCGGCCGACCCGGCCAATGCCTGGCAGGGTGTGTCAGGCGCGGTCGCACTGGATGCCGATGCGGCCGCCGACGGCGCGGTCGCCGAGGCACTGGAGCGGCTGGCCGCGGCGCAGGCGGCATTCGAGGTGCGCCGCCGTGATGCGCTGGCGCCGGCGCAACGACTGGACGAATCGGTCTTCGCCTTGTTCTCGGCACGCCAACGTGCGACACCGGACTTCCCGTGGCCGATGCCTGAACACGACGACGACCTGTTTGCCGCCGTGCACGCGCTGGATGACAACCGTGTGGCCTGGGTACCGCAGGAACTGGTGGGCCTGGGACCGCGCAGTGGCCTGGCGCGCTTGCCGTCGACGTCCAGTGGGCTGGCGGCCTGGCGCGATGGTCGCGATGGCGCGTGGCTGGCGGTGCTGCGCGCGGCCCAGGAGCTGCTGGAGCGCGATGCGCTGGCAGTGACATGGCTCAATGGCGTGGCCGGCCGACGCATCGCGCTGCCGGCGCAATGGCACGCCCATGTGGACGCGCGCGGTGGTGAACTGCTGGCGTTCGATCTGACCCAGCACTGGAACCCGCACCCGGTGATCGCGGTCGCCGGTGGCATGCCGTTCGAAGGCCGTCCCCGCTACGTCCTCGGCATCGCCTGCCGCGCCGATCCGGGCGAGGCACTGCACAAGGCGCTGTTGGAATGGCAGCAGGCACTGACCTTTGCCGCGCACCTGTGTGGCCGCGAAAGCGCCCGGCTGCCGCGCGATCCCGCAGCGCTGCGCAGCTTCGATGAACATGCCGCGTTCTACACCCTGCGCCCGGAGCTGTGGTCGCAGCTGCCGCTGCTGCGCAAGGCGGACGCCAGCAGCGTGCAGCTGCCCCCGCCGGACGCGGCGCTCCGGCCCGCCGCGTCGCGCGCGATTGCCGAGCTGGACATGCTGCGGCGTCGGCTCGGCAGTGCCGGCATCGCCCTGTACTACCGCGAGTTGACCACTACCGATGTGGCGGCGGCCGGACTGCGGGTGATGCGGGTGCTGTCGCCGCAGCTCAGTGGCCTGCATGCCGACGAGCGTGCACCGTTCCTCGGCGGTCGGTGCCGGGACGTGGCATGGCGGTATCCCGGCGTGCCGCACAGCGGCGGCTTTCCCAATCCCTTCCCGCACCCATTGGGCTGATGCACGAGGACCGCATGCCGTCACCGCCCTCCCCTTGGCACGATGCCCCGCTGTTCCATCTGTTCTGGCACAACGGCGAACTCAATCCTGCGCGCGCCGAGGCAATGCGCACGCGCATCGCCGAAGATGCCGCACGCCCCTGGTCGCCGCCGCGCCCGTTGCATGCGGCCGCCGGCATCGCCCTGCCGGACCCGGTAGCTCCCGGTGATGCCCTGGCGCAGCGCCACAGTGGCCGCCGTTTCGGTGACGCACGCTGGGGCGCGCAGGAGCTGGGGCGCGTGCTCGCCCCGCTGCGGGCCCGATCCAGCGACAGTGACACCCGGCGCCTGCCGTCCGGTGGGGCGAAGTATCCGATCCAGGCCTATGCCGCGCTGTACGGCGCCGACGATGCGATCGCCGCAGGCCAGGGCATCTGCTGGTACGACCCGCTGCACCACGCGCTGGTGCCGGTGTCGCCCTGCCCACCGTGGCCGGCTCTCGCCCCACTGCTTGGCGTGGAGTGGCCGGAGCGGCCGGCCGCCGTACTGTTCCTGGTCGCCGAGCCCGCGGGTACGCTGGCCAAGTACGGCGAGCGCGGTGGTCGCTTCGTGTTGATCGAGGCCGGGGTCTGGCTGGGCGCGCTGGGGCAGCAGGTCGCGGCGATGAACGCGGTCGGCTGCGCGATCGGCGCCTTCGACGATGCCGCCGTACTGGCCCTGCTCGGGCTCGACCCACGGCGGCACCTGGCCGTGTTGGCCTATGCGTGTGGTCCGGCGCCCTGACCACCGCCAACGTCGCACCAGCCAACTCACCAGCATCCGCCGCCGTTGGGGGCGACGGAAGCAATCGTCAAGCATATGCTCATGACCGGAGCGCATCAGGCCCTTCCGGATCGGCCTGAACAGGCCGCCCCCGCGCGCGGCCGGCACGGCCGGGGCGTTCTACAATGCGCGCATGCAGATTGGCCCCTACAACATCCAGCCCAACGTGGTGCTGGCACCGATGGCCGGTGTCACCGACAAGCCTTTCCGCCTGCTGTGCAAACGGCTGGGCGCAGGTCTGGCTGCCTCGGAGATGACCATCTCCGATCCGCGCTTCTGGACCACCCGCAAGTCGCTTCACCGCATGGACCATGCCGGCGAGCCGGACCCGATCAGCGTGCAGATCGCCGGCACCGAGCCGCAGCAGCTGGCCGAGGCGGCGCGCTACAACGTGGACCACGGCGCGCAGATCATCGACATCAACATGGGCTGCCCGGCCAAGAAGGTCTGCAACGCGTGGGCCGGTTCGGCGCTGATGCGCGACGAGGATCTGGTGGCCCGCATCCTCACTGCCGTGGTGCAGGCGGTGGACGTGCCGGTGACGCTGAAGATCCGCACCGGCTGGGACTGCGACCACCGCAACGGCCCGCGCATCGCCCATATCGCCGAGGACAGCGGCATTGCCGCGCTGGCGGTGCACGGCCGCACCCGTGACCAGCACTACACCGGTCAGGCCGAATACGAGACCATCGCCGCCATCAAGGCCGCGCTGCGCATTCCGGTGCTGGCCAACGGCGATATCGATTCGCCGCAGAAGGCCGCCCACGTGCTGGCCGTGACCGGCGTGGACGCGGTGATGATCGGCCGGGCCGCGCAGGGCCGCCCCTGGATCTTCCGTGAAGTGGCGCATTACCTGGCCACCGGTGAACTGCTCGCCCCGCCCTCGCTGGATGAAGTGCGCGACATCCTGCTGGGCCACCTGCACGCGCTGCACGACTTCTACGGCGAGCCGCAGGGCGTGCGCATCGCGCGCAAGCACCTGGGCTGGTACGCCAAGGACCGGCCGGAGAATGCCGCCTTCCGCGCAGTGGTCAACCGCGCCGACGACGCCGCCAGCCAGATCGCGCTGACCACCGACTATTTCAACGCGCTCGCCGCCGGCCTGCCGCTTGCCGAGGCCGCGGCCGAGGCGCGCTGCGCCGTTGCCCCCTGATCCGCCGAGCCACGCTCGACGCTATGTGACCCTGCTCCCATGACCCCGCCGATCACCGCCCCCACCTATCTGCACGGTTTCTCCGATACCGAGCAGCACCGCCTGGTCACCCAGGCCCGTCTGTTCGAATCGAGCATCTTCAGCGGCATCGACTACAGCAACGCCCAGCGTCTGCTGGAAGTAGGCAGCGGCGTCGGCGCGCAGACCGAGATCCTGTTGCGCCGCTTCCCCGAGCTGCACGTCACCGGGGTGGACCTGAGCCAGGCGCAGCTGGACACCGCGCGCGCCAACCTGGAAAAGACGCCCTGGTGCAGCGAGCGCTACACCCTGCAGCAGGCCGATGCGGGCGACCTGCCGTTCGGTCCGCGCCAGTTCGATTCGGCCTTCCTGTGCTGGGTGCTGGAACACGTGCCGTCACCGGCGCGCGTGCTCAGCGAAGTGCGTCGCGTGCTCGCCCCGGGCTCGCCGGTGTACATCACCGAAGTGATGAACGCCTCGTTCCTGCTCGACCCGTACTCGCCGCACATCTGGCGGTACTGGATGGCCTTCAATGATTTCCAGTACGACCACGGCGGCGACCCGTTCGTAGGGGCCAAGCTGGGCAACCTGCTGCTGGCCGGCGGCTTCCGCGACGTGCACACCGAGATCAAGACCATCCACCTGGACAACCGCGAACCGGCGCGGCGCAAGACCATGATCGCGTTCTGGGAACAGCTGCTGCTGTCGGCGGCCGACCCGCTGCTGGACGCCGGATTGGTCGATCGCGACACCGTGGACGGCATGCGTCGGGAGTTCAGTCTGGTCCAGAACGACCCCAACGCCGTGTTCTTCTTCTCGTTCGTGCAGGCACGCGCCACCGTTTACTGACCCACCGCTGCGTGGTTCCCCTCTGCTATCCATTGCCGCCAACCGGGTAGAATCGGCTCCAGGTTGGCGCCCAGGAAGGCGCGCGCCAGATCCTCGCCGTGCTGCCACTGCAGTCGTGGTGCACCGCGTTCTGCGCCCGAAGGGATGCCACATGAAAGACCGCACGTTGGCCGGGGATGTCCGGCTGCCATTGCCTACATTGCCTACCCGTGACACCGGCCTGTTGAGCGGGCTCGATCCGCGCCACGCGCGTATCTGCATGGCGGTCATCGCGGTGTTGTGCGTTCTCTATGTGGTCTTCGCCCTGACCCCCTCGTCCTATGCGATGGCCAGCGAGTACCTGGGGCTGGCCCCGATCGAACCCCTGCTCGGCAGGGCGCGCGGCATCCGCATGGACGAATGGATGGTTTACACGCCCTACGTGCAGATCGCCGTGGCCAACGACTTCGGCCCGACCAACGCGTTTTCGCCGTACCACGAGACTCTGCGCTCGTTCCAGGCGCTGCCGCTGCTGGACTGGGGGCTGCCGTTCAAGCCCTACCACTGGGCGTTCTTCGTGCTGCCGCCGGCCAACGCCTATTCCTTCTTCTTCATGTTCATGTCGATGGCCTTCCTGTGCGGCTGGGCCCTGTTCCTGCGCCAGTTGCGGCTGCCGCCGCTGGCCGCGGTGCTGATCGCGCTCATGCTGTACTTCTCGCCTTATGTGCAGGTCTGGTGGACCAGCAATGCCGGCGCCTTCGCGCTGGCACCGTGGGCGGCCGTGGCATGGCTGCGCATCGACAACCGCTGGCTGCGCCTCCTGGCCAGTGCCTACGCGCTGGTGGTGTGGCTGCTGGCCATCGCCTATCCACCCTTCATCATCTCTGCCCTGCTGACCATGGCCGTACTGGTGCTGGCGTTCCGCCGCGATGCACTGACCCTGCCACGCCTGTTCGATGCCGCGCTGGCCGGTGCACTGGCCCTTGCGGTGTTCGTCGGCTACTTCCACGATGCGATCGAGGTGATACGCAACACCGTCTACCCCGGGCACCGCGAAAGTGCGGGCGGTGGCGTCAGCTGGATCACGCTGATGGCCCACTTCTTCCCCAACCTGATGACCCGCGGCTTCTATCCGCTGCCGGCCTTCAGCTACTCCAACGCGTGCGAAATCGCCGTGCTCGGCAGCCTGTTGCCGCTGTTCACCGCGGTGCTGGCCGACTGGGCCAAGGTGATGCACTGGGTCCGCGCCAACCGCCTGTCGCTGGCGGTGCTGGTCGGTGGCGCGCTGCTGATCGCCTGCTGGATCTTCCTGCCGGTGCCGCTCGTCGTGGGCAAGCTGACCGGTCTTTCCATGGTGCCGCCCAGCCGCGCCGTGCTGGCGTTCGGCCTGCTGTTGAACATCGGCTGCGCGATCGTGCTGGTGCAGGGCGGCGCGCGCGTGACCAGCGGTCGCCTGCTGGTGCTGGCCGCACTGCTGGTGGTGGGCAGCCTGGCCAAGCTCGCGTTCGGGGATGGCAGCTTCAGCCGGCTGCACGCCACCGCCGACGCGTGGCCGCTACTGTGCGTGGGCCTGCTGGCCCTGGCCGCGCGGCGGCCGCGGCTGGCCGCGCACCCGGCAACGCTGGTCCTGGCGGTTGCCGTGCTGTGCAACGTGCTGATCAACGGCCTGTTCAACCCGGTGCAGTCGGCGCAGCCGATCTTCGCCATGGACCGCGAAGCCGTGCTCGAATCCATGCGGGCCCGCGGCGGGCAGCAGGCACCGGACGGTTCGCTGGTCGTGGAAGGGCGTTACGGGGCGCTGTTCTCCGGCATCGGCATCCCGGCGGTCAACCACACGCTGTACTTCCCTCAGCTGGCCTATTTCCGCCAGCGCTTCCCGTTGATGTCCGAAGAGGCGTTCAACACCACGTTCAACCGCTACCACCATGTGATGGTCAGTGACGTGGTCGAGCCACGGTCGATGTACGCTGACCTGGTGGAAGTGCCTGCCGCGGCGATGCTGGCCGAACCCTGCACCCAAAAAGTGCCGGCCGACTGCTCGGCGGCGCCGTTGCCCGTCGGGGAGGGTCCGTGAAAATCGCCGTCGTCATCCCCTGCTACAAGGTCACTCGCCATGTCATGGACGTGCTGGCGGCAATCGACGACGCCGTGGCCGCCATCTACTGCGTGGACGACGCCTGCCCCGATGGCAGTGGCGCGTTGATCCAGGCAAGTACCACCGACCCTCGCGTCACGGTGCTGTTCCATCCGCAGAACCGCGGCGTCGGCGGGGCAATCAAGACCGGCTACCGGGCCGCCATCGCCGAGGGTATGGATATTCTGGTCAAGGTTGATGGCGACGGTCAGATGGATCCGGCATTGCTGATGGACTTCGTGGCACCCATCGCCGACGGCACCGCCGACTACACCAAGGGCAACCGTTTCTGGAACCTCAGCCATATCCGGCGCATGCCCCTGCTGCGGCGGGTGGGCAACCTGATGCTGTCGTTCATGACCAAGGCCTCGTCCGGCTACTGGCAGGTGTTCGACCCCACCAACGGCTATACCGCCATCCATGCCCGCGTCGCCAGCCATCTGCGCCTGGATGCGGTCAGCGACCGCTACTTCTTCGAAACCGACATGCTGTTCCGGCTCAACACCATCCGCGCCGTCGTCCAGGACGTCGCGATGGATGCACGCTACGCCGATGAAACCAGCAACCTGCGTGTCAGCCGCATCCTCGGGGAGTTTGCCTTCAAGCATGTGCGCAACACGCTCAAGCGCATCGGCTACAACTACTTCCTGCGCGACCTGTCCATCGCATCATTGGAGCTGATCGCCGGCCTTGGCCTGCTCGCGTTCGGCAGCATCTTCGGCCTGTACCACTGGATCGCGTCGGCATCTGCCGATGTCACCACCCCGGTAGGCACCATCATGATCGTCATGGTGGCCCTGATTTCCGGGCTGCAGTTCCTGTTGGCCTTCACCGGTTTCGACATTGCCAATGTACCGCGCCAGGTTCTGCACCGCTCCATCCAGGTCAACCGGGCAGCGCCGCCGTTGGCCCGACCGCGCTAACGCCGGGCCGCAGCCGGATCAGCGCACGGTCCTGGCCGCTGCGCTGTCTGCGGCCGCCTGGTCATGCGGCGTCTGCCAGATCCGCGCCCACATCTGCGCGAACCGTTGCTTCATCCTCGCCCTGCCCTGTTCGCCTTCGTAGGCCGGGCGCAACTGCTCGGGCGTGATGGCGCTCCACTGCCCGTCCTGGACACGTGCCACCGCGAAGGTAAAGGTGTAGTCCGGCTCCAGGCCCATGCGCAGGTCGCTGAGCAGCAGCCGGCCGTCCACTACCTGGGCGCGCATGAAGCCGCGGTTGAACCACTGCAGCCGCTGCACCGCCGGAATGCCCGCCGCCTCGGCCTCGCGCAGGGCCTGCACGTTGGAGGGATAGCCCTGGAAGTGCATCGGGCCGTTATCGGCCACCAGCGAGCGCTCGCCGATGACGTAGCCGCTGGGGGTCATCGCCACCACCTGCCAGAGCAGCGTGTTGAACGGGGTGGCCGCCGAGAACCGCGGCGCATCGCCGAGCCCCATCGCCGCCAGCGCGCGGTCGGCCTGCCGCTCGACGTTGTACTTGGCCAGCAGCGACCAGCCCAGGTAGCCGCAGCTGAGCACCAGCCCGGCCACGAGCGCCTTCTGCGCCACCGGGCGGGCGCGGGCGAACCAGGCCACCGCGCAGCCGATCAGCAGCCACACGGTGTACAGCGGGTCGATGATGAAGACGCTGGACCACATCGTCGGCGCCGGCGTGAACGGCCACCACAGCTGGGTGCCGTACACGGTGAAGGCGTCCAGCAGCGGGTGGGTCACCAGCGCCAGCAGGATCGCCCAGAACCAGCGCCCCGGTGCCTGCGCGACCCGGCCGTGGCCGAAGCGCTTGAACAGCCACCAGATCAGCGCGGCCACCCAGGGCAGCACCAGCAGCGAATGGCTGACGCTGCGGTGCTCGGTCATCAATGCCACCGGATCGGCGGTGGTGAAGGCCAGCACCAGGGCGTCCAGGTCCGGCAACGTGCCCAACGCGGCACCGGCCAACAGGGCGGCGCGGCGGTGGCCGGCGGGGGCGATGGCGGCGGCAACGGCGCCGCCCAGTACGATCTGGCTTAGGGAGTCCATCGGCCGATGGTATAGGGTGTGAAGGTCGGTGGGGCAGCCCCGTGGCTGTCACGCTGGTGGAACACTGGGCCGCGACGCTGGGGCCCAATCGCGTCCTGGCGGCCGCTTGGCCGGGCACGCGGGCTTAACCACCGGCAACTCCCCGTGGCGCACAATGCAACCGGGCGACATGCCGTGTATCATTCGCGCCCATCTTTCCATCCGAATCAAAGGATATTAAGCCTGATGTCCAGCTACCTCTTCACCTCCGAATCGGTCTCCGAAGGCCATCCGGACAAGGTTGCCGACCAGATCTCCGATGCGGTGCTGGACGCGATCCTCACCCAGGACCAGCGCGCCCGTGTCGCCTGCGAGACCATGGTCAAGACCGGCGTCGCCATCGTGGCCGGTGAAATCACCACCAGCGCCTGGATCGACCTGGAAGCGTTGACCCGCAAGGTCATCGTGGACATCGGCTACGACAGCTCCGACGTCGGCTTCGACGGCGCCACCTGCGGCGTGCTGAACCTGATCGGCAAGCAGTCCCCGCACATCGCCCAGGGCGTTGACCGCAAGAAGCCCGAAGAAATGGGCGCTGGCGACCAGGGCCTGATGTTCGGCTATGCCACCAACGAGACCGACAGCTACATGCCGGCCGCGATCCACCTGTCGCACCGTCTGGTCGAGCAGCAGGCCAAGATTCGCAAGAAGAAGAACTCGCCGCTGTCCTGGCTGCGCCCGGATGCCAAGAGCCAGGTCACCCTGCGCTATGAAAACGGCGTGGTTTCGGCCATCGACGCAGTCGTGCTGTCCACCCAGCATGCCCCGGGCGTGAAGCAGAAGGACCTCATCGAGGCCGTCCGCGAAGAGATCATCAAGCCGGTGCTGCCGGCCAAGTGGCTGCACAAGGGCACCAAGTTCCACATCAACCCGACCGGCAAGTTCGAGATCGGTGGCCCGGTGGGCGACTGCGGCCTGACCGGCCGCAAGATCATCGTCGACACCTACGGCGGCTGGGCCCGTCACGGTGGTGGTGCGTTCTCGGGCAAGGATCCGTCCAAGGTCGACCGTTCGGCCGCTTACGCTGCCCGCTACGTCGCCAAGAACGTCGTGGCTGCCGGCCTGGCCGACCGTTGCGAAGTGCAGGTCTCCTACGCCATCGGCGTGGCCGAGCCGACCTCGATCTCGGTCACCACCTTCGGCACCGGCAAGATCAGCGATGACAAGATCGAAAAGCTGATCCGCAAGCACTTCGACCTGCGCCCGTACGGCATCATCAAGATGCTGGACCTGATCCACCCGATGTACCAGCAGACCGCTGCCTACGGTCACTTCGGCCGCAAGCCGAAGGACTTCAGCTACCTCAACGGCGAGGGCGAAACCGTCAACGCCACGGCCTTCTCGTGGGAGAAGACCGACCGCGCCGCCGCCCTGCGTGCGGATGCGAAGCTGAAGTAAGACAAATGGGCCGCGAAAGCGGCCCATTTTCTTGCGGTAGAGCCGACCGTTGGTCGGCTGCTGTTGATGGAAGCAAACGACGGGCCGCGAAAGCAGCCCGTCGTCGTTTTGGCGCCTTCGCCCATCTTCGCGCTGCGCGCGACCCGCCGACCAACCGACCAACCGACAAGCCGACCAACGGTCGGCGCTACCGATTGGCCAACCGGCGCTACACTGCCGCCATGCCCGAATTCAAATCCAACCAGCTGTCCATGACGGTGTTGATGTCGCCGGAGATGGCCAATTTCTCCGGCAAGGTCCACGGCGGCGCGATCCTGCGGCTGCTGGACCAGGTCGCCTACGCCTGCGCCAGCCGCTATGCCGGTCGTTACGTGGTCACCCTGTCGGTGGACCAGGTGATGTTCCGCCAGCCGATCGCGGTCGGCGAGCTGGTCACCTTCCTGGCCTCGGTCAACTACACCGGCACCTCGTCGATGGAGATCGGGGTCAAGGTGGTGGCCGAGGACATCCTCAAGCGCAGCGTGCGCCACGCCAACAGCTGCTTCTTCACCATGGTCGCGGTGGACGAGGATGGCAAACCCACCGCGGTGCCGCCGCTGCAGCTGGAGACCAGCGACGAACGCCGCCGCCATGCCGCCGCGCTGATCCGCCGGCAGCTGCGCGAAGAGATGGAACAGCGCCATCTGGAGTTGTTGGCGTCCAACCCGCCGTCGCCGGAATAACCTACGGCGGGTACCGACCGTTGGTCGGTACGTAGTGCCCGTCCTCACCCGGTGTTCTGCACGCCCTGCGATACCCCGTTCACGCAGGCCACCAGCGCGCGCAGCACATCGTCGTCCTCGCCGCCGCTGGCACGCCAGCGGCGCAGCAGGTCCACCTGCAGCACGCTGATCGGGTCGATGTAGGGGTTGCGCAGGCGGATCGACAACGCCAGGCGCTGGTCGTGCTGCAGCAGTTCGTCCTGCCCGGTCAGCGCCAGGATCTGCTGGGCGGTGAGCTCCAGTTCGCGCTGGATCTGCGGGAAGAACGTGGCGTGCAACGGCCCGGACAACCGCGAGAACTGCTCGGCAATGGTGATGTCGCCCTTGCTCAGCACCATCGCGATGTCGTCCAGGAAGGTGCTGAAGAACGGCCAGTCGCGCGCCATCTCCTTCAACGTGTCCTCGTGGCCGGCCTCGATCGCCGCCTGCAGGCCGCTGCCCACGCCGTACCAGCCGGGAATCACCGCGCGCGCCTGGCTCCAGGCGAACACCCAGGGAATGGCGCGCAGGTTGGACAACGCGGCATCCTCGCCCAGCCGCCGCGACGGGCGCGAGCCCAGTGTCATCCGCTCGATCACGTCGATCGGGGTGGCCTGGCGGAAGTACTGCATGAACGCTTTCTGGCCCACGAAGGCGCGGTACGCCTCCGCGCTTTTCTGCGCCACCAGATCCATCACCGGGCGCCACTGCACCTCGCGCGGTTCGGCGGCGCGCGGGCGCAGGCTGGACCGCAGCACCGCCCCGGTGGATTGTTCCAGCGAGCGCAGCGCCAGTGCGCGGATGCCGTACTTGCGGTGGATCACTTCGCCCTGCTCGGTCACGCGCAGGCGGCCGTCGATGCTGCCCCGTGGCGAGGCATCCACTGCATGGGTGGTCTTGCCGCCACCGCGGCTGATCGACCCGCCGCGGCCGTGGAAGAAGGTCAGGCGGATGGCGTTCTCGGCGGCCACCTCCAGCAGCTCCACCTGTGCGCGTTGCAGGCCCCAGCGCGAGGCGGCGATGCCGCCGTCCTTGCCACTGTCCGAATAGCCCAGCATCACCATCTGCACATCACCGCGCGCGGCCAGGTGGGTGCGGTACACCGGGTCGGCCAGCAGATCACGCAGGGTGTCGGTGCCGCGCTTGAGGTCGTCCACCGTTTCGAACAGCGGGGCGATGTCCAGCGGCACCGCGCCGGCGTCGTCCACCAGCCCACCCCGGCGGGCCAGGGCCAACACGGCGAGCACGTCACTGCGGTCGTGCGCCATCGAAATGATGTAGCTGCCCAGTGCGTCGGCCCCGTGGCGGCGGCGTGCATCGGCCAGCGCGGCAAACACCGCGTCCAGGCGTTGGCCGCCCTCCTCGGTGCTCGGCGGCAACGCCTGCTCGCCACTGGCGAACGGCGCCAGCCGGGCCGCGCGGGTGACCGCATCGGCTGCGTCCCAGGCCTCCTGGCCATCGAGCACGCTGGCCAGCGCGCGGCCATGCACGCTCGACTCCTGCCGTACGTCCAGCCGCGCCAGGTGGAAGCCGAAGGTACGCACGCGCCACAACAGGCGGCGCACCGCGAAGCCGCCGGCATGGTCGCCCTTGTTGGCGTGCAGGCTGTCCAGGATCAACTGGATGTCGTGCTCGAGTTCGTCCGGCGACGCATAGGCGCCGTCGGCATCGTCCAGGGTGGCCTGCACGCGTGCGCGCATGCGGTCGTTGAGCAGGCGGTACGGCATGTCGGCATGGCGTGGCCGTGACTTCACTTGGGGCAGCAACTGCGCGTAGTGCGCCACGCGCGCCTGCAGCGCGTCACTCACCGCGATCCGCTCGGTGGACTGGCTGAGCAGGCTGGCCAGCTGGAGCAGGTCTTTCTGGTAACGGCCCAGGACCGCCTGGCGCTGCGCATCCAGGGTGTGCCGGATGGTGCCGGCATCGACGTTGGGGTTCCCATCCATGTCCCCGCCCACCCACGTGCCGAAGCGCAGCAGGCGCGGCAGCGGCAGGTCTTCGCCATAGGTATCCAGCAGCGCCTGCTGCAGCGATACGTACAGCACCGGGATCACCCGGTACAGCACCTGCACCAGGTAGAAGCCGACGTGCTCGCGCTCGTCGTCCACGGTGGGCCGCACCGGCGAGGAATCGGTGGTCTGCCAGGAGGCGGTGAGTGCCATGCGGAAACGCGCGGCGTCGGCGGCGGCTTCACCGGGGGTGCGTTGGCCGTCGAGGTTGTCGACCAGGCTGGCGACCATCAGCTGCTCTTTTTCCAGCAGCGCGCGGCGTACCGCTTCGGTCGGGTGCGCGGTGAACACCGGCTCGATGTCGATGCGTGGCAGCCACTCGGCCAGCTCGGCCAGGGTCACGCCCTGCGCCTTGAGGTTGAGCAGCGCATCCTGCAGGCCATCGGGCTGCGGCGCGGCAGTGCCGGCGCGCTGGTAGTCGCGGCGACGGCGGATGCGATGCACGCGCTCGGCGATGTTGACCACCTGGAAGTAGGTGCTGAACGCTCGCACCATCGCTTCGGCGCGCTCGGGCGGCAGGCCGGTCAGCGCGTCGTTGAGGTCGGACAGCGGGGCGTCGCTTTCGCGGCGGGCGATGGCGCGCGTGCGCACCTGTTCCACGTCATCGAAGAACTGCGTGGACACCTGCTCGGCAAGCAGGTCGCCGACCAGTGCGCCAAGTCGGCGTACGTCGTCGCGCAGGGGAATATCGGGAGTGGCAAAGACGATGCTGCTGCGGTACTCGTTCATCTGCGACGCACTGGCCTCGGGAACGGAATCCACCCAAGCCTAACCCACAACGAGGTCAATGCTGCGTCGCGCAAATAGTTACATCTGGTAGTGGCGGGGGGGGGGGGGGGGGGGGGGGCGGCCCCCCGCGCGGGGGGGGGGGGGCCCCCCCCCCCCCCCCCGCGGGGGGGGGGGCCCGGGGGCCCCCCCCCACCCCCCCCCCCC
>NZ_JBEPSF010000018.1:0-107258 GCF_040548725.1 Stenotrophomonas sp. 2619 | reverse complement strand
CCCCCCCCCCCCCCCCCCCCCCCCCCCCCCCCCCCCCCCCCCCCCCCCCCCCCCCCCCCCCCCCCCCCCCCCCCCCCCCCCCCCCCCCCCCACCCCCCCCCCCCCCCCCCCCCCCCCCCCCCCCCCCCCCCCCCCCCCCCCCCCCCCCCCCCCCCCGACTCCATCGAACATCGCCGGGTTGTTTCCAGGTCCACCACCGTTGTGATGGCGTGCCGCACGCATCCATCGTGGCATGGCAGGATGCGCCAGGCCTGGGCGAGAAGGGAGTCGAAGATGGCATGCCGTTCGTTGTTGCACGCGCTTCTGTTGATGCCGTTGTTGTTTGCCGTGCGTGCACATGCGTCTGCACCGCGCGCGTTTGATGTCATCAGCTACGAAGTCGCGCTTGAACCGGACATTCAGCAAAAGCGCCTGCAGGGAAAAGTGAGGGTGTGGTTCGACGCGGTCCAGCGCGTGCAGACATTGACCCTGGATGCCGGCGAGCTGGACATAGCTTCGGTCACCCAGGGCGGGCGTGCGCTGCAGTTCGAGCAGACCAACGGCCGCCTTCGGATCACGCTGGCCGAGCCGATACCTTCAGGCGCCTTCGGCAACGTTCGCATTGCATACTCCGGCGCGCCCCGCTTCGGGCTGGAGTTCGCCCCCGAGCGCGACGAGGTCTACACCGTGTTTTCCACCAGCCAGTGGATGCCCTCGGTGGATGCGCCCGATGAACGTGCCCTGCTGGCGTTGTCGGTGACCCTGCCGCCCGGCCTGCTGGCCACCGGCACCGGGCGCGCATTGCCCACGCGCGTGCTGGCCGACGGCCGCATCGAACACCGCTGGCAGCTGGACACTCCGATGCCCGGCTATGTGTACGGCTTTGCCGCCGGCCGTTACCAGCAGGCGGTGCAGCAGCATGGGCCCATTGCACTGCGTTTCCTGTCGGTGGATCGAACCCCGGCACAACTGCAGACGCTGTTTGCCCGCACCGGCGACATGCTCGACTTCTTCGCTGCGCGCGCCGGGCTGCCCTACCGCGGTGAGAGTTACCAGCAGGCACTGGTGAAACGTACCATCGGCCAGGAAATGGCCGGGCTGTCGCTGATGTCCGAAGACTACGGGCAGGGCGTGCTGGACGATCCGGATGACACCGCGCTGATGGCGCACGAGGCCGCCCACCAGTGGTGGGGCAACCGGGTGACCTGCGCCAGCTGGGCGCATTTCTGGCTCAACGAGGGCATGGCCAACTTCATGACCGCCGCCTACCTGCAGCATGCGCAGGGCGAGGCGGCCTACCAGGCGCAGGTGCAGGGCTGGCGCACGCGGCTGGATGCGCTGCGCGCCAAAGGCGCCGACCATGCGCTGGTCTATGCCAACTGGGATGCGCCGACCGGCGACGACCGCGCGGTGGTCTATCGCAAGGGCGCGTATGTACTGCACCTGCTGCGCGTCGAGTTGGGTGAGGATGCGTTCTGGCGTGGCCTGCGTGATTACACCCGCGCCTACGACGGGCGGTCGGTGACCACCCTTGATTTCCAGCACGCGATGGAAAAGGCCGCCGGGCGCTCGCTGCAGCCGTTCTTCCAGCAGTGGGTATACAGCGCAGACACAACGGCGCGCTGAACACGCCGGTCAAGGCATGCGCCGCCGCCTTACGGCAATGACGGCCCATGGATGCCGTTGATGCTGGCATCGGACGAGAAGATGAAACGGTGCTCGACGCGGCCGTCCTTGCCGGCAACGGTCACATCGATCATCGAATAGGCGGGCGTGTTACCGGCCAGCGACAGCGACTGCCGCCACTGCTCGACCTGCGCTGCGTCAGCGCCGCTGCCCGTGGAGATCGTGCCGGCACACAGGCTCAGTCCGCAGGCAAAATTCTGCATCGACAGCGCCGGATTTTCCTTCAGTGCGGCCTGCAACGTCCGGGAATACGCGTCGGTCAGTTCCGCCGCTTCGGGAACACGCATGGACTGCTGGGCGATCAGCGACAGGTAGTGATCGAAGGCGTCGCCCTTCAACGCGAGCATGGCCTGGTCGAAGGAGAGTTCCGAGCCCTGCAACATCGCAGATTCGAATGTCAGATAGGCAGCCGTGCTGGAGGCGTGGGGCAGCGAAGGCGGCAGGCCCTGCGCGGCGGGTGTCCTGGCGTCCGGTCCGTTGTGCGGCGGTGTCGGTCGGGTAGGTCCTGACGTGATGGATGCAGTCGAGCCCGCCGCAGCGTCGCGCGGGCCGGGCATGCTGGCCAGGGAGCGCGGCTGCAGCAACAACCAGGCGCCGGCCAAGACGGCGACCGCCAGGCTGATCCCCCACAGCATGCTTCCCTTGCTCATCCCATTCTCCGTGGTGGCTGCGGCGTCGGTTGCGATACCGCTGCACCGTAACCGTGTGGTACCGCAGAAACACTATCGGCGCGACGCAGGTGGAAATAGAACACAGTTCACGTTTCGATTCACGCCATGCGCAGTAGTCTGGATTTAGATGCATTGAAGCTATTGCTTCACGCATCTGAACGCGCGGTCCACGATGACCGTGGGGTGTACGGAAGGGCGTGCCATGCGCCCGGTTGCAGTCCGACGTTCCGGCTTCTCCATGTGTCATTCAAAGGGAATGTTCTTTCCAACAGGAGTAGGAGTGATGATGAAGCGTCAACTGTTTCCCGGTGTAGTGGCAGCACTCGTTGTGGGAGGGCTGCTTGCGGGCGCCGCATTCGCGGCCACCCAGACCATCACCGCGAGCACCCGCAACGGTGGCTCCACCTCGGGCAATGCCATTGCCACCTCGGCCTCGCGGATCACCTGCACGCAGGCCTCCGGGGGCAGCCCCGGCACCATCCCACGCTGCAGCGTGCAGGCGCCGGGCTGGAACGGCGTCGTTGAAGTGGGCAAGTCGATTGGTACCACGGGCGCTGGCAATGTCGTGCTCAACTGCAACGGAACGTACCCCGCGACCGGCGGGTTGAGCTGCGCTGCGCAGATCGACGATACGGTGTGCACGGCATCGCAGACCATTTCCGGTGCGGCCAGTGGCGGCAATTCGTATCGCGGCCTGGCAGCGGTCAAGGCCAATGCCACCATCCAGTGCGTTTCTGCCACAGGGGGCACCAACGGCACCACCTGCGGCATCCAGGCGCCGGGTGCCAATGCGTCGATGACGGCGGGCCAGACCATCGCATCCTCGGGACCGGGCACGGTCTCCATTTCCTGTGGCGGTCAGTATCCGGCTGCTGGCGGTGGGCTGAGCTGCACCGCGCAGGTCACCCAGGTCTGTCCGTGATCGGCACCGCATGAAAAAAAACGCCGGCATACGGCCGGCGTTTTTCGTGCATCAGGCGCTTCCGCTCAATGCGAGGCGGCCAGGCCAGCATCGCCCAGCGGCGGCATCACCAGCGGGCGCGGCTCGTCCGCGCTCTGCCCAGCCGCGGCCAGTGCCTGCAGGTAAGCCTTCGCGGTGGCCGTGTTGAAGGCCACCAGTACGATCCGCTTGGGCTGCGCATGGCTGCGTTGCCACGCCAGGGTTTCGGTCACGGCCACCTGTGCCGCCTGGTGGATCGGGTAGCCGAACACCCCGCAACTGATCGCCGGGAACGCAATCGACTGCAGGCCCAGCGTTTCGGCCAGCTGCAGTGACTTCCAGTAGCAATTGGCCAGCAGCGCTGGTTCGTCACGCTGGCCGTCCTGCCAGACCGGGCCCACCGTATGGATCACGTGGCGGGCCGGCAGGTTGTAGGCCGCCGTGGCACGCACCTCGCCGGTCGGGCAGCGCATGCCCGGGCGGATCTCGGGCAGGGCCTGGCATTCGGCCAACAGCGCAGGACCGGCCGCGCGATGGATCGCACCGTCCACGCCACCGCCGCCAAGCAGGGATTCGTTGGCCGCATTGACGATCGCATCCACCGCCAGGGTCGTGATGTCGCCCTGCCACACTTCGATCTTCATGCGTGCCGCTCCTTGATACTGATACCGGGTCCATACAACGGATGACTGCTGCCTCGCACGTTACCGGGCGGGGGATCTAGGCTGCGTCATCATCGTCTCAGGCAGCGCGACCCGATGTGCGCCGTCCTGCAGTTCACACGATGCGGTCCATTGCCTTCACCGAAGATGAAGGCAATATCGATAGCTGAATACGAAGACGCCCACCGGGCGGTGGGCGTCTCGGGGTCCATCAGACCAACGCGGGGCTCAGGGCAGACCGGCCAGCCAGTCGTCGTCGGAGCCCTCGTTGATGTCGGCAAACAGCGGGGTGGAGAAGTAGCGCTCGCCGGTGTCGGGCAGCATTGCCAGGATCACGCTGCCCTTGTCGGCGCGGGCGGCGATGTCCAGCGCGCTGGCCACGGTGGCCCCGGCGGAGATGCCCACGAAGATGCCTTCCTCGGCCGCCAGGCGGCGCGAGGTTTCGATCGCGCGGGCATCGTCGATGCTCAGCAGTTCATCGTACACGCCGCGGTTGAGCACCTCCGGCACGAAGTCCGGGGTCCAGCCCTGGATCTTGTGCGGCTTCCATTCCTCGCCCTTGAGCAGTGCCGCGCCGGTGGGCTCGGTGGCGATGATGCGGGTGTCCGGGCGGGCCACCTTCAGCACCTCGCCCACGCCGGTCAGGGTGCCGCCGGTGCCCCAGCCGGTCACGAAGTAGTCCAGGCGCTTGCCGGCGAAGTCGCGCAGGATCTCCGGCGCGGTGGTGTTGCGGTGGTAGGCCGGATTGGCCGGGTTGGCGAACTGGCTGGCCAGGAACCAGCCGTGCTCGTCGGCCAGCTCCTTGGCCCGGCGCACCATGCCCGAGCCGCGTTCGGCTGCGGGGGTCAGGATCACCTTGGCCCCGTAGGCGCGCATCAGCTTGCGGCGCTCGATGGAGAAGGTCTCCACCATGGTGGCCACGAACTTGTAGCCGCGTGCGGCCGCCACCATCGCCAGCGCCACGCCGGTGTTGCCCGAGGTCGCTTCGACGATGGTGTCGCCGGGCTTGAGCACGCCGCGCGCTTCGGCGTCCAGGATGATGGCCAGCGCCAGCCGGTCCTTCACCGATCCGCCGGGATTGAACGACTCGACCTTGGCGTAGACGGTGACGTGGTCGGGGGCGATGCGGTTCAGGCGGACCACCGGGGTGTTGCCGATGGTGTCCAGGATCGAGTTGTACAGGGCCATGGGAATGCTCCAGGGAAGTCCGTTCACCGCGCCCGGCGCGGCAGGGGGAGGGCAGGGCGGGGATGCTCCGGCAGACCGTAGCCCCGGCATATGCCCCCGGGAAATGACCTGATACCCTTCTTAAACAACATTTGGTTATAAGCTGGTGACGGCAATTGCCCTACAGTCGGATTGCCCTCCCTTCGCCTGCCGTGCCACACGCCCATGACGCTGACCCAACTCCGTTATCTGGTGGCCATCGCCGACGCCGAGCTCAACATCACGCTCGCCGCGTCGCGGGTGCATGCCACCCAGCCTGGCCTGTCCAAGCAGCTCAAGCAGCTGGAAGACGAGCTGGGCTTCCTGTTGTTCGTGCGCAAGGGGCGCAGCCTGGAAGCGGTCACGCCGGCCGGCGTGGAAGTGATCGGCCGCGCACGCGCCGTGCTGGGCGAAGCCAACAACATCCGCACCTATGCGGCCAACCAGCGCCGCGAGAGCCAGGGCCAGCTGGTGCTCACCACCACCCATACCCAGGCGCGCTTCGTGCTGCCGCCGGCGGTGGCGAAGATCAAGCAGGCCTACCCGCAGGTCAGCGTGCACCTGCAGCAGGCCGCCGAAAGCGATGCGCTGGACCTGCTCAGCCAGGGCGATGCGGACATTGCCATCATTTCCACCGCGGGCGCCGAACCCAGCGCCGGTATCGCCATTCCGCTGTACCGCTGGCGGCGGCTGGTGCTGGTACCGCGCGGGCATGTGCTGGACCGTCCCGGTGCGGCGCCGGACCTGCAGGCGCTGTCCACCCAGCCGTTGATCAGCTATGAATCCTCCACCCGCGGCAGCTCCTCGCTGCAACGTGCCTTCGCCAGCGCCGGGCTGACCCCCGACATCGCGTTGACGGCGCTGGACGCGGACCTGATCAAGACCTACGTGCGCACCGGCCTGGGCGTTGGCCTGCTGGCGGAGATGGCGGTCAACGCCAGCGACGAAGACCTGCGCGCGTGGCCGGCCCCGGCACCGATCGACGAGTGCATCGCGTGGGCGGTGCTGCCGCGTGACCGGGTGCTGCGCGACTACGCGCTGGAGCTGGTGCACGTGCTGGCCCCGCAGATCGACACCCGCGACCTGCGCCGGGTCATCGACGGCAACCAGGAGGCCAACTGGCCGCTGCCGCCCACCTGGGAATCGCTGACGCAGACCATCACCGTCTGAGAAGCGACGGGGATGGCCGCGCGTGCGTCCTCTGGCCTGCGCCTTTGGCGCGCCCCCTTCAACTGAAGAGCGCTTTTCTCCAGAGGGGGGAGGAAATCGGCCGGGGATCTGCAAAGGCCGCTGCGACGGTTGGTCGCAGGGCGCCGGGCCGCCCGATCCACGGTCGGGCGCTACCATGACGCGGTGAACCGTCGCCGCCGCCCGTATGCCGTCCTGCTGCAGCTCGCCTTCGTGGCGACGTTGCTGATGGCGCTGGCGCCGCTGGTCAGCCGCTGGCAGCAGGCACACGCCGATGCGCCGCTGATGCTGATGCCTTCGGGCATGGCCCATGCGCTGCCGGTTGCCGACGTTCCCGCCGACCCGCACGCCGGGCACGGCATGCCGGCCGCGCACCACCACCACGCGATGCCGATGCATGACATGCCGATGGACAGCATGGCCACCCAGGCCGCCGCGGCGTCACCGACCATGCACACCCCGCCGCTCGACGCGCACGCCGGCCATGGCGAGGCCTGCGAGTACTGCATGATGGCCTCGCGGCTGATGCCGTGGCTGGCGGTCCTGATCCTGTTGCTGCCGGCGCTGCCGGTGATCGCCCCGACGGTGCTGCGCGCCGTTGCCACGCCGCGCAGCCTGCACTGGCCCGCACATGCCGCCCGCGGCCCGCCGCTGAACGCCTGAAACCGCCGATGTTCTTTCCTGCTGCGTGACGCCGTGATGGCGGCGCGCGCCTGTGCGTTTTCTGGAGTTCCAACATGCATCCCACTTCCCGCAGCGCGGGCGCAATGACGCGCCTGTCTGTTTCCCTGTCGCTCGCCCTGGCCGTGCTGCCGCTGCACGCCGCCGAGCGTGAGCCCGCGCAGACCTTGGACACGCTGGTGGTGACCGCCACCGCCCCGTCCTCGCCGCTGCACTGGGTCACCGACCCCCGCCTGCCACGCCAACCGGTGCCCGCCAGCGATGGCGCCGACTACCTCAAGACCGTGCCGGGCTTTTCGGCGATCCGCAACGGCGGCACCAATGGCGACCCGGTGCTGCGCGGCATGTTCGGGTCACGCCTGAACATCGTCAGCAACGAGGGCAACCTGATCGGCGCGTGTCCCTCGCGCATGGACAACCCGCTGTCCTACATCGCGCCGGAAACCTTCGACCGGCTGACCATCATCAAGGGGCCGCAGAGCGTGCGCTGGGGCGCCGGGGCGTCGGCCGGCACGGTGCGCTTCGAGCGTGACACCCCCCGTTTCGACGCACCGGGCGTGGACATCAACGCCAGCGCGCTGGTGGGCTCGCGCAACCGCAATGACCAGGTGCTCGACCTGACCGCCGGTGCGTCGCAGGGCTACGTACGGGTCAACGGCAACCGCTCCGAAGCGGACGATTACAAGGATGGCAACGGCGACGTCGTGCCGTCGAAGTGGCGCAAGTGGAACAGCGACGTGGCGGTCGGCTGGACCCCCGATGCCGACACGGTGCTGGAGCTGTCGGCCGGCACCGGTGACGCCATCGCGCGCTACGCCGGGCGCGGCATGGATGGCGCCGCGTTCAAGCGCACCAGCTATGCCGCCCGTTTCGAGAAGGACAACCTGCCCGGTGCCTGGGACAAGCTGCTGGCCAACGTGTACTACAACGATGCCGACCACGTGATGGACAACTACACGCTGCGCACGCCCAACCCGGACAGCAGCATGCCGATGCCGATGGCGGCCAACGTGGACCGTCGCACCACCGGCGGCCGCATCGCTTCGGAATGGCGTTGGCAGGACGTGGCGATCGTGGCCGGCGTGGATGCACAGGACAGCCGCCATCGCAGCCGCAGCGGCATGGGCCGCAACACCTATCAGCAGCAGCCGTGGACCACCGACGCGCGCTTCGAGACCCTGGGCGCCTTCAGCGAACTCACCCTCGGCGAAGGCACCGCGCAGCGCTGGGTGGGCGGCCTGCGCATCGACCGTGCCCAGGTCACCGACGAACGCCGCACCGCGGGCATGATGGCCATGCCCAATCCCACGGCCGGCCAGCAGCGCCGCGAACATCTCGGCAGCGGCTTCCTGCGCATCGAACGCGATCTGGCCCCGTCGCTGACCTGGTACGCCGGGGTGGGCCACAGCGAACGCATGCCCGACTACTGGGAGCTGTTCTCGCCCGACATGGGGCCGATGGGCGCGGTCAACGCGTTCGCCGCCCTCCAGCCGGAGAAAACCACGCAGCTCGACCTCGGCCTGCAGTACCGCAGCGAGCGCCTCAACGCGTGGGTGTCGGCGTATGCCGGCCGTCTGCAGGACTACATCCTGTTCACCTATTTCGACGGCGGCATGATGGGCAGCATGACCCAGGCCACCAACGTGGACGCCCGCATCGCCGGTGCCGAGACCGGCGCCGACATCGCGCTGGGTGCGCACTGGAAACTGAGCGGAAGCCTGGCCTATGCCTGGGGCGAAAACCGCAGCGATGGCACGCCGCTGCCGCAGATGCCGCCGCTGGAAGCGCGCGTGAGCGCCACCTGGGAAGCCGACCGCTGGAGCGTGGGCGCGCTGGCCCGTGCGGTGGCCCATCAGCATCGCGTCGCCGACGGCCAGGGCAACGTGGTCGCCCGTGACCTGGGCCCGAGTGCGGGCTTTGCCACGCTGGCGCTCAATGCCAGCTACCGCATCAACGATGCACTGCTGCTCAGTGCCGGCATCGACAACGTGTTCGACCGCGCCTACAGCGAGCACCTGAACCTGGCCGGCAGCGCCGATTTCGGCTTCCCGGCCGACCCGGTGCGGATCAACGAGCCGGGCAGGACGGCCTGGATGAAGGTGAACTACCGATACTGAGGACGGGGCGCCGGGCCCGGAACTGCAGCCACGTAGAGCCGGGCTCTGCCCGGCTGGAGGCGATGCGCCCGGCCTTTGACGTCATCCGACACGCGCCGATACACGCCGTTACACACGCGCACAGGCCAGCACGAAAGGCATTTCGGCTGCCACCGGGCGCCGGTAAACGCTTGGCACATATGCCCGGCCAGCCCCGACCCGTACACTCGGCGGTCGTGGGTTTAACGGGATTTTTCCAAATGTTGGGACGCATCACCGCGCGCATCGCCGCTGGCCTCACCCTGGCCCTGCTGGCCGGGTGCAGCAGCAAGGACGACACCGCGCGCCGGCCGGCAGACGCCGTACCGGTCACCACCCAGGTGGTGCAGACCTCCGCATGGAACGACACCCTGCAGGCCCTGGGCACCGCCAAGGCCCGCGAGTCGGTGACCATCACCGCCAAGGTCAGCGAGATCATCGAGACCGTCCACTTCGACAGCGGGCAGCAGGTCAGCGCCGGCACCCCGTTGGTCACCCTGCGCGGGCAGGCCCAGGAAGCAGCCCTGCTGCAGGCCCAGGCCACCTTTGCCGAGGCCGACCAGCTCTACAAGCGGCAGCGCGAACTGGCGGCCCAGCAGCTGGTGGCCAGCGCCACCCTGGACACCCAGCGCGCCATCCGCGATGCCGCCGAGGCGCGCGTGCGCGAAATGCAGTCGGACATCGGCGACCGCCGCGTGCGCGCGCCGTTCGCTGGTGTGCTCGGCATCCGCCAGGTCAGTGCCGGCTCGCTGGTCACCCCCAGCACCAGCATTGCCACCCTGGACGACATCGAGCGCATGCACGTCGATTTCCAGGTGCCCGAAGCCGAACTGGCCAGCCTGGGCAACGGCGACAAGGTCACCGCCACCAGCGTCGCTTATCCCGGCCGCAGCTTCGAGGGCGTGGTGGCCACCATCGACACCCGCGTCGACCCGGGCACCCGCGCGGTTACCGTGCGCGCCGACTTCATCAATGCCGACCACGCCCTGCGCCCGGGCATGCTGCTGGACATCCGCATGTTCCGTCCGGAGCGCCAGGCCCTGGTCATTCCGGAAATCGCCGTGGTCCAGGTGGGCCGCGATTCGTTCGTGTACCGGGTCAAGGCCGACCACAGCGTTGAACGCATCGACATCACCAGCGGCGCGCGTCGTGCCGGCGTGGTGGAAATCCGCAGCGGCCTGAAGGCCGGCGACCGCATCGTGGTCGACGGCACCGGCAAGCTGCGCCCGGGCCTGAAGGTCGATGACCGCCCGGCGCCGGCGGCTGCCGCCGCGCCCGCCGCCAAGGCTGCGGACCCGGCCGGATGAAACTCTCCAACGTTTCCATCCAGCGCCCGGTCTTCGCCGTGGTGATGAGCCTGCTGCTGGTCGTGCTGGGCGTCATGTCGTTCACCCGCCTGACCCTGCGCGAGCTGCCCGCGATCGACCCGCCGATTGTCTCGGTGTCGGTGGATTACACCGGCGCCTCGGCCGCAGTGATCGAGAGCCGCATCACCCAGGTGCTTGAAGACGCCCTGGCCGGCATCGAAGGCATCGACACCATCAACGCGCGCAGCTCCAACGGCCGCGCCCAGGTCAGCATCGAATTCACCTCCAACCGCGATATCGAAGCAGCGGCCAACGACGTGCGCGATGCGGTCAGCCGTGTTGCCGATCGCATGCCCGAAGAGGCGCGGCCGCCGGAAATCGCCAAGGTCGAGAGCGACGCCGACCCGATCATCTGGTTCAACATGACCTCCTCCAGCATGGACACGCTGGAGCTGAGCGACTACGCCGACCGCTACGTGGTCGACCGCTTCTCCAGCCTGGACGGCGTGGCCCAGGTCCGCATCGGCGGGCGCCAGCGCTATGCCATGCGCATCTGGCTCGACCGCGACCAGCTGGCCGCGCGTGGCCTGACCGTGGGCGATGTGGAAACCGCGCTGCGCAATGAAAACGTCGAACTGCCGGCCGGCCGCATCGAATCGGCTGACCGCGACTTCACCCTGCGCGTGGAGCGCAACTACGTGAAGCCGGAAGACTTTGCCACCATTCCGCTCGGCAAGGGCGCCGACGGCTACGTGGTGCGCATGGGCGACGTGGCCAAAATCGAGCTGGCCTCGTCCGAGCGACGCGCGTATTACCGCAGCAATGGCGAACCGGGCATCGGCCTGGGCATCGTCAAGACCTCCACCGCCAACTCGCTGGACGTGGCCCGCACCGCACGCGCCGAAGCCGAGCGGGTCGGGCAGACGCTGCCCGAAGGCACCCACATCTTCGTCGCCTTCGACAACACCACCTTCATCGAAGCCGCCGTGGACCGCGTCTACGCCACGCTGGTGGAAGCCATGCTGCTGGTGCTGGCGGTGATCTGGCTGTTCCTCGGCAGTTTCCGCGCCGCGCTGATTCCCGCCGTCACCGTGCCGGTGTGCCTGGTGGCGGCGTTCATCGCGCTGTACGCGTTTGGGTTCTCCATCAACCTGCTGACCCTGCTGGCGCTGGTGCTGTGTATCGGCCTGGTGGTCGATGACGCCATCGTGGTGGTGGAAAACGTGCAGCGCCGCATCGACCTGGGCGAGCCGCCGCTGGTGGCCTCCAAGCGCGGCACCGCGCAGGTGGCCTTCGCGGTGATCGCCACCACCGCCGTGCTGGTGGCGGTGTTCCTGCCGGTGGGTTTCCTGGAAGGTAATACCGGCCGCCTGTTCCGCGAGCTGGCCGTCGCGCTGGCCGCCGCCGTGGCGCTGTCGGCGTTTGTGTCGCTCACGCTGACCCCGATGATGGCCTCCAAGCTGCTCAAGCCGCACAGCGGCCAGCCGCCCAAGGGCCTGCACGGGGTGATCAACCGCAACCTGGACCGCGTCTCGGCGGGCTATGGGCGGGTGCTCGACGCGCACGTCGGGCGCACCTGGATCTACGTGGTGGTGATGCTGCTGTCGCTGTTGGCCAGCGCGCTGCTGCTCAAGGTGCTGCCGTCCGAACTGGCGCCGGCCGAAGACCGCGGTTCGTTCCAGATCATGATCGATGGCCCGGAAGGCGCCGGCTACGACTACACCGTGGGCCAGGTGCAGGAAGTGGAAAAGGTGGTGGCCGGGTTCGTCGGCGACGACAAGCCGATCGTGCGCGCCAACCCGCGCGTGCCCGGCGGCTTCGGTGCCAGCGAAGAAATGCATACCGGCCGCATCAGCGTGTTCCTGCAGCCGTGGCGCGAGCGCCAGGCCGCCACGCCGGACGTGGCCGCCGACCTGCAGAAGCACCTGGACGGCATCCGCGGCGTGCGGGTGCGCACCCAGGTCGGGGGCGGCCTGGTGCGCAGCCAGGGCCAGCCGTTCCAGATCGTGCTGGGCGGGCCGGAGTACGCGGAAATCGCGCAGTGGCGTGATCGCATGCTGGCGCGCATGGCCGACAACCCGGGCCTGGTCGGCCCGGATTCGGACTACAAGGAAACCCGGCCGCAGATGCGGGTCAACATCGACCGCCAGCGCGCCGCCGACCTGGGCGTGTCGGTCACCGCGATCGGCAGCGCGCTGGAAACCATGATGGGCTCGCGCCGGGTCACCACCTTCGTCGACAACGGCGAGGAATACGACGTGCTGGTCCAGGCCGGCCGCGACGGTCGCGCCACCCCGGCCGACCTGGCCGCCATCCGCGTGCGCGCCAGCAGCGGCGAACTGGTGCCCTTGTCCAACCTGGTCACGCTCAGCGAAGTGGCCGAAGCGGGCAACCTCAACCGCTTCAACCGGCTGCGCTCGATCACCATCACCGCCGGGCTGGCCCCGGGCTACCCGCTGGGCGAGGCGATCGCGTGGGCCCAGCAGACCGCCCGCGAGGAACTGCCGCAGCACGCGCAGCTGGATTGGAAGGGCGAATCGCGTGAGTACCAGAACGCCGGCAGCGCCGTGCTGCTGACCTTCGCCATGGCCTTGCTGGTGGTGTACCTGGTGCTGGCCGCGCAGTTCGAGAGCTTCATCCACCCGCTGGTGATCATGCTGACCGTGCCGCTGGGCGTGCTCGGCGCGCTGCTGGGCCTGTACGTCAGTGGCGGCAGCATCAACCTGTTCAGCCAGATCGGCATCGTGATGCTGGTGGGGCTGGCGGCCAAGAACGGCATCCTGATCGTGGAGTTTGCCAACCAGCTGCGCGATGAAGGCCGCGACGTGCACCGGGCCATCGTCGAATCGTCGATGGTGCGGCTGCGCCCGATCCTGATGACCTCCATCGCCACGGTGGTCGGCGCCATCCCGCTGGTCGTGGCCGGCGGCCCGGGGTCGGCCAGCCGCGGCACCATCGGCATCGTGGTGATCTTCGGCGTCACCGTGTCCACCTTCCTGTCCCTGTTCGTGGTGCCGGCGTTCTACTCGCTGCTGGCCCCGTATACGCGTTCGCCCGAAGCGGTGGCCCGTGAGCTGGAGAAGCAGGAGGCGGAAACGCCCTCGGTGGGCGGGCACGCCTGACCCGGAGCCCGTGGGGGCGGGTCGATGCTGAATGCGTTGCCCGGCGCCCGGGCAACACCGTAGCGCCGGGCTCTGCCGCGCCCCTGCAGCAGTGCGGCGCGGGATCGATGAACGCGTCGCCACGCGCCCGGGCAATAAAAGGCCAGCGCCGTAGCGCCGGGCTCTGCCCGGCGGCTCTGCCGCGCCGCGCCCACCCGGCGCTACCCGTGGCGGCCGTGATGGTGGAGAATCGACCCGGTCCCCTCCAGCCGACGGGACGTCCTTTTTTTCCGCCGACTGGAGAGAGCGCGTGGAAGCAGCCGTACATGTTGTCAACAGCATCATCTGGAGCAAGGCGCTGATCGCCGTGTGCCTGGGCGCCGGGCTTTTCTTCAGCGTCCGTACCCGGTTCATGCAGATCCGCGGGTTCTTCGAGATGTGCCGCCTCACCGTGCAGGGCGAGAAGTCCGATGCCGGCGTGTCCTCCTTCCAGGCCCTGGCCATGTCGATGGCCGGCCGCATGGGCATCGGCAATATCGCCGGCGTGGCCACCGCCATCGCCTTCGGCGGCCCCGGTGCGATCTTCTGGATGTGGGTCATGGGCTTCCTCGGCGCCTCCACCTCGTATGTGGAATGCACCCTGGCGCAGATCTACAAGACCAAGGACGCCGAAGGCCGCTACCGCGGTGGCCCGGCGTACTACATCGAAAAAGCGATGGGCATGAAGTGGTACGCCCTGGCGTTCGCCGTGGCCACCATCATCGCCGCCGGCTTCCTGATGCCCGGCGTGCAGGCCAATGCCATCGCCGACAGCATCATCAACGCCTGCCGTGGCGGCGCCCTGTGCGGCCCGCTGGATGGCCAGGTGATGGGCATGGAATCGGTGCAGGCGCTGAAGCTGGGCATCGGCATCGTGGTGGCGCTGCTGCTGGGCGTGGTCATCTTCGGCGGGGTCAAGCGCATCGCCAACTTCGCCGAAGTGGTGGTGCCGTTCATGGCCGCCGCGTTCATCCTGATGGCCATCGTCATCATGATCATCAACTACGACCGCGTGCCGGAAATGTTCGGCATCATCTTCGACAGCGCCTTCGGCACGCATGCCGCGTTCGGCGCGATGATGGGCCTGGCGGTGGAGTGGGGCATCAAGCGCGGCATCTATGCCAATGAAGCCGGCCAGGGCTCGGGCCCGCACGCCGCGGCGGCCTCTGAGGTCTCGCACCCGGCCAAGCAGGGCTACGTGCAGGCCTTCGCGATCTACTTCGACACCATGATGGTGTGCACCGCCACCGCCTTCCTGATCCTGGCCAGCGGCACTTACAACGTGTATTCGCCGGTGGCAGGCGCCGAGCCGATCTTCCAGGGCCTGGCCGGTATTCCGGAGGGTGCCGGGTACGCGCAGGCCGGTGTGGAAGCGGTGTTGCCGGGGTGGGGCGCCTCGTTCGTGTCGCTGGCGATCTTCTTCTTCGCCTTCACCACGATCATGGCCTATTACTACATGGCCGAAACCAACCTCAGCTATATCAACCACAACCGCAAGCGCCCGCTCACCGTGCTGGTGCTGCGCCTGGGCATCATCGGCATGGTGGTGTTCGGTGCGTTCCACAACGCCACCCTGGCGTGGGCGCTGGGCGACATCGGCGTGGGCCTGATGGCCTGGTTGAACATCATCGCCATCCTGATCGTGCAGAAGCCGGCGATGCTGGCGCTGCGCGATTACGAACGACAGAAGAAGCTCGGCCTGGATCCGACCTTCGACCCCGATGCATTGGGCATCAAGAACGCCGATTTCTGGCGTCAACGCAAGCTGGAGTTGTCCCGTAGTGAATGATCCCTGGAAAAATGCCCGCCGCCCGTCTTCGCGGCCGCCGCGGGCCACCCCGCTGCCTCCGCGCGAGGGCGGCACGCCGCCACCGCCCGGGCGGGGCAACGATGAGCTGCGCCTGTATGGCTGGAATGCCGTGCAGGCCCTGTTCGACAAACGCCCGCAGGCGCTGCGCAAGCTGTACCTGGCCGAATCGCTGATTCCGCGCCTGCAGCCGATGCTGAAGTGGTGCGTGTCCAACCGCGTGGGGTACCGCGTGGTGGAAGAAGGCGACCTCAACAAGCTGGCTGCCACTACCCACCACGAAGGCGTGGTGGCCGACGTCCTGCGCGCGCCGATGCTGGAGCTGGGCGAGTGGCTGGGCACGCTGCCCGCCGGGACGCCGGCGCTGGCGCTGTGGCTGGACGGCGTGGGCAACCCGCACAATTTCGGCGCAATCCTGCGCTCGGCGGCGCATTTCGGCGTGGCCGGCCTGCTGCTGCCACCGGGGTCGACGCTGGCGTTGTCCGGCGCGGCCGCGCGCGTGGCTGAAGGCGGCGCCGAATCGGTACCGCTGGTGCGCCTGCCGGCAGTGCCGCAGGCCATGCAGCAGCTGCGCGAGGCCGGTTTCGGCCTGGCCGCGACACTGGTGGACGGCGGCGACAACCTGTTCGCCAGCGACGTGCCGGCACGCCTGGTGTACGTGATGGGTGCCGAAGGCGAAGGCATGGACCGTGAGCTGGCGCAGGACTGCGACGCGCAGGTGTCCATTCCGGGGACCGGCGCAGTGGAAAGCCTCAACGTGGCATCGGCGACAGCGGTGCTGTTGGCGCACTGGTACGGACGCCAGGCCCGCTGAGCTGGCGGTGTTTTTCGGGTAGCGCGCCTGCGCGCTTGCCAAACGCGGTGTGATCGGTGTCACTGATGGCGTTGTGACTACAACCGATTCGGATTTTTCGCATGGTGCGCTGGCCTTGAGCTGCGTCACAGTGCTCGGCGGTGATGTGTTGGGTAGGTGAGGAGAGACACCCACCCAGCGCGGCGCCGTTGTCCGGATCGCAGCAAGTCTGTGACGCTCACCGCGTGGGGTGTGACGAGTCCCGGTAGCCCGGTCGTTTTTCGACCGGGCTTTTTTATGCGTCACCGCCTGCACACGGTCCCGTCATTGCTCCACGCAATGAACACCACCGTTGCGATCACCGGCCAAGAACGCAGAACAACACCATCGCACGTGATGCGAAATGGCGTGCGTGCGGCCCCGCACAGATCGGAAAAAACAGGGGTTTCGCACGTTGTTGCCGCCCGACGCGCTGTGCAGATTGGCACGGCGGTGTGCTTGAGCACCGTCTTCTTTCCAGTCCCACGGGAGCCTTGGCATGACCTTGTCCGCGTTGTCGTTTCATCGTGTCGCCGCACTAGCGCTGGCGGCTGTTTCCATGGGGCTCGCCGCCCCGCATGCCGCTGCGCAGGCGCGCAGCCTTGACGGCGTGAACTTCACCGGCCCACTGGTCACCCCCAACCCGGCCGGGGTGCCGCGCGGCCACTGGTACATCGAGCCTTATCTGGTCCGCGTCGACAGCGATGCCGGTTACGACGCCAACGGCCGCCGCCAGCGCAGCAGCGACAGCGGCGCCTGGCTCACCGTCGTGCCCATCGCCTATGGCCTGGGCGAGCGCGTGACCGCGCAGGTCAATCTCAGCGCGGCACGTGCCGACGCGGCGGGCGCGCGCAGCGGTGCGGTGCGTGCCGGTGACACCACCGCGCGGCTGCAGTACCTGCTGCAGGCCCCCAGCGCCGACGGCACGCGCCCGGCCATTTCGGTGGCGCTGCTGCAGCGCTTCGCCACCGGCAGCTACGACCGCATCGGCGGCAATCCACTCAACGCCCAGGGCGATGGCGTGCAGCGCACCACCTTCGCGCTCGGCGTGCAGCAGGTGCTGTGGATGCCCAACGACCGCCCGTTGCGCTGGCGTGGCCAGCTCAGCGCCAGCCCGGCACCGGCACGCGTGGCGCTGCACGACAGCAGCGTGTACGGCACCGATCCCGGCTTCCGCGGCAGCATCGCGCGCGGCTCGTTGCTGGGTCTGTCGCTGGGGGCCGAATACAGCGTCAACGCGCGCTGGGTGGCCGCACTGGACATCACCGCCAGCCGCGAAAGCGACCAGCACATCACCGGCTATGCCCCGGGCAGCGAGGGCCTGCGCAGCATCAACCAGCGCCGGCCCTCGAGCAGCAGCATCAGCGTGGCGCCGGCCATCGAGTACCACTTCAGCCCCTCGCTGGGCCTGATCGCCGGCGTCGAGTTCAGCGTGGGCGGCCGCAACAGCGGTGCGTTCGTCAGCCCGCAGATCGCGCTCGGGATGTTCTTCTGATGCGCGCGTCCTCGACCCGCCGTCCTGTCACCGGGAGCCGTCCATGACTGTCGAATCCATCGTTGCCCGCCTGCTCGACCTGGTCTGGAGCCCGGCGCTGGTGGGGCTGTGCCTGTTGGCTGGCCTGTACTTCAGCGTGCGCACCCGTTTCATCCAGCTGCGTGCGTTGCCCGACATGCTGCGCCTGTTGTTCAGTTCCAACAGTTCGACCTCCGGGGTGTCCTCGTTCCAGGCACTGAGCCTGTCGCTGTCCAGCCGCGTCGGCGTCGGCAACATCGCCGGCGTCGCGATGGCCATCGCCTACGGCGGCCCGGGCGCGATCTTCTGGATGTGGTGCGTGGCCTTCCTGGGGGCCAGCAGCGCCTTCATCGAATCGACCCTGGCGCAGATCTACAAGGAGCGCGATGCCAACGGGCAGTACCGCGGTGGCCCGGCGTACTACATCGAACGTGCCCTGGGCCAGCGCTGGTATGCCGTGGCGTTCGCGATCAGCACGGTGATTGGCTGCGGGCTGTTCCTGCCGGGCACCCAGTCCAATGCGATCGCCAGCGCGCTCGATGGGGCCTGGGGCATTCCCGCCAGTGCATCGGCGGTCGGCATGGTGATCGTGGTGGGATTGGTGATCTTCGGCGGCGTGCGGCGCATCGCCAACGTGGCACAGGTGGTGGTGCCGGTGATGGCGGTCGGCTACCTGCTGGTGGCCGCGGTGGTGATGGCGCTCAACGTGGACGCGCTGCCGGGCATGGCGCGGCTGATCGTCGATAGCGCATTCGGTACCGATGCGGCGTTTGGCGCGATGATCGGCACCGCCATCCAGTGGGGCGTGCGCCGCGGGGTGATGTCCAACGAGGCGGGCATGGGCAGCGGCGCGCATCCGGCGGCGGCTGCCGAGGTCTCGCACCCGGTCAAGCAGGGGTTGGTGCAGGCGTTCTCGGTCTATATCGACACCATGGTGGTATGCAGCGCCACCGCGTTCCTGGTGTTGTCCACCGGCGCGTACAACGTCTACGACCCGGCCGCGGCAAGCCACGCCGGCATGCTGGTGGCGAACGTGCCCGGGCTGGCCGCGGGCCCGCACTTCGTGCAGCACGCGGTGGAATCGGCGTTGCCGGGGTTCGGCACGGCCTTCATCGCCTTGGCGATCCTGCCCTTTGCCTTCAGCACCATCCTGGCGCTGTATTACAACGCGGAAACCAACGTGGTGTACCTGTGCCGCAACCAGCACCGCCCGTGGGTGCTGCGTCTGTTCCAGCTGGCATTCCTCGGCGCGGCGACGTGGTCGGCGGTCAATACCGCAACGGTGGCGTGGTCGCTGGGCGACATCGGCGTCGGCTTGATGAGCTGGTTGAACATCACCGCGCTGCTGTTGTTGCAGAAGCCGGCACTGGCCGCATTGCGCGACTACGAGAAGAGCCGGCGTGCCGGCATCGATCCGGTGTTCAACCCGCAGGCGGCCGGCGTTGCCCGGGCGGAGCTGTGGAACGAGATCGCCGCGCGCGGCGGCAAGTGAGCAGGGCAGGGACCGTGGCCAGGCGCCACGGTCCCTGCGGGCTGTCATTCGTTCGGCGGCGTGGTCGGCTTGGCTTCGCTGCCGAAGCTGCCGTCAGCCTCGGCGGCCAGGTAGGCAAACACCGTGTAGGCGGCCACGTTCTGTGCCAGCGCGGCCGGGTCAATCTTGTCCAGGGTGTCGTCGGCGGTGTGGTGCAGGTGGAAGTAGTCGCTGCCATCCTGCGCCAACCACGCCCAGGCTCCGCCCTTTGCGGCCAGCGGGCCCACGTCCGGGCCCGGGCCGCCCTTGTCGGCGGCGTACTCGATACCCAGCGGCTTGAGCACCTCGGCGATCTGGCGGGTGGCATCGCGCGAGCCCTGCGGGTTCGGCGAGCCGGTGTTGAAGGCATAGATGCGGCCGGCGCCGAAGTCGCTCTCGGCGGCCAACTGGTGCAGCACCACGTCCTTGGCATGCGCCTCGGCATACGCCTTGCCGCCGTACAGACCCTGTTCCTCGTTGGCGAACGCCACCACGCGGATGGTGCGCTTGGGCGCCTGCTTGAGCTGGCCGATCAGGTGGCCCGCGGCCATGGTGATGCCCACGCCGGCGCCATCATCCACCGCGCCGGTGCCCAGGTCCCAGGAATCAAGGTGACCACCGATCACCACGACTTCCTTGGGCAGGCTGCGCCCGGTGATTTCGCCGATGACGTTGTACGAGGTGGCCTTGCCATCCCACCCGCAATCCAGGCTGAGCTTCAGCGTGGTGCTGCCGAGCGCGACCAGGCGGGCGAGCTGGTTGGCATCGGGTACTGACAGTGCGGCGGCCGGTACCGGCGTCAGGCCGTCATCGAAACGGGTGATGCCGGTGTGCGGCACGCGGTGCGAATCGGTACCGGCCGAGCGCATCACAAAGCCCACCGCGCCCTTGCGGATCGCCTCGGACGGCCCCTTGCTGCGCACCGCGCCCCCGTTGCCGTAGTCACGGCCGTCGCGGTAAGCGGTCATCTGGTAATCGACGAAGGCGATCTTGCCCTTCAGGGAGCCTTCCGGCGCGGCCTGCAGCGCGGCCAGGTCGGCAAAGCGCACCACCTCGGCCTCGACCGTGCCGCCCGGGCTGCCACCCAGCGCGGTGATGGTCAGCGGCTGGGCGTGCTTGCCGATCACCTGTGCGTGTTCACTGCGGCGCTCCCACTTGGGGAAGGTCACCGGCTCGGTCCAGACCTTGTCAAAGCCCAGTGCCTTGAACTTGGCCACGGCCCAGGCCACGGCACGAGCATCGGCTTCGCCACCGGCGATGCGCGGACCGATCTCGGTGGTGAGCGACTCGACCACCTTCCAGCCGGTGTCGTCCTTGAGGGCCTGCTCGCGCAGTTCGGCGGCGGTGGCCAGCGATTTGGGCGCCAGCGTGGTGGGGCCGGTCGCCGCGAACGCCGGGGCGGCCAACAGTGCGAGGGAGGATGCGATGGCAAGGACGCGGCGACGCATGGACAGCTCCGGAAAGCAGGACAGAAGCGTCCGAGCTTAGCAGCCTGCCCGCGCCCCGCATGGGCGGTAGGTCATGGTTGTGCGGACGCTGTTTTCCATACGCGAAAGCCCCGCCGGGGCGGGGCTTTCGCATGCGCATCGGCAACCGCCAGAACCACCGGTAGTGCCGGCCGCTGGCCGGCTCCGCATGAACCGGACATCGCACAGACCGGTAGTGCCGGCCGCTGGCCGGCTCCGCATGAACCCATCATCGCGCGAAGCGGTAGTGCCGGCCGCTGGCCGGCTCCCCATGAACCCATCATCGCGCGAAGCGGTAGTGCCGGCCGCTGGCCGGCTCTGCAGACATCCAGCATCGCCTGGAGCCGGCCAGCGGCCGGCACTACCGGTGCGCCGTCCCGATTGGCTGCGGACCGTGTCTCAGCGCTTCAGGTTGTCGCGGATTTCGCGCAGCAGCAGCACTTCTTCGGCCGGTGCGGCCGGTGCGGCTTCCTTCTTGCGCGCCAGGCGGTTGATTACCTTGACCACCAGGAAGATCGCGAACGCCACGATCAGAAACTGCACCAGCGTGTTGAGGAAGTCACCGTAGCCAATCACCACGGCCGGAATTTCCTTGCCGTCCGGTGCCAGCCGCGCCGGTGCAAGGGTCCAGGCAAGCTGCGAAAAATCCACCCGCCCGATCAGCCAGCCCAGCGGCGGCATGATGATCTTGTCCACCAGTGCGGTGACGATCTTGCCGAACGCCGCACCGATCACGACACCGACCGCCAGGTCGATGACGTTGCCACGCATGGCAAATTCCTTGAACTCGGTAAACATTCCCATCGGGCTCTCCTGTGGCGGGTGATCAAATGACGGCGCAGCGTAACGCAGCAGGTGTCATCCGGCGATGATGCCGTGGCGCTCGGCCACATTCTCCAGGCGCGCGCTGAAACGGTCGCCGGGCTTCAGTGCCGCCACGCCGGCCGGGGTGCCCATGAAGACCAGGTCGCCGGCCTTCAACGCCCACAGTTTGGACAGCTCGTGCAGGATCTCCGGCACGTTCCAGATCATCTGGTCCAGCAGCGATTGCTGGCGCACTTCGCCGTTGATCTCCAGCGACAGGTTGAGCGCGGCCAGGTCGCCCACTTCACCGGCCGGCACCAGTTCGCTGATCGGCGCGGAATGATCGAAGCCCTTGGCCGGGTCCCACGGATGGCCCTTGGCTTTGGCCGCTGCCTGCAGGTCGCGGCGGGTCAGGTCCAGCCCGACACCGTAGCCGAACACCAGCGCCTCGGCCTGGTCCACCGGCAGCTCGCCGGCCGGCGCGTCGCGACCGATCGCCACCACCAGCTCCACTTCGTGGTGCAGGTCGGCGGTGGCCGGCGGGTAGGGGATCACATCGTCATGCCCGACCACGATCGCATCGGCCGGCTTGCTGAAGAACATCGGGCGGCCACGATCATCGGCCGCGGGAACGGCGGCGCCCATCTCGCGCGCGTGGTCGGCAAAATTGCGCCCAACGCAGTAGATGCGGCGCACCGGGAACGTGCCGCCACCGGCCACCGGAATACGCGGTTGCTCGGGCGTGGGAATTACATCGGTCATGCTCGCGTCCTGTCACGTTGGGTCACAGGCAGTCTAGAACGAGCGCGCGCGCGGTGCCACGCCGAACGTGGCCGAATGTGGGACGGACGGGGGCCGCGCGACGGCGCGGCAAACACTCAACGCGACAGCGGAAGGACCTGCTTGCGAACCACGCGGTACTCGGCGTCAACCACCTGCGGGTCGCTCGGGCGCGCGCCCTGCTTGCGCTGGGCAAGCAGCTTCCACGCAACGCCTGCGATGATCATCGCCGCGCCCACGAATACCCCCACGAACACCAGCGCGGCCAGGATGGCCAAGCCCAGCAGACCCACCGCAACGCGCACCAACGGATGGCGCGGCTTGCGCGGCGCGAACAGGGTGCGGAACGTGTTGAACTGGAAGTAGCGCTTGTACATGGCGTTTCTTTTGGCTGAAGTCAGCGAGCCATCAGTATCCGGGGTGGCCTCTGCCAATGAGTGAAAAACTCGTTAAACGTACCGCGCGTTCATTTCAAATCAATGACTTGTGTTCATCGCCGGGCCAGCCACGTGACGGCGTGAGAGAATGCGGCCCCGTTGAATCCGCGTGCCGACATGTCCGTTTCCGATACTGCCGCTGTTCCCCTCATGGCCCTGGACGCCATTGCCGACGCGGGCTTTGCCGAGGTCGAGGTCACCCTGGACGGCGACAGTGAGTCGCTGGTCATGTACCGCGAAGGTGACGACGTCCGCGGGTGGCTGAATATCTGCCCGCATGCCGGGCGACGGCTGGACTGGGCGCCCGGGCAGTTCCTGAAAAGCCGTGAGGGCCACCTGGTGTGCGCCGCGCACGGCGCGTCGTTCTCGCTCGATGACGGCAGCTGCGTGGCCGGCCCGTGCAAGGGCGACCGCCTGCGCGCAGTGCCGCTGCAGGTGCGCGACGGCCAGGTGTGGCTGCGGTAGGGAGCGACCGTCGGTCGCCACGCCTTCCTCAGAACATCAGGTTGATCATCGCCACCACTACGATGGTGTAGATCAACGACAGCGGCGCGCCCACGCGCCATAGCTCGCGCGGGGTGTAGTTGGCTGGCCCGGTGATCATCGAGATCACCGGATTGGACGCGGTCATCAGGTTGTTGGACGCCGACAACGCCACGATCAACGCGAACGCGGTGGGGTTGCCACCCGCCGCCAGCGCCAGATTGACCGCGATGGGCACCATCACGATGGTCGCGCCGACGTGGCTGATGGTCAGCGAAAACACCGTGGTCAACAGCGCCAGCGCGATCTCCAGTACCCACACCGGAATGCCGGTGGGCAGGCGGTCGATGGTGTGCCCGGCCACCCACGCCGCCGCGCCGCTGCTGTCCATCGCCCAGCCCAGCGGAATCAGGCCGGCCATCATGAAGATGGTCTTCCAGTTGATCGAGGCATACGCCTCGTCCATGCGCAGCACGCCGGTAAGCAGCATGCCGGCCACGCCGGTCATCAGGGTCAGTGCCACCGGCAGCTTGGAGGTCAGCGCGATCAGGATGGTGATGGCGAAGATGCTCATCGCGATCTTGAACTTGTGCGGGCGCTGCTCGCCCTTGGGGTAGTCGGTCACCACCACGAAGTCACGGCTCTTGGCCGCCTGGGCCAGGTCGGTCCAGATGCTGTGGAAGACCAGCATGTCGCCGGCGCGCAGGGCCACGTTGCGCACGTCCTCGCGGATCACCTGCTTGTCGCGGTTGATCGCCAGCAGGCTGATCCCGCGCTGCTTGCGCAACCGCAGTTCCGAGGCGGTCTTGCCGATCACGTCGGAGGTGGGCGGCACCACGGCCTCGGAAATACCGGCGCGGCTCGGGTTGAACAGGTCGCCCAGGTGCTTCAGCCGCGAAGACATGCGCAGGAACTGGTTCTGCGCGAAGTCGTTGACCTGCGCGCGGGCGCCCATCACCCCCAGCACGCTACCGACCCAGATGCGCATCTCCGCCGGCGGTGCCAGCCGGGTGTCATTGCCGGTCTTGAGCGCCAGCAGCAGCGGCGCGTCATGCACGTTCTCCGCTTCGCCCAGGGTCATGCCCACCAGCGGGCTCTCGGCGCTGACCACCAGCTCGAACACGTCGCCTTCGATGCCGTAGGTCTTGGCGAAGTAGCTCTCGGTGCGCGCCGGGGTGACCCCGTCGTTGGCCAGGGTTTCCTCTTCAACCAGCTTGCGGTCGCCGAAGTAGCGGAAATACAGCAGCGAGGCGACCAGCAACGCCACGCCGATCGGCAGCGGCGCGAACATGCGCAGCGGTTCGATGGTGGCCAGGCCCGAGGGCAGGTTGTTGTTGGCCGACGCCAGCAGATCGTTGAGCAGGATCAGCGGCGAGTTGCCCACCATGGTCAGCGCACCGCCCATCACGATCGCCGCGGCAATCGGCAGCAGCAGGCGCTGCAGGGTCAGCCCGGTGCGTGCGGCCAGTCGCGAGGCCACCGGCAGGTACAGCGCCATCACCGACGGGTTCTGCATGAACGAGGAGTTCAAGCCGGCAATGGCGGTGGTCATCATCAGCAGACGGGTTTCCACCCCGTGCCCGCGTCGCAGCAGCCATGCCGCCAGCCGGTTCAATGCCCCGGTGCGGTCCAGGCCCGCGCCGAGGATGGTGGTGGCGATGATGCTCATCACCGCGTTACCGGAGAAGCCGCCGAAGATTTCCTCCGGCGCGATCAGGCCGGTGACGCCCAGTACCACCAGCACCACCAGCGCCACCACGTCGGCGCGGATGCGCTCGAACAGGAACATCGCCATCGTGAAGCCGACCAGCCCGAGCACGAGCTTCATATCGGTGGTCAGCGTCAGCGCAGTATCCATGGGGTGGCGCGGTTCCTTGGGCGGGGATCAGGTGCGGTCGTACAACAAGTCCCACACCCCATGGCCCAGCTTCTGGCCACGGGTTTCGAAATGGGTCTGCGGGCGCCACTCGGGGCGCGCCACCTGGCCGCGCGGACCGGCGCGGTTGGTCAGCCCGTCCGTGGCGTCCAGCACGTCCCACATCTGCTCGGCGTAGTCTTCCCAGTCAGTGGCGCAGTGCAGGCGGCCGCCGCTGCGCAGCTTGCGCACCAGCAGCGCGGCGAAGGCCGGCTGGATCAGGCGCCGCTTGTTGTGGCGCTTCTTGTGCCACGGGTCCGGGAAATAGATGCGGACTTCATCAAGCACGCCATCGGCGATCTCTTTTTCCAGCACCTCCACCGCGTCGTGGTGGTACAGGCGCACGTGGTCGGCGTTGTCGTCGGCCAGCGCATTGAGCAGGCGGCCCACGCCGGGGGCGTGCACTTCCAGGCCGATGTAGTCGCGGCTGGGGTCCTGCTGGGCGGCGAAGCGCAGCGCGGCACCGTTGCCGAAGCCGATTTCCAGCACCTTGCGCGCGTCACGGCCGAAGGTGGCGTCCAAGTCGCGCGGCTCGCCGGTGAAGTCCAGGCCGAAACGCGGCCAGCGATCGTCGAACGCGCGCTGCTGGGCGGGGGTGAAGCGGCCCTGGCGCAGCACGAAGCTGCGTACCTCGCGGCGGCCTTCGGTGATGGTGAACGGCTTGGCCGGGGCCTTGGCGCCGGCGCTGTCGAAGGGATTGGTCATCAGATCAGCCCGTCCACCGGCGACGAAGCACTGGCGTAGCGCTTGCGCGGAATGCGCCCGGCCAGGAACGCCTCGCGCCCGGCCTCGACCGCCTTGCGCATCGCGCTGGCCATCAGCACCGGATTGCGGGCGCCGGCAATGGCGGTGTTCATCAGCACGCCGTCGCAGCCCAGTTCCATCGCGATCGCCGCATCCGAGGCGGTGCCGACGCCGGCATCGACGATGATCGGCACCTTGGCGTCTTCGATGATCTGCAGCAGGTTGTACTTGTTCTGGATGCCCAGGCCCGAGCCGATCGGCGCGGCCAGCGGCATTACCGCGGCGCAGCCGATCTCTTCCAGGCGCTTGGCCAGGATCGGGTCGTCGGAGGTGTAGACCATGACCGCGAAGCCATCCTTGACCAGCTGCTCGGCGGCCTTGAGGGTCTGTACCACGTCCGGGTACAGGGTCTTCTGGTCGCCCAGCACTTCCAGCTTGGTCAGGTTGTGGCCGTCCAGCAGCTCGCGGGCCAGGCGGCAGGTGCGCACGGCATCTTCGGCGGTGTAGCAGCCGGCGGTGTTGGGCAGGATGGTGTAGCGGTCCGGCGGCAGCACGTCGAGCAGGTTCGGCTCGCCCGGGTTCTGCCCGATGTTGGTGCGGCGGATCGCCACGGTCACGATCTGGGCACCGGCGGCATCGGTGGCGATGCGGGTTTCTTCCAGGTCCTTGAACTTGCCGGTGCCGGTCAACAGCCGGGAACCGTAAGTCTTGCCGGCGATCACCAGCGCGTCGTTGGGGGCGTGTGGATTCATGGCGCGAATTATCGCCTATCGCGCGTCACGATGCTGCGCCGGCCCACGTGCGGCCCGACATCCTCAGCCGCCGCCCAGTGCGTGCACGATCTCGACCACGTCGCCGTCCTGCAGGGTGTGGCTGGCATGACGGCTGCGGGTGACGATCTCGCCGTTGACCTCCACCGCCACCCGGCGCTCAAGCAGTTGCTCGGTGTGCAGCAGGTCGTGGACGGTGGCGCTTTGCGGAAGCTGGCGGGTGTCGCCATTGAGGACGATGTTCATGACGCCATTGTCCCTAATTGTGGCCGGGGTGCGTACCCTTGCCGACCGCCCGCCAGGGCGGCGGCCGCCGCTGCGCTGGGTTTTCAGGCGGCCGGGCGATTTCATGCGGCGACGCAGCGTGAATTGCCCGGGGCGCAGTGAAACCATTGCCACCGTGCGCCGGCGTACGTCGGTTGTTCCCCCACTTCAAGGAGCTTTACATGCTGCTCAGCAAGCGCCCCCTGCGTTCCCTGATGGCCGTGGCCATCGCCATGGCCGCCCTGCCGGCCATGGCCCAGTCGCCGTATACCAAGACCGTGGTATTTGGCGACAGCCTGAGCGACGCCGGCTACTTCCGCCCGCTGCTGCCGGCCAGCGCGAACCCGATCATCGGCCAGTTCACCACCAACCCCGGTTGGATCTGGGCCGAGTACGTGGCCGACTATTACGGCACCAACGGCGCCGCGCACGGCAACGGCCAGAACGGTGACAACTACGCCATCGGCGGCGCCCGCGTCGGCGTGGATACCAGCCAGGTGCTGGTACCGGGTACCCCGGCCGTGCCGGTGTACTCGCTCAAGACCCAGATGAACCAGTACCTGGCGGCCAATGGCGGCAAGGCCGACCCGAACGCGCTGTACACCGTATGGGGCGGCGCCAATGACCTGTTCGCCATCCAGCGCGGCGCACCGCTGGCCGCCACCCTGGGTGCGGCGGTGACCGATCAGGTCGGCATCGTCGGTACGCTGAAGGCGGCCGGTGCCCAGTACGTGGTGGTGCCCACCATTCCCGACATCGGTCTGACCCCGGACGCGCGCGCCGCCGGCCCGGCGGGCATGGCGGCCGGGACCGCGCTGGCCAAGGCCTACAACGACGCACTGTTCGGTGGCCTGAAAGCGGCCGGCCTGCAGGTGATCCCGGTGGATACCTTCCACATCCTGCAGGAAATCGTCGCCAGCCCGTCCACCTACGGCTTCGTCAATGCCACCGGCAAGGCCTGCCTCACCGCAACCTCGCTGACCTGCAGCCCGGCCGCCTATGCGGCACCGGACGCCTACAAGAGTTATGTGTTCGCCGATGGCGTGCACCCGTCCAACGCGACCCACGAGATGCTGGGCCAGTACACTCTGTCGATCCTGGAAGCCCCGCGCAACCAGCAGATCCTGACCCACTCGGCCCAGACGGTCGGTCGTTCGCGCGCCGACCAGGTCAGCTGGCACCTGGACGGCCGCCCGGCCGACGGCCTGAGCTGGTGGGGCAACCTGCGTGGCGACATGCAGCGCTACGCGCATGCCGACCTGTACGACGGCATGGCCCCGGCCGGCCTGTTCGGCGTGGATTGGGCGCGTGATGGCATGGTGGTCGGCGCCTTCGCCGGCTATGGCCGCGTGGACGCCGACTTCGGCAACAGCAAGGGCGACTTCACCCAGTCCGATACCTCGCTGGGCCTGTTCGCCGGCTGGTATGGCGAGCGCGTCTGGGTCAACGGCCAGGTCAGCTACAGCTGGCTGGACTACGACGTCACCCGCAAGGTCCAGCTGGGCCCGGCGACCCGTATCCACGAAGGCTCGCCGGAAGGCAGCAACCTGACCGCCGCGTTGAACGCCGGGTATGAGTTCGGCACCGAGGGCGGCTTCCGCCATGGTCCGGTGGCCGCGGTGATCTGGCAGAAGGTCAAGCTGGACGGTTACACCGAAAGCAACCCGAGCGCCACCGCGCTGGGCTATGGCGACCAGGATGTCGACTCCACCGTAGGCCGCATCGGCTGGCAGGCCCGTTTCGACGGCGGCAGCGTCAAGCCGTACGTGCAGGTCACCTACGACCACGAGTTCGAAGACGACAAGCAGGCCAGCGCGTGGCTGCAGTCGATGCCGGAGGTGGGCATGTACAAGGTGCCGGGGCTGGAGTTCGACAAGAACTACGCCACCGCCGTGCTGGGTGCGCGCCTGAACCTGTGGGGCCTGAACAGCAATGTGGGCATGAGCACCACCACGCTGCAGAAGCGTGCCCGCGACGTGTCGCTGTTCGCCAGCTTCAGCGGCAGCTTCTGATCCACCGCGCGCAACGCCCCGCACGGGGCGTTGCCGGCGGCTGTCGAAAGCCAGCCACAACGGGCGGCCCCCTGCCGCCCGTTGCGTTTTTACCGCCCCGCCGCATAAACTTGCCCGGCGCGATGCGGGTGTAGCTCAATGGTAGAGCTGTAGCTTCCCAAGCTACTGACGAGGGTTCGATTCCCTTCACCCGCTCCATCAACGGCTTCCGCTGCAACCTGCGGCGCTCTGCAAGCCTTTGAACGAAGCGTAATCCCTCTTTCTGCATGCGTACCGCCATCGCGTCTTTCGCGCGCGGCAATCTGCACAGCGCGCCAGATCCGCGCATTTCCCGCGGCATCGCTTGGGAACCACCGGCGCACGTTGGCCGTTGCCATCCCCCCCTTACTCGCGCATGGCCTCAAACACGAAGGGATTGTCGTGGTCAGGGAAGCGCAGCCGGTAGCGTGCGATGCGCGTGATGCCGTCAGACAGCAGGTAGTCCACCTGCAGGCCTTCCGGGTCGGTTTCCATCCCGGCGCCCAAATAGGAGTTGCTCGGATAGCTGAACCCGTGGTGCGGCGCTTCGCGAACCGCAGCACAGGTGCCGAACAGCGGGGGCAGTACGTAGAGCCGCTTCTCATGCAGCAGCACTACCTTGGTGTAGCGGTCGCCCTTGCCGCTGCTGACCTGGCGGATGTCCAGGCACACCGAGCTGCCGCGGTGCCACAGCGTCATGACTGCCACGTTTTCGGCAGCGATCGGCGCGTTGTCATTCCACGGTGCGGGCGCGAGGTTGATCGCGCGGCTCAGGGGCCAGCGCTGCGTACCCACCACCAACGCCTCGCCGTCGAACGCCACCTCGGGTACGCCGGCAGGGGGTGTCATGGCCAGGTCGCCCGGCCCGCTCCACAGGGGCTGGTCGAAACGTCGTAGCGCCTGGCCCATCGAGGTCACCCAGACGCAGTTGCGGGGCGCGTCCGTGCAGGGCATCGCCATGTCCGTGCCCGCTTCCGGGAACAGTGCGCCGCCCAACGAGCGGTAGAAATCCCTGTAATCGGTGAAGGAAACGGGTACAGCCTGTGTCGTCGCCGACAGGAGAAGGCTCAGCAGTGCAATGCCGGGGGGAAGGATCCATTTCATGGGAACTCCATTGGAGAGTGCAGGCCTGCGCGGCGTCGACACAATTCACCGCGCATCGGCGGGGGCGGAGGGCGACATGAGGGTGGCACGGGGTCGCCGTCATACTATCCGCTTGCCCGATCTGAAAAAGGAATGTTCATGATCCGTCGCAGCGTCGACCGCACAGCATTTCGACTGCGATATCTGCTGGTCCCCGTCTTCACCGCCATGGTCGCGCCCGCGTGGGCGGTGCTGCCGCCGTTGGAGCAGTTTCCGGCCGAGCCCGGCGTACAGGCGACGGTGTCGACGCGCACCACCTTGCCCGACGGCACGCGTCGCGTGGAAGGGCGGGTACCGGGCTACAAAACGTACCGGATCGAGGCCGGTTGCACCCGGGGCACCGTCGCGATGTACCGGTTGGAGGACGGGCAGTGGGACCTGCGTTATGCCGCACGACGGCAAGGCGAAGGCTGGGAGCGCAGCACCATCGACGGGCCGGTAGCGCGCATTCCGGCAGGATCCAACCTCGACTGGCTGGCTACCGCGCAGTACGACAGTGTCTGTACCCCAAAGGTGCGGATGGATGCGCCGCGTGCGGCGCAGGAATAACGCCCACGTGTCGTCCTCGCCGGGGCCCGCCGACCGTACCGCGCTGCGTCGCTACACCCGCTGGCTGCCCAGCGGGGTGCTGGTGGCGGTGTGCATCGCCTGGTGGTCGCCACTGGGCGTGATTGCTGCATTGGCCGCCACGGTTGCAGTACAACGCCTGCTGGAGCGCTTCGACCTGGCGGGCGACGTGCTGCCGGTCGGCGGGGCGACACTGCACTCGACGCCGTTGTCACCCTTCGCCCGCCGGCCCCCCACCGGCGATGTGACCCTGGGCTGGGGCGAGCTGGGCATGGGCGGTCCGGCGTACTGCACGCAGATGCTGCGCGATGGTGCGATCGTGGACGACATCGCCTGCGACGGCGGCACTGCGCAGACCGGCACGTGGACCGACCTGGCGGGAACGTCGCTGCGCCTCGCGTCGGGCTACGTTGACCGCAGCGATGGGGTGCTGGGGTATGACGAGCAGCGCAAGGTCCTGCTTCACTTCAACGCGGTCCCCCACGTGTTCTGGCAGAGGCTCGGCGAACGGCGCCAGACTGACGGGGATGCCGGCGCGGCGGCGTGGGTGGTGCGCCAGCCGCATGTGGCCACCGCGCTGCGTGCGTACCACGGCCTTTGGCTGGCGCCCGATGATCCGGCCTTGGCCAGCCCGATGCAGACGCAGCTGCGCCACCGCCTGCGCGACGGTCGCGAGCTCAGCGCACGCCTGCTGTTGCCCGACGACCTGCGGCTGACCGCCCATCCTGATCTTTTCACGCACACGCAGCCGTACGCGCTGGCCCTGGACGGCGTAGACAGCGGACGCCATGTTTGCGATCTGGACACCGTCATTGCCAGTCCCGGTGGCCATTGCATCGTGGTGGCCGGCGTCTGCCTGGATGCCACCCATCGGCCCGTGGAAGGCGTGTGGCTGGTGTACTGGCATGGCCGCTGGCAGGCAGTGCGGCGCCATGTGTTTGCAGGGCAGGGCAAGCAACGTCGCAGCGCCTGGCTGGAGGTGCTCGCTGCAGGCGACGACGGCCGTCTGGAATTGCAGGCGTACCAGGAATGGGGGGATGCCGATGGCTGGCATCGGGAGCCGCTGGTGGAGGTTCCCCTGGACGTGGTGGTGGAGTGGCGGCAGGCCGCGGTGTCGGTGGGCGGCAGCGGCCAACGCGCGCGGCTGGCGCTGCCCAAGGACTGACAGGGCATTCATCCGGGGCGCATGCCTGCGCAGGCGCACACCGTCATCTGGCCACGCTGGCCCCGCGCTATGCTGCGCGCTTTCCCGCCCCTTCGCATCGCGATGAAACTCGCCATCCTGTCCCGCAACAGCAAGCTGTACTCCACGCGCCGCCTGGTCGAAGCCGCGCGCACCCGCGGCCACACCGTGCGGGTGCTCGATCCGTTGCGCTGCTACATGCGGATCGCCGCCGACGGCTTCACCATGCATTACAAGGGTCGGCCGATCACCGGGGTGGATGCGGTGATCCCGCGCATCGGGGCCTCGGTCACCCGCTATGGCACTGCGGTGTTGCGCCAGTTCGAGATGATGGGCGCGCGCACGCCCAACCCCTCCGACGCCATCCTGCGGGCCCGCGACAAGCTGCGTGCGCACCAGATCCTGGCCTCCAAGGGCATCGACATGCCGGTGACCGTCTTCGGCGACAACCCCGACGACACCGTTGACCTCTTGTCGATGCTCGGCCCACCGCCGCACGTGGTAAAGCTCAACGAGGGCACCCAGGGCAGGGGGGTGATCCTGACCGAGAAGGCCAGCGCGTCGCGCGGCATCGTCGAGGCGCTGCGCGGGCTGTATGCCAACTTCCTGATGCAGGAGTTCATCGGCGAGGCCCAGGGGGCCGACCTGCGCTGCCTGGTGGTGGGCGACCAGGTGGTGGGCGCCATGCAGCGCCAGGCCCCGGACGGGGATTTCCGCTCCAACCTGCATGCCGGCGGCAGCGCCCGCGCCGCCAAGGCCAGCCGCGCCGAACAGCAGGTGGCGGTGCGCTCGGCCAAAGCACTGGGCTTGAGCGTGGCCGGGGTCGACCTGATCCGCTCCAGCCGAGGCCCGCTGGTGCTGGAGGTGAACTCCACGCCGGGGCTGGAAGGCATCGAGGCGATCTGCCAGGCCGACCTGGCGGGCCGCATCATCGATCACGTCGCGGCCATGAAAAAACCTTCAAATTCAAGGGCTTGATTGGTTTTGCGAAACCTTTCGGAGCGCTTAACACCGGTTTAATCGACCCCGGCGTAGGCTTCGACGAACCGCAGCTCTGCCCTCCTCAGCAGGATCGGTAATCGGGAACACACTTCAGGCCCAGGCGGTTTACCGTCTGGGCCTTTTTCCAGCCGGCCGGGGAACCTTCTCCCCCTGCCATCAGTCCCTTGTTACGGCCCGTTTGGACTCGTAAAGTCAGCGCTTCGTTCATGGAAGGATGGGAGTTGTGAATATGCGTCGATACACCGTATTGGTTCTGGCCCTGCTTGCCGTTGGCGGTGCCTGGGCAAAGTCCACTGATGAGTCTGTGCGACTCAGCCCCGATGAACCGGCGGCCGCTCAGCTTGATCGCCTGGAAGCTGCCCTTCGCAGTGAGAATTACAGTGAGATGACCATCGAGGACAAGAACACCGTCCAGCAGGCCATCGGTCGTATCCGGCTGAAGATGGAAGGCCATAGCCGCTTCGATGAGCTCAATCCGCAGGCGCGTACGGCGATATTCAACGACCAGGAAGTGGTCAATACGGTGATGACCCGCGCCAAGGAAGACAGCCGGATGGTCTGCCGCCGCGAGCGCGTCACCGGCAGCAACATGCAGCAGAGCACCTGCCGCACGGTTGCCCAGCGCCGGCGCGACACCGAGGACAGCCGCAGGCTGCTCGACAACCAGCAGCGCGGCAACCAGACGATCAAAATCGATACGAAATGACGCGGGCATCGCATCGCTCGGTGTCTACTATTAAGAATCAAGCCTGTATCGTTCAGCAGGCAGCGCAAGGAAATCGATGCTGCGGCCCCGTGCCGCAGCATCGCGGTCCAGGCCAATCCCTCATGAAACAGAGGTCACAGTGCGAATTCTTGTAATTGAAGACAACAGCGACATTGCCGCCAACCTGGGCGATTATCTTGAAGACCGCGGGCACACCGTGGACTTCGCCGCCGATGGCGTGACCGGCCTGCACCTGGCCGTGGTCCATGAGTTCGACGCGATCGTGCTGGATCTCAATCTGCCGGGAATGGACGGGATCGAGGTGTGCCGCAAGCTTCGCAATGAAGCGCGCAAGCAGACCCCGGTGCTCATGCTGACCGCACGGGATTCGCTGGACAACAAGCTGGCCGGGTTCGACTCCGGCGCCGACGACTACCTGATCAAGCCATTCGCGCTGCAGGAAGTCGAAGTCCGTCTGAACGCCCTGTCGCGTCGCGGCAAGGGCGTGCAGACCCGCGTACTGGAAACCGGCGACCTGGAATACAACCTGGACACGCTGGAAGTGCGCCGCCAGGGCAAGCTGCTGCAGCTCAACCCGACCGCACTGAAGATCCTGCAGGCGCTGATGGAAGCGGCCCCGGCCGTGGTGACCCGCCAGGAGCTGGAAACCCGCGTGTGGGGCGAAGAACTGCCGGATTCGGACTCGCTGCGCGTGCACATCCACGGCCTGCGCGCGGTGGTGGACAAGCCCTTCGAGGTGCCGTTGATCCAGACCCGTCATGGCATCGGATACCGCATCGCCGCCCCGGAAGCCTGATCCGGTGACGGCGAAGGGGGAGCGCCGCCGGGCACCGTACCGGCGTCGGCTGCGCAGTCGCATCATCGTATCGTTCGCGCTGTTGGGCTTGTGCCTGACGGCGCTGTTTGCGTTTGCCACCAACTGGACCCGCGCGCGCGTGGAAAACCAGCTGGTGGAAGATGTGTTGAACCGCAACATCGACGAGTTTGCGATGCGGTATCAACTCGATCCGGGCCGCAGCCCGGAAGTGCCTTTCCAGCAGGTGCGCGCGTTCGCCTACCCCAAGGACAAGTTCGACCGGGTGCGTGAGGAGCGCCCCGAATGGGCTGCCTACGCCACGGGCAACTACAACGTGGCCGGGGTGGACGAAGAGAATCGGCCGTTTTCCTACAAGCTGGCCGTCCGCAAGACGCCCGATGCCTGGTTCTTCCTCGCTTACGACATGACCGAGAGCATCCGCGGCGAAGCCCAGCTCAACCGCGCACTGTTCTTCTCCGTCCTGGTGTTCAGCGTGCTGTCGCTGGTCCTGGGCTGGTGGTCGGCGTCCAAGGTGATGAAGCCGGTGTCCGACCTGGCCGCGCGCCTGCGCGCCTATCGCGGCGGCACCAGCGAGCCGGAGCCGCTGGCCCCGCGCTTTCCCGATGACGAAGTGGGCCAGTTGGCCCAGGCGCTGGATGATTACTCGTCCCGGCTTACCGAGGTGGTGCAGCGCGATCGCGAGTTCAACGCCGACGTCAGCCACGAGCTGCGCACGCCGCTGGCCGTGATCCGCGGCGCCACCGAGCTGCTGCTGGCGCGCCCGGGCCTCGATGAAAAAGTGGTGCAGCGCCTGCAGCGCATCCAGCGGGCCGAACAGCAATGCACCGACCTGATCGGCTCGCTGCTGCTGCTGTCGCGCAACGAGCGCGGGCAGGGCAGCAGCAATGTCGCCCGCGTGACCGAGCAGCTGCTGGATGCCCATCGTGCGCAACTGGGCGGCAAGCCGCTGGAGCTGGTGCTGGAGGGTGACCGTGATCTGGTCATCGACGCGCCCGAATCGGCCTTGTCGGTGGCGCTGGGCAACCTGATCGGCAACGCCGTGAAGTATTCGCAGGAGGGCTCGGTACGCGTACGGGTCAGTGGCAACCGCGTGGACGTCATCGACAGCGGCCCCGGCCTGAGCGCCGAAGACGCAGCCAAGCTGTTCCAGCGCGGCTACCGCGGCACCCATGCCGGCCATTCGCAGGGCGGCGGCATCGGCCTGTCGATCGTCAGCCGCCTGTGCGACCTGTACGGTTGGCAGGTAAGTGTGCGCCCGGGCGCAGAGCGGGGCGTGGTGGCCACGCTGACGTTCGCGCCAGCGCTGTAAGGCGGCATCCGCGAATCCCCCGCAGGTAGAGCCACGCCATGCGTGGCTGCTCCTCGCGGCATGCGGTTATTGCGCAGCCACCCATGGGGCGGCGCTACCGCTGAACGGTTCGCGTGCCCCACGCGGGTAGAGCCACGCCATGCGTGGCTGCTCCTTGCGGCATGCGGTTATTGCGCAGCCACCCATGGGGTGGCTCTACCGGGGGGTGGCGGCCAATTCGCGGTACAGGCGGTCCAGCTGCTCCACCTTCGCCTGCAGATGCTCGGGCTGGCCATCGTTGACCACCACGTCATCGGCCAGTGCCAGGCGCTGTTCCCGGCTGGCCTGGGCGGCAATCATTCGATCGGCCAGTTCGGCGGTAATCCCATCGCGCTGCAGCAGGCGGGCGTGCTGCACCGCTACCGGTACATCCACCACCAGCACCCGGTCCAGCCAGGGGTACTGCTGGCGGCCACCGGCCTCGGTCAGGAGCGGAATGGCGGCCATCGCATAGGGGCCGGTGGCCTGCTCGCAGGTGGCGCGCAGCCGCTGCCGGATGGCCGGATGGGTGATGGCTTCCAGGGCTTGGCGCTCCTGTGCGGAGGCGAAGATGCGCTCGCGCAGCGCCGCACGATCCAGCTGGCCATCGGCCAGTAGGATGCCGGGTCCAAAGTGTGCCGTGATCCGGGCCAGGCCTTCGCTGCCGGGCGCGACCACCTCGCGGGCGGCAACGTCGGCGTCGGCGACGGTGACGCCCAGGGCCTCGAAGCGGCGGCTGAGCTCGCTCTTGCCGGCGGCGATGCCGCCGGTCAGGCCGATGATGTAGCTGCTCATCGGCTGCCCCTCAGCGCAGGCCGGCGTAGCCCATGTAGGCGTTGATGATCTGCTCGCCCCACATGAAGACGATCCAGCCGGCGATGGCCAGGTACGGCCCGAACGGGATGGGGGTGGCACGATCGCGACCGCGCGAGTAGATCCAGATCGAGCCGATGATGGCGCCGACGATCGAGGACAGCATGATGATCGGCAGGATGCCCTTCAGGCCACACCAGGCGCCCAGCGCGGCCAGTAGCTTGAAATCGCCGTGGCCCATGCCTTCCTTGCCGGTGATCTGTTTGAACAGCCACCACACCGACCACAGCGACAGGTAGCCGGCCAGGGCGCCGAGCAGGGCCGGTTTGGCCGGCATGTAGAGATTGTCGCTGGCTGCAATCAAGCCCAGCCACATCAGGGGCAGGGTCAACTGGTCCGGCAGCAGCTGGGTACGCAGGTCGATCCCGGACAGGGCCACCAGGAAGCAGCTCAGCACGATCGCGCCGAAGCCCTGCCAGCCAAAGCCGAACTGCCACACGCTGGCCAGGACCAGCAGCGCGGTCACCAGCTCTACCAGCGGGTACTGGATCGAGATGGGCGCGTGGCAGTGGCGGCATTTGCCGCGCAGGGCCAGCCAGCTGAACAGCGGGATGTTCTCGTACCAGGACAGTTTGTGCTTGCAGTGCGGGCAGTGCGAGGGCTCCACCACGATGCCCGGCGGCGGCGGCTCGTAGATGTCCGGCTCTTCCAGTACTTCGCGGGCGTCGCGCTTCCACTGCCACTCCAACCGCTTGGGCAGGCGCAGGATGACTACGTTGAGGAAGCTGCCCAGCAGCAGCCCCAGTCCGGCCGCGGCGGGATAGCCGAGGCCGGGATGCTGGTCGAGAAATGCCATTGTTACCTTTAGCCGACGACGGCGCCGAGTTTGAAGATGGGCAGGTACATGCCGATCACCATGCCACCGACGATGGTACCAATGAACACCATGATCATCGGTTCCAGCAGGCTGCTGAGTGCGTCAACGGCATTGTTGACCTCCTGCTCATAGTACTCGGCCACCTTGAACAGCATGGTATCCAGAGCGCCGGCCTCTTCGCCGATGGCGGTCATCTGGATGACCATGTGCGGGAACAGGTTGGTCTGCTTCATCGCCATGTTGACCGGGTAACCGACCGACACGTCATCGCGCATGCGCAGTACCGCCTCTTCGTAGACCTTGTTGCCGGTTGCGCCTGCGACGATGCTGAGCGCTTCGACCAGCGGAACACCGGCTTTGAACGTCACGGCGGTGGTGCGCGCGAAGCGGGCAATCGCGCTGTTGTGCATGATCAACCCGATCACCGGGAACTTGAGGATCAGGCGATCCATGGTGTGCTGCATCTTCGGGGAGCGCTTGTAGGCGAAAATAAAGCCGGCCACCGCGCCACCCAGTACGATCAGGAACAGCCACCACCAGGACACCATGAACCGCGACAGATTGACGATCATCTGCGTAAAGGCGGGGAGCTCAGCGCCAAAGCCCTTGAACACATCTTCGAACTGCGGGACCACGAAAATCAACATGATCGAGCTGACCAGCATGGCGACCACAACCACCATCACCGGGTAGAACATGGCCTTCTTGATCTTGCCCTTCAGTCCTTCGATGTTCTCTTTGTAAGTTGCTACCGTGTCGAGCACGGTTTCAAGGACGCCGGCGCCTTCGCCCGCGCGCACCAAATTGCGGTACAGCTCGTCGAACTGCACGGGATGCCGGCTGATTGCTTCATGCAGCGACGACCCGCCCTCGATGTCGGCGCGGATGGTATCCACCAACTTTCTCATCCGCGGGTTCTTGTGCCCGCTGCCGATGATCTCCAATGAGCTGACGATCGGCACACCTGATTTCATCATGGTGGCCATCTGGCGGCTGAAGAAGGCGATGTCCTTGGCGCTGACGGCTTTGCCGGCCGCACCGAACATCGGTTTGGGCTTGGGTTTGACAATGTTCGGTGTGATGCCCTGGCGACGCAGCTCTGCGCGCAGCAGGTTGGCGTTCTTGGCGGGCTGCTCGCCCTTCATCTTCACGCCCCGCTTGTCGGTCCCCTCCCAGACAAACGGTTGCAGCTCCATGGTGCTTCGCGCCACGGGCTCTTTCTTGATTGCACTACGGCTAACGGACATACAGGGCTCCCCAGCCACACCATCCCCAGGCGGGCTATCTCGGCGCATGGTAGCCGGTTCCGGGCGCCCGTGGCATCCCCGGCTCCAACGAAACCGTGACTTTCGTCCAAGACCCTCAGGGTCACAAGGTGACGCAACACGTCACTCTGCCGGTTCGGTCGCAAATTGCTGTGAGGGGGGTTCCAATCCTGAAGATTGGTGCGATCATTGCGCCGGGGAATGCTGGGGAGCATTGCTGAGAAGTTGGCACGCAACCTGCTTTGATCCACCCGCACGGACGGTCGCCTTGCTCATCCGATCACTCGGACAGGCCCCGGGCCAGTGTTTACTCTTACCTACCTCTAGGGGATGTACTCATGAAGAAGCAGCAGGGCTTTACCCTGATCGAACTGATGATCGTTGTTGCGATCATCGCCATCCTGGCCGCCATCGCGCTGCCGGCTTACCAGGACTACGTGTCCAAGTCGAAGGTGACCGCTGCACTGGCCGACCTGGCGTCGCACAAGACGCAGTTCGAGATGGAAGTCAGCGAAGGCCGTACCCCGACGCTGGCCACCGCTGGTTTCCAGGCCAACAACACCGGCAGCTGTTCCACGATCGCCGTCGCGGCGACCGGCATGACCTGCACCATTCGTGATCCGGGCCGCATCGGCACCGGTTCCACCATTGCTCTGGATTATGCCGAAGCGACTGTGGATGCCACCAGCGGTGCAATCACCAAGGCCGGCGGTTTTGCTTGCACCACCACGGCAGTTGCCACCAAGTACAAGCCGAACGGCTGCAGCTGATTCAGTGAGTTGATGGGGTCTGGAAATTAGGTTCTTTATTTCCGATTCCCAGCGTTCAAGACAAGGCCCGCAATTGCGGGCCTTGTGCTGAGGGCATCAGTGGAATCAAGCGGCGCCGTGTTTCCAGTGACCGTGGCCACGGCCCTTGGTATCCGCCAATGGCTGGAAGACGCAGTAGTGGTGACGGACGGCAATGGGGATTGCTGTCAAACAGGGGGAGTCATGAACACGCAGAAGGGGTTCACACTCATCGAAGTGATGATCGTGGTCGCGATCATTTCCATCCTTGCTGCCGTTGCGGTAGCAGTGTTCCCGCTATACATAGCAAAGACGCAGGTGACGGCAGCTCTTGCCGACATGCATCCTGGAAAGACCCTGGTGGAGGCGGTCATAGTCGAGAGCCAGAGTGCCACTGCGGTCACCCCGGAGTACCTCGGGCTGTCCCGCAGCGTGCATTGTTCATCGGTGGCCGCTGAACTTGCCGATTCAGGCGTCGGTTCCATCACCTGCACGGTCAAAGGCAACAGCACGGTTGACGGAAAGGATCTTGTGCTGCGCAGGAGTGCCGAAGGCATCTGGTCCTGCGACGGCAGTGCCTTTGAAGCGCGTGTGCGCCCCACCGGATGCTGAGGGGGCGAGCCGGTATCCGAGGGATGTTGGCCATCGTTGGACAGGACTATCATGAGCCTGCACGATAGGATGCAGCTGCTGATCGCCTTCAACCGGTGGCAGAGCGGTCCATTTGCCTTGGGGCTATGTCGTGCCCGATGCCGCCATCGAACCAAAGGATCCACATGAACGCCGTAACCACTGCCAATCTCGTCGGCATCACCGGCATTGCCCGCCGCCTGGTCCAGGATGGCGTGCTGGACGAGGCCGTGGCCCGCGACGCAATGGCCAAGGCCGGCGCCGCCAAGCAGCCCCTGCCGCAGTGGTTCGCTGAAAAGAAGCTGGTCACCAGTGCCCAGCTGGCGGCGGCCAATGCAGTTGAGTTCGGCATGCCGCTGCTCGACGTCTCCATTTTTGACGGTGCCCAGAACGCCATCAGCCTGGTCAGCGAGGAACTCCTCCGCAAGCACCGGGTCCTGCCGCTGTTCAAGCGCGGCGGCAAGCTGTTCGTGGGTACCAGCGACCCCACCCATTCGCTGGACGAAATCAAATTCCACACCAACCTGGTGGTCGAGCCGATCCTGGTTGACGAGGAGCAGATCAAGCGCACCCTGGAGCAGTGGCAGTCCAAGCACGACACGTTGGGCTCGGCGCTGGGCGGCGACGACGACGGCATGGGCGACCTTGACGTCGCCGGCGGTGACGAAGACGGCGGCTCCACCGACTCCGGCGTGGACGCCAAGGGCGACGACACCCCGGTGGTGAAGTTCGTCAACAAGGTGCTGATCGATGCGATCCGCAAGGGCGCCTCGGACATTCATTTCGAGCCGTACGAAGACGATTACCGAGTGCGTTTCCGGATCGACGGCCTGCTCAAGAACGTGGCCAAGGCCCCGGTCAAGCTCAACCAGCGCATCGCGGCGCGCCTGAAGGTGATGTCGCAGCTGGATATCGCGGAAAAGCGCGTGCCGCAGGATGGGCGCATCAAGCTCAACCTGTCCAAGACCCGCCAGATCGACTTCCGCGTGAGCACGCTGCCCACGCTGTTCGGCGAGAAGATCGTGCTGCGTATCCTGGATGGCAGTGCAGCCAAGCTGGGCATCGACAAGCTGGGCTACGAGCCGGCGCAGCAGCAGCTGTTCCTGGAGGCCATCCACAAGCCCTACGGCATGGTGCTGGTGACCGGCCCGACCGGCTCGGGCAAGACGGTGTCGCTGTATACCGCGCTGGGCATCCTCAACGACGAAACGCGCAACATCTCCACCGCCGAAGATCCGGTGGAAATCCGCCTGCCCGGCGTCAACCAGGTGCAGCAGAACAACAAGCGCGGCATGACCTTCGCCGCGGCGTTGCGTTCGTTCCTGCGCCAGGATCCGGACATCATCATGGTCGGCGAAATCCGCGACCTGGAAACCGCCGAGATCGCGATCAAGGCCGCCCAGACCGGCCACATGGTGCTGTCCACGCTGCATACCAACGATGCGCCGCAGACTATCGCCCGCCTGATGAACATGGGCATTGCGCCGTTCAACATCACCAGTTCGGTCACGCTGGTGATCGCCCAGCGCCTTGCCCGGCGGCTGTGCAGCAACTGCAAGCGGCCGATCGAGCTGCCGGCGCATGCGTTGCTGGCCGAAGGCTTCACCCAGGCGCAGATCGATGCGGGCATCCGCTTGTTCGAGCCGGTGGGCTGCGAGGAGTGCACCGAGGGCTACAAGGGCCGTACCGGTATCTACCAGGTGATGCCGATGAGCGAGGAAATCTCGGTGATCGTGCTGGCCGGTGGCAATGCCATCCAGATTGCCGAGGCCGCGCAGCGCGCCGGGGTGAATGACCTGCGGCAGTCGGCGCTGGTCAAGGCGGCGGCGGGTACGACCAGCCTGGCCGAGATCAACCGCGTTACCAAGGATTGATCAGCGGGTGCGGTTGAACGGAAAAGGCCCGCGGATGCGGGCCTTTTCATGTGCGGGAAACCCGGGCCGCTGGCCTCAATCCATGCCCAGCTTTTTCAGCTTGTAGCGCAGCGCGCGGAAGGTAATGCCCAGCTGCGCGGCGGTGCGGGTCTTGTTCCAGCGGTTCTCTTCCAGCGCCTTCTGGATGGCGGTGCGCTCCATCTGCTCGATGTAGGAGGGCAGGGCACCGCTACCGGCCGGCAGGTCGACCACGGCTTCTTCGTGCACCGGTGCCGGGCCGGCGCCGTGGCGCGGCGTGGCGTGCTGCGGCAGGCGCAGGTCACTGGCGCCGATGCTGTCCGACTCGGCCAGCGCCAGGGCGCGTTCCAGGATGTTCTCCAGCTCGCGCACATTGCCTGGGAAGTGGTACTGCGCCAGCGCGTCGATGGCCGACGGGGCCAGCAGCGGGGTGGGGCGCTCGTGGGTACGGGCCAGCCGCGCCAGGATCGAGGCGGCCAGCTGCGGCAGGTCGCTGCGGCGTTCGCGCAGCGGCGGCACGCGCAGCTCGATCACGTTGATGCGGTAATACAGATCGTGGCGGAAGCGGCCGTCCTCGACCAGTTCACCCAGGTCCTTGTGGGTGGCCGACAGGATGCGCACGTCCACCGGCACTTCGGTGGCGGCACCGACCGGGCGGATCGATTTTTCCTGGATGGCGCGCAGCAGCTTGACCTGCATCTGCAGCGGAAGCTCGGCAACTTCGTCCAGGAACAGGGTGCCGCCATGCGCGGCCTGGAACAGGCCGGGTTTGTCGGCGTGGGCACCGCTGAAGCTGCCCTTCTTGTGCCCGAAGAATTCGCTTTCCATCAGCTCCGATGGAATCGCGCCGCAGTTGACCGGTACGAACGTACCGGCCGAACGCGCGCTCTGTGCGTGGATGGTGCGGGCCACCAGTTCCTTGCCCACCCCGGATTCGCCCAGGATGTAGACCGGGGCCTGGCTGCGCGCGACCTTGGTGATGGTGGTGCGCAGCACGTCCATCGCCGGGGAATCCCCCAGCAGGCGGGCGGCCTGTTCCGACGGCGGCGCGGCAGGTGTGGCGCGCTCGGTGTTGTTGAGTTCCAGCGCGTGCTTGACCAGCCCGCGCAGCACCGCGATGTCCACCGGCTTGCTGACGAAGTCGAAGGCGCCGGCCTTCAACGCCTCCACGGCCAGGTCCATGCTGCCGAACGCGGTGATCATCGCCACCGGCGTACGCGGGTAGTGCTGGGCGATCTCGGTGACCAGCTCGATGCCGTTGCCGTCGGGCAGGCGCATGTCGGTGATGCACAGGTCGTACGGGTTGCTGGCAAGCAACTCGCGAGCTTCGGCGAGGTTGGCCGCGGTGCTGATGCGCAGGCCCATGCGGCCCAGGGTCAGTACCAGCAGTTCGCGGATGTCACGTTCGTCGTCGACGACGAGGGCGCTGCGGGTGTCGTTCATATGGGGGAAAGATAGCCGAGGGCGGTTGTATCCGACAAATGTTTGACGCAGGTGGCAACCCACAGGGACGGCCGCCGCGGTGAACGGTTCATTGCGGCAGCATCGTGTGTGGGCCGGCCAGGACCAGCCGGAAGCACGCGCCACCGGCCGGCACCGACACGTATTCCAGGTGGGCCTGGTTGGCCTTGCACAGCTCGCGGGCGATATACAGGCCCAGCCCGGTGCCGTGCTCGGAGGTGGTGAAGAACGGGCGGAACAGCTGGCTGGCCACCGTTTCGGGGATGCCCGGGCCGCGGTCCATCACGTCGATGACGGCAGCGCGCTCCTGCCGGGCCACGCGCAGTCGCACCCGTGCCGGTTCCTGGCCGATGCGGCCGTACTTGAGCGCGTTGTGGACCAGCACGGTGAGGATCTGGTGCAGGTGACGCGGGTCGATCAGGGCATGCACCGAGGTTTCGGTGATGATCGGCTCGATGCTGTCCGTCTCGAGGGTGATGCCCTGTTTGTACTCCAGCACGAAGCGGCGCACGAACGCGGCCAGGTCCAGGTTTTCCGGGTTGGCGCGTTCGCGCCGGGCCAGGCCGAGCACGCTTTCGACGATGCCGTTGGTGCGCTGGCACTGCTGGTGGATGATCTGCAGCAGGCGGCGGTCGGTGTCGCCGATGGCGGTGGATTCTTCCAGCAGCTGGGCGGCGTAGTTGATCGCCGCCAGCGGGTTGCGGATCTCGTGCGCCAGGCTCGCCGAGAAGCGCCCCATCGCCGACAAGGTCAGCGATTCGGCGCGCCGCGAGACCACGGTGGAGTCGTCCAGGAACACCAGGGTGAGGTCGCTGCCGGCCAGCAGCCGGGCGAAACGCGGCTGCACTTCGGGCTGGTCCGGGGACAGCTGCAACGGCGTTTCTTCGTTGGTCCAGCCGTTGCGCCAGCGCAGCAGGCGGCGGCTCAGGTCCGGTGCGGCGCTGCCCAGTTCAAGCCGGCCGCTGCCGCCATTGCCGTCGGCGTCACCGATCAGGGTGGAGGCCGCTTCGTTGGCCAGGGTGATGCGGTTGGCGCCATCCACTACCAGCACGCCGGTGCGCATGCGGCGGATGATCAGTTCGTTGATCTCGAACAGGTTGGCCACTTCGTCGCCGCGCTGGTTGGCCAGTTGCTGGTTGCGGCGCGCGCGGTTGCCCACCTGGTAGCTGACGAAGGCCAGGGCCAGGTAGCTGGTGATGAACATGGCCAGTTCGGCCAGGGTACGGGTCGGGTCGCCGCCTTCCAGCAGCTTCCAGACGTACTCCCCGGCGGTGGCGGCGCTGGCGGCCACCGCCAGGCCCATGCCCAGGCTGAGCGGCAGCAGGGTGGCGGCCGCGGCGATGTTGAACAGCAGCGTCATCGAGATGCCGGCACTGGCACCGGGCAGCGCGTGGGCGAGCAGGGTGGCGGCAATGATGTCCACCCCGACACCGGCCACGACGATGCGGTGCAGCCAGCGCTCGCTCCTGCCCACCAGCAGGATCAGCAGCGCCAGCCCCAGATAGATGCCGCTGACCCAGACCGCCAGGCCCGGATGGTCGGCCTCGCCAATCAGGGTCTTGAGCGGGCTGAACAGCAGCGCGGCGATCACGGCGGTGATCAGCAGGCGATACAGCGCGAAAAAGTACAGCTCCCGCTTCGGTATCGATTCGATGCGGTCGATCAATGAAGCACTGGGTGACACGCCGGAACTCCCCTTCTGGCTGCCCTGGTAACGCCGAGCCAGGCTCGACGGCGTTTCAACGGCCTGGGCCGGCCCGTAGAGCGATCAGTATAGGCACGCCACCCCTCGAAGGGGCCTGCCAATCGCCCGATGCCGCGCAATCGGGCGGCCGCCGGCCCGGCCGCGCGCCGGCAGGGGTGCCGCAACTGCCTGAATGAAGGTGGAAAACTGCCCGGGCCCCGGCGCCGGCTCGCGTGTCTTTGCGCCTGCGCGCCGGCTCGTCCACAATAGTGGGCCCGCCGCGGTCCGTGCCGGTGCCCCGTGAGGGAGCCTTGGAGATGCGTGCGGTCGTTCCTATTCCCACGGTGACGCATGAATTTCCACGAATACCAGTCAAAACAACTGCTTGCCGAGTACGGCATCCCGGTCCCGGCCGGCAAGGTCGCCGCTACCCCGGACGAAGCAGTCGAAGCTGCCCAGTCGCTGGGCCAGGGCCCCTGGATGGTCAAGGCGCAGATCCATGCTGGCGGTCGCGGCAAGGCAGGCGGCGTCAAGTTCTGCAAGACCACCGACGACGTGAAGGCCGCTGCGGCCAAGATGCTCGGCACCAAGATGGCCACCTACCAGACCGCTGGCGTTGAACTGCCGGTCAACCTGGTGCTGGTGACGACCGCCGGCGAGATCGTCAAGGAACTGTACCTGTCGGTGCTGGTTGACCGTGGCACCAAGACCATCACCTACATCGCTTCTTCGGAAGGCGGCGTGGAGATCGAGCAGGTTGCCGCTGAAACCCCCGAGCTAATCCACTCGCTCAACGTCGACTTCGTTGAAGGCGTGCAGGGTTACCACGGCCGTGATTTCGGCTTCAAGCTGGGCCTGACCGCCAAGCAGGCCGGCCAGTTCGCCAGCATCATGGTGAACCTGTACCGCCTGTTCAATGAAAAGGACCTGGCGCTGGTTGAAATCAACCCGCTGGCCATCCTGGACGACGGCAACCTGTACGCGCTGGACGGCAAGTTCGACAGCGACGACAACGCCGCGTTCCGTCAGAAGGCCCTGGTCGCCATGCGCGACAAGACCCAGGAAGACGAAACCGAAGTGACTGCTTCGGAGCTGGACATCAACTACGTCACCATGGACGGCAACATCGGCTGCATGGTCAACGGCGCAGGCCTGGCCATGGCCACCATGGACGTCATCAAGCTCAACGGCGGCGAGCCGGCGAACTTCCTGGACGTGGGCGGCGGTGCCAACAAGCAGCGCGTCATCGAAGCGTTCAAGCTGATCCTGTCCTCGGACAAGGTCGAAGGCATCTTCGTCAACATCTTCGGCGGCATCGTCCGTTGCGACATGATTGCCGAAGGCATCATCGCCGCCGTGAAGGAAGTGGGCGTCAAGGTGCCGGTCGTGGTGCGCCTGGAAGGCACCAACGTGGAAGAAGGCAAGCAGCTGCTGCGTGACAGCGGCATGGCCATCATCCCGGCCGACAACATCAACGACGGTGCCAAGAAGGTCGTCGCTGCTGTCAAAGCCGCCGCCTGATCCGACACCGAAGGAAATCCAATGTCAGTTTTGATCAACAAGAACACCAAGGTGATCGTGCAGGGCTTCACCGGCCAGCAGGGTACCTTCCACGCCACTCAGATGATCGAGTACGGCACCCAGGTAGTTGGCGGCGTGACCCCCGGCAAGGGCGGCACCACCCACATCGACCTGCCGGTCTTCAACACCGTTGCCGACGCCGTGTCGGCCACCGGCGCTGACGCGTCGGTCATCTACGTGCCGCCGCCGTACGCGGCCGATGCGATCCTGGAAGCTGCGGCTGCCGGCATCAAGGTCATCGTGTGCATCACCGAAGGCATCCCGGTGCTGGACATGCTGCGCGTCAAGAACGTGCTGACCCGTGCCCATCCGGACACCGTGCTGGTCGGTCCGAACTGCCCCGGCGTCATCACCCCGGGCGAGTGCAAGATCGGCATCATGCCGGGCCACATCCACATGCCGGGCAAGATCGGCATCGTGTCGCGCTCGGGCACCCTGACCTATGAAGCGGTCAAGCAGACCACCGAAGTCGGCCTGGGCCAGTCCACCTGCATCGGCATCGGCGGTGACCCGATCAACGGCCTGAACTTCGTCGACTGCCTGAAGCTGTTCAACGAAGATCCGCAGACCCTGGGCATCATCATGGTCGGCGAAATCGGCGGCGACGCTGAAGAAGCCGGTGCCGAGTACATCAAGAACCACGTGAAGAAGCCGGTCGTCGGTTTCATCGCCGGTGCGTCGGCTCCGGCCGGCAAGCGCATGGGCCACGCCGGTGCGATCGCATCGGGCGGCAAGGGCACTGCCGAAGGCAAGTTCGCCGCCATGGAAGCGGCCGGTGTCGTCACCGTCCGTTCGCCGGGCGACCTGGGCGCTGCCATCGCCAAGCTGGTGAAGTAAAACGCCGGCCGCCCCGCGGCCGACGTGTCGGTAGAGCTGACCGTTGGTCAGCTACCAGAAAGGCCGCCTCCGGGCGGCCTTTCTGCGTTCTGGCGGTCGCCTGATCCTGCGATCAGCGAATGCGTGGTTGCCGGGCAGAGCCCGGCACTACAATGAGCGCATTGCAACCACAGGCTGGACCTTCATGGCTTCGATCCGCATCGCGATGGCGCAGTTTGATTTCCCGGTAGGCGCCGTAGCGCAGAACACCGACACCATCATTGCCATGATTGCCGAGGCGCGCGATGAGTACGACGCCGAACTGGTGGTGTTCCCGGAGCTGGCGATCAGCGGCTATCCGCCGGAAGACCTGCTGCTGCGCCCGGGCTTCCTGTACGACTGCGAGCAGGCGCTCAAGCGCATTGCCGCGGCCACGACCGGCATTGCCGCCGTGGTCGGCTGGCCGCAGGCCACCGGCTCGGTGGTGTACAACGCGGCCAGCGTGCTGCGCGATGGCAAGGTCGAGCACACCTACCGCAAGCGCGAGCTGCCCAATTACGCCGTGTTCGACGAACGCCGTTACTTCGACGTGGACCCGGACGGCGGCAGCTGCGTGTTCGAGCTGAACGGCGTGCCGGTGGGCGTGCTGGTCTGCGAAGACCTGTGGTTCGCCGAGCCGCTGGCCGACACCGTACGCGAAGGCGCGCAGCTGGTGGTGGTGCCCAACGCCTCGCCGTACGAACGCGGCAAGCACGCCCAGCGCGATGCGCTGCTGGCCGAGCGTACCCGCGAGAGCGGCGCGGCGATCGCCTACCTCAATGTGGTTGGCGGCCAGGACGCGCTGGTCTTCGACGGCGCTTCGGTCGTGGCCGATGGCGACGGCACGGTGCACCCGGCTGCCGCCGCGTTCACCGACCAGTGGCTGGTGGTGGACTACGACGCCGACACCCGCCGCTTCCTGCCGCGCGAGTGGATCGACGACGGCGATGAGAGCATGGACGCGCTGGCCTGGCGCGCGGTGACCCGCGGTATCCAGGACTATTGCCGCAAGAACGGGTTCAAGAAGGTGTGGCTGGGTCTGTCCGGCGGCATCGATTCGGCGCTGGTGTTGGCGATGGCCGTGGATGCGCTGGGCGCGGACAACGTCACCGCGGTGCGGCTGCCGTCGCGCTATACCGCCGACATGTCCAACGACCTGGCGGCCGAGCAGTGCCGCGCGCTGGGCGTGAAGCTGGACGCCGTTTCGATCGAGCCGGTGTTCGAAGGCCTGATGACCGCGCTGGGGCCGATGTTCGAGGGCCAGGCCGCCGATGTGACCGAAGAGAATCTGCAGTCGCGCGCCCGCGGGGTGATCCTGATGGCGCTATCGAACAAGTTCGGCGGGCTGCTGCTGACCACCGGCAACAAGAGCGAGTATGCGGTCGGCTACGCCACCATCTACGGGGACATGTGCGGTGGCTATGCCCCGCTGAAGGACCTGTACAAGACCGAGGTGTTCGGGCTGTCCAAGTGGCGCAATACGGTGGGCGGTGCACCGGTGATCCCGCCGGCGGTGATCAGCCGCCCGCCCTCGGCCGAACTGCGCGCCAACCAGACCGACCAGGACTCGCTGCCGGCCTACGACGTGCTGGACGGCATCCTGTACCGCTACGTGGACCAGGAGCAGTCGCGCGAGGAGATCGTGGCCGCCGGGTACGCCGCCGAGGTGGTGGACCGCGTGCTGCGCCTGGTGCGCACCAGCGAATGGAAGCGCCATCAGGCAGCGCCGGGCCCGAAGGTGTCGCGGCGCGCGTTCGGGCGGGAGCGGCGGTACCCGATCAGCAACGGGTACAAGGGCTGACGGGGGCGGCGCCGACCAGACGCCACCCCGATCCGGTCAGCGCAGCGCGTCTTGCGGTAGCGTGTCGATGCCGTCGGAGGCGCGGGCGATATCGGCCGCGCTGACGTTCCAGCCCGGCAGCGCCGCCCCCGGTATGGTGCCCAGGCGCGCGTCGACGAAGGCCAGCACGTCCGCACTGGCCGCATGCAGGCTTTCGGAATGGGTGGCCGGGTAGCTGCGGAAGCGCAGCGGCTGCTGGTTGATGGCCAGCACCAGCCCGTACAGCAGCGCGCCCAGATAGGCCACATCCGTGTCTGCCCTGCCATGGGCGAGCAGCAAGGGCTGGTCGAAGCCGCGCAGCGGCATGGCCAGGTAGCTGTCCAGGGTCGTGGTGATGCCCGGGAGGGTACTCAACGGCGTATGGAAGTAATCGGCCAGCGTGACCCCTTTCAGTTCACGGGTCAGCTCGGCCAGGCACAGGTGCCGGGCCTGTGCCAGCCGTGCGCGGCCCACGTCGGTGAGCAGGTCGGCGATACGGGGGTCAGCCTGGATCAGCCCGTTGATCAGATAGGTCAGGTAGGCAGTACCCCCGGCGCCGAGTTGTTGGGTCGAGCCCGGTCCCAGGCCGCGGGTGGTCAGGTTGACCCAGGCCGGGGTGCCGGTGCCCACCGCGCCGCGGAAGTCCAGCGCCGGCCCGCCGAGCTCGGTGGCCACGCTGGCCGCATATACCGCCGCGCCCGCGCCCTGCGAATACCCCACCGAGACCCAACGTGGCGCCAGGTGGCGGGTCACCGGCAACGCGGCATTGAGCTGCTGGCTCGCCTTGACCATGTCCACGATGTTGTGGGCCACGCTGGGGCCGTGCAGGTAGGCATGTTCGCCTGGCGAGCCCAGCCCCTGGAAATCCGAGGCGACGATCGCATAGCCCTGCTGGAGGAACAGGTCCAGGTAAGCGGCGTCGCGCGCCGGTTGGGTCGGACCACTTGCCGAGGGCGCGCATCGGTCGCCCGTGCCCTGGGTGCCGTGCGCCCAGGACACCACCGGCCAGCCGCCGGCCGGGGCCGGGCCCGACGGGAGCATCACCAGCCCGGTCGCCAGCGCAGGACGCTGGTGCAGGTCGGTGGTTGCGTAGGTGAGCTTGTAGGTCTGGTCGGCATGCCCGGGCAGCCAGTCGGCCTGGAAGCGGTCGCTGGAGATCAGCTGGCCGGCGTCCTGGGCCAGGGAGGCGAGCGGGGACAGGGCCAGCACGGCGCAGAACAGGGTGCTGGCGCGGCGTCGGTGACGTTGAAGCTGGGTCATGGAAGCTCCCAGCAGGCCGGGATGGCCTGCTTCGAGCGCGGCAGTCTGCGTGGGGAGCCCGCCTCGACGCTGGGATGGCGGTCGCAACTCACCCTGTATCAGCCGATTCCTAGGCAGGGCGCGACCGCTCGACCCACAACGCAAAAGGGCCCCTTGCGGGGCCCTTTGGGGATTACGACGGCACACCTACTTGCGGTTCATCGTCGCATTGCGCTGACCGGTGCTGGCGGACTTCTCGCCGGCGAAGGGGTTCAGCTTGCGCACCATCCACGGATACTTCGGCCAGTTGCCCTGCAGCCAGGGGTGGTCGGGCTGGTTCAGCTCCAGCACGCGGCGGGCGTCGTCGGCCAGGGTCTTGTTGCCCAAGCGGGTGTAGGCCTCGCCCAGGGTGGCCACGGCGTCGTACTGGAAGGCGCTCTGCGGGTAGGTTTCCAGCAGGTAGTTGGCGCGGCCCGCGGCCGACACCCAGGCCTGGCGGCGCAGGTAGTACAGGGCGTTGTCCAGCTCGTGCTGGGCGAACACGTCGCGCAGCTCGAGCATGCGCTGGCGCGCGTCGGCGGCGTAACGGCTGTTCGGGTAGCGATCGACGACGATGTTGAAGTCGGCGTAGGCCTGGTGCGGGGTGGACAGATCGCGGCGGCTCGGGTCCAGCGACCACACGCGACGCAGGAACACCGTATTGCGGTTGCCGTTGGACAGGCCGCGCAGGTAGTACATGTAGGCGATGTTGCGGTGGGTCGGGTAGGTCCGGATGAAGCGGTCGATGCTGGACACCGCGTCATCGTGCTTGCCGGCCTTGTACTGCGCGTAGGCGGTTTCGATCATCGCCTGCTCGGTGTACGGGCCATACGGGTACTGGGCGATCAGGCGGCGGAAGTTGGCTTCGGCCCCGCTCCAGTTGCCGCCTTCCATCAGGCGGTGGCTCTTCTCGTAGATCTGTTCGACCGGCAGGCCTTCGTCCGGATTGTCCCCCTTGGTGCCGCGGTGGCAGCCAGTGGCGACGAGGGCCAGGACCAGCAGCAGGGCGGCGGTGCGGACGGGCGCGGACAGCAAAGAAGAGCGTCGGATCATGGGGTCAGGGCGGGACGCGGCTGGAATACGAAGGGTCGATGATAGCCTAGTGGCCTGTCCTGCGACTGAAAGTGGTCGCCCGGACCCCAAATTTGTCTCCCAGCGGTGCTTTCCCCATGTCCGATAACGCTTCCGAATCCGAATCCCCCCGCCAGGCCGTGGTGCCCGACACCGCCGCAGGGCGGCGCTTCGACGCCGTCCTGGCCGAGCTGTTCCCCGAATTCTCCCGGTCCAAGCTGACCGAGTGGATCAAGTCCGGCGACGTCCTGCTGGACGGCCAGGCCGTGCGCGGGCGCGACCCGGTGCGGGGCGGCGAGGTGGCCAGCCTGCATGTCGTGCTTGACACCCAGACTCACGCCGAGCCGGAAGACATCCCGCTGGAGGTGCTGTACGAGGACGAGCACGTGTTCGTCATCAACAAGCCGGTCGGGCTGGTGGTCCACCCCGGCGCGGGCAACCCCACCGGTACGCTGGTCAACGCCCTGCTGTTCCGCGACCCGTCGCTGTCGGTGCTGCCGCGCGCGGGCATCGTGCACCGCCTGGACAAGGACACCAGCGGGGTGATGGTGATCGCCCGCACGATCCAGGCGCAGACCGCGCTGGTCGAGCAGCTGTCGGCGCGCGAAGTGCACCGCCAGTACCTGGCCATCGTGGTGGGCGCGCTGGTGTCCGGCGGCACCGCCGATGCGGCCATCGACCGACATCCGCGCGACCGCGTGCGCATGGCCGTGCGTGAAGACGGCAAGGACGCGATCACCCATTACCGCCTGCGCGAGCGCTTCCGTGCGCACACCGCGCTGGAATGCCGCCTGGAAACCGGCCGCACCCACCAGATCCGCGTGCACATGGCGCACCTGCGCCACCCGATCATCGGCGACCAGCTGTACGGTGGCGCGCTCAAGCTGCCCAAGGGTGCCAGCGACGAACTGGTTGCACAGCTGCGCGGCTTCAAGCGCCAGGCGCTGCACGCCGAAACGCTGGAGTTCGTGCACCCCATCACCGGTGAGACCATCACCAACAGCGCGCCGCCGCCGGCGGACATGCTGGCCCTGATGCAGGCGCTGCGCGAAGACAGCAAGCGCTTCGCCGAGCTGGAACGCGGGCGTCGCTGATGTCGGCGCCGGTACCGCTGCTGGTGGCCGACTGGCCTGCGCCCCCCGGGGTGCAGGCCGGTACCACCCTGCGCTACGGCGCGGGTGGGTCGGTGCCGCCGTTCGACCAGTTCAACATGGGCAACCGCTACGCCGCCGAGGGTGACGACCCGGCCCAGGTGCAGCGCAACCGTGACCTGCTGCAGGCCGGGTTGGCACTGCCCTCGGCGCCGCACTGGCTGCGCCAGGTGCACGGCACCACGGTGCTGCGGTTCGACGCTGCGCCCACCGCGCAGGGCGTGGAGACCGAGCCGACCGCCGATGCGGCGGTGACCTCGGTGCCGGGCGTGGTGTTGGCCATTCTCACTGCCGACTGCCTGCCGGTGGTGCTGGCCGCCCGCGATGGCAGCGAGATCGGCGCGGCCCATGCCGGCTGGCGCGGGCTGGCCGACGGCATGCTGGAGGCCACCGTGGCCGCCATGCGCACCCCCGCGGCCCAGCTGCAGGCGTGGCTGGGGCCGGCCGCCGGCCCGGTCCATTACGAGGTGGGCGAGGACGTGTTCGCGGCCTTCGTCGAACGCGACGCAGGCGCCGAAGCGGCGTTCGCGGCCACCCGCCCGGGGCATTGGAAGGTGGACCTGTACGCGCTGGCCCGGCGCCGCCTGCACAGTGTCGGAATTGACCTGGCGCAGATCAGCGGCGGCCAGCTGTGCAGCATCGATGACCCGCAACGGTTCTACTCGCACCGCCGTGACCGCCGAACCGGGCGCATGGCGACCCTGGTCTGGATGGCGCGCTGAGCCCATGGACCGCATCCCCGCCAACGCTGACCGTGGTGCTGATCACGCGGTGATCGTATTCGATGGGGTCTGCGCGCTGTGCAGCCGCTGGGTGCGGTTCCTGCTGCGCTTCGACCGGCAGGGGCGCTATCGGTTCGCAGCGATGCAGGGCAGCCACGGCCGCGCACTGCTGCAGCAGCACGGATTGGACCCGGACGATCCGCTGTCGTTCCTGTTGCTGGAGAACGGCCAGGCATGGACGGACACCGACGCGATCCTGCGGGTGCTGGCCGGGCTTGGCGGTGCCTGGCGGCTGACGGCCGTGGCGCGCCTGGTGCCTTCGGCCTGGCGCGACCGCGCCTACCGCGCGGTCGCGCGAAACCGCTACCGGTGGTTCGGGCGGCACGACCGCTGTTACCTGCCGGCGCCCGGACAGGCCGGGCGATTTCTCGACTGAGCCAGCGTCACCGGTCCTGCCAGGCCACGACGTCGTCGGTCACTGCATCACGCTCGGGCGCACGCACTGTGTAGGTGATCCGTCGATTGCGTGCGCGCCCGGCCTCGTCGCGGTTGTCGGCGATCGGGTACTGCTGGCCGTGGCCGGTGGCGACCAGCCTCGAGGCAGGTACACCACGTTCCCGCAGGGCCTGCACCACTGTCGCGGCACGCTGCTGGCTGAGCAGCAGGTTCGCGTCGGCACCACCGTTGCTGTCGGTGTGCGCTTCCACATCGATGCGCGTGTCCGGCAGCAGCGTCAGTGCGGCCGCCACGGCGTCTACCGTGTCGGCACTGTCGCCGGTCAGCACCGCCGAGCCCGGGCGGAATTTCAAGGTGGTCTGGTTCAGTGCCTCGACGACCTTCGTGGCCTCGGCCTGCACGGGCAGGGCAGCCAGCGCAGCCAGCCCCGGGCCCCATAGCCCGGTGGTCTGCAGGTCGGCGAAGTGGCGGCGGAGCAGCCGCGATACTTCCAGGCGCTGCTCGGCCTCCATCGCCGACGTATCCACCCGCAACGCATCGCCGTTGAAGTCCAGCAGCAGTCCGTCGCCCTCCAGCTGCGCAATGCGGGCAGTCAGCCGGTCGAGCCAGCGTGGGGGGCGGGTGGCAGGATCCAGCGCGATCCCGCCGCGCACGTTGTCGCGCCCATGCAGGGCGGTGAGCGCATTCCAGGCCTGGCGGCGGGCCGCTTCGCTGGGCAGGCGGCCCTGCACCACGATGCGGTCGCCGTACTGGTGCAGTGACAGCCGCGCATCGCGTTGTTCGGTGATCACGGGGGCCACCCAGTGTGGCCCGCGGATGTTCAGGTGCAGCCAGGTGGTGAAGCAGATCAGCGCGACGCCCGCCAGCACCCACAACATGCCGCGCAGGGCCAGGCCGTGAACCGTTCGTGCTGACGCGACCGGGATGCCCCGCGGACGGCGCAGTCCTGCCGACTGGAAGGGAGCGACGCGCACAGGGCGGGCCGCGCTGGCCAGCGCGACCAGGCCGGGCAGCAGCTCACAGGCAATCACGCGAAACGTGCCGGGTGGAAAGCCGGTACGGCGCGCCATCGTGACCAGTGCATGCGGGCCGATGGCCCGCTCCAGTTCGCTGGCCAGCACCGGGCGTGAGGGTTCGGCCGGTCGCTGCCAACTGCGGAACTGGGCACCCAGCCCCGCCTGCTCGAACTGTTGCGCCAGGCCGTCCAGGCCCAGCGGGTGCGACGCGATCCAGCCGGCCAGTACATTCACCACGCTGCGGGCGCGGTAGCCGAGCTCCAGTCGTGCGGCGGCATCATCGATGAAACGGTCAAGCGCTGACATGCAATCCATCCCCTTGAATGAACCGTGCACGCGACGGTGCACGAACCGGCCCATGCGATATGGATGGGCTCTTGGGGGCGTCACTTTCGTCAGGAACCGTCAATGCGAAATGAAATTTCGCCGGTGCTTTCGCTTGTGCGCGCTGTAGTGGGGTCGCGATAAATGAGGTCTATTGCTGCAACGCCTTGTGCAGCCGACGATTACGCGTTGAGGCGCGTTGATTGCGACACCCGGCGGGGCGATGGCCACGCGCCGGGCGATGCGTTTCATCTGCAACCAATTCGTGCGGAAAGCGTCACCGGCCGCGCGGCGCATCCCTCCACGCGCGCTGCTGCACGATCACCCCTCCAACGCCTGCAGGTAGGTCTGCCGCCAATGGTTGATGTCGTAGGTGCGCAGGTGCTCCATCATGGCCTGCCAACGCTCGGTGCGTTTGCGCAGGGGCATGGTGGCGGCGGTGGCGATCGCATCGGCCACGCCGTCCAGGTCATGCGGATTGACCAGCAGCGCCTGCTTGAGTTCGTCGGCGGCGCCGGCCAGCAGCGACAGTACCAGCACGCCGGGGTTCTCCGGGTCCTGCGAGGCCACGTATTCCTTGGCGACCAGGTTCATGCCATCGCGCAGCGGGGTGACCAGGCCCACGGACGCTGCCCGGTAGAAACCGGTCAGGGTGGCGTGGGTGAAGTTCTGGTTGACGTAGCGCAACGGGGTCCAGTCCGGCGCGGCATGGCCACCGTTGATGTGCCCGGCGATCTGTTCCAGCTGGCCGCGCAACTGGCGGTACTCGGTGACATCGCCGCGCGACACCGGTGCGATCTGCAGGTAGGTGAGGCTGCCGCGCTGGTCGGGGTGGCGCTCCAGGTAGCGCTCGAAACCCTGGAAGCGCTCCGGCAGGCCCTTGGAATAGTCAAGCCGGTCCACGCCGATGGCCAGCTGGCGGTCGCGCAGGCTGTTGCGCAGGTCGCGCACCGCCGGCTTGTTGGCACCGGCCTTGGCCTGGCGCTCGATGTGCGCGGTATCGATGCCGATCGGGAAGGCGGCGGCACGGAAGCGTCGGCCACCGGGCGCTTCCAGTTCGCCATCGGCCAGCACCCGGCCGCCACCGAACAGGCGCACGTAGGACTGGAAACGGTCGGTGTCGCGCTGGGTCTGGAAGCCCACCAGGTCGTAGGCGTACAGGCTGGAAAACAGCCGCAGGTGGTCGGGCATGGCCTGAAGCAGGTCGGCCGAGGGCATCGGCACGTGCAGGAAGAACCCGATGCGGCAGCCGATACCACGCTCGCGCAGCAGCGAAGCCAGCGGAATCAGGTGGTAGTCGTGGATCCACACGATGTCGTCTTCGCGCAGCAGCGGCGCCAGCTTCTCGGCGAACAGCGCATTGACCCGGCGGTAGGTTTCGCGGGTGGCGCGGTCGTAGTCCACCAGGTCCAGGCGGAAGTGCAGCAGCGGCCACAGCGTGCGGTTGGCGAAGCCGTTGTAGTAGCCGTCGACGTCGCGCTTGTTGAGGTCCATGGTGACGTAGCGGATGTCGCCGTCCACCTGCTCATGCATCTCGCCGCTGGTGTCGCGCACGGACTTGCCGCTCCAGCCGAACCACACCCCGCCGCGTTCCTTGAGCGCGGCCAGCAGGCCGACCGCCAGGCCACCGGCGCGGGATTCACCGGGGACCGCGACCCGGTTGGACACCACGACCAGCCGGCTCATGATGCTTCCTGCCAGCTGCGCGACAGCCGCATCGCCGCGGTGATCAGGCCCACGTGCGAATAGGTCTGCGGGAAGTTGCCCCACGCTTCGCCGCTGTCGAAGGCCAGGTCTTCGGAGAGCAGGCCCAGGTGGTTGCGGCGCTCAAGCAGGGTCTCGAACATGTCGCGCGCTTCGTCCATGCGGCCGATCGCGGCCAGCGCGTCGATGTACCAGAAGGTGCAGATGGTGAAGCTGGTTTCGGGCTCGCCGAAGTCATCGGGCGCGACGTAGCGGTACAGCGCATTGCCATGCTTGAGGTCGCGGCCGATCGCCTCGACGGTGGCGATGAAGCGTGCATCGTGCGCTTCGATGAAGCCGATGTCGGCCAGCAACAGCAGGGAGGCATCCAGGCGGTGGCCACCGAAGGTATCGGTGAAACGGCCCAGCTCATCGCTCCATGCTTCTTTCAGGATGCGCGCGTGGATGGTGTTGGCGCGGTCGCGCCAGTAGTCGGCGCGGTCGTCCAGCTTGAGCCGGATGGCGATCTTGCACAGGCGGTCGCACGCGGCCCAGCACATGGCGCTGGTGTAGGTGTGCACTTCGGTGCGGCCGCGGAATTCCCACAGCCCCGCATCGGGCACGTCGTGCAGGGCGAAGGCCTGCTCGCCCAGCGGTTCCAGCCGCGCGAAGGTGTGCGCGTCGCCCGGGTCCTGCAGGCGCTGGTCGAAGAACAGCTGGGTGGACGCCAGTACCACGCTGCCGTACACGTCGTGCTGGCGCTGTACCCAGGCCAGGTTGCCGCGCCGCACCGGGCCCATGCCACGGTAGCCGTCCAGCGAGGCCACTTCGGTCTCCTCCAGCTTGGCCTCGAAACCGATGCCATACAGCGGCTGCAGGCTGCCATCGGCGGTAGCCAGGTTGAAGATGTAGCCCAGGAACTGTTCCATGGTGCGGGTTGCACCCAGGCGGTTGAGCGTGCGCACCACGAAGGCGGCATCGCGCAGCCAGCAGTAGCGGTAATCCCAGTTGCGGATGCTGCCCGGCGCTTCGGGAATGGAGGTGGTCATCGCGGCGATGATCGCGCCGCTGTCTTCGTACTGGCACAGCTTCAGGGTGATCGCGCTGCGGATCACCGCGTCCTGCCATTCCAGCGGAATGGACAGATAGCGTACCCATTCGCGCCAGTAGTCGCGGGTGCGCTGGAAGGACTCCTGCACATAGCCGCTGAGCGAGCGGTTCAACGACTCGTCCACGCCCAGCACCAGGTTGACCGGGTGGCTGAGCACGAAGGGCAGGCCGTCGCGCACGAAGCGCAGCGGCACGTCGGTGGTCAGCCGCAGCACGTGGTCGGGCAGCTCCCAGCGGATGTGATTGCTGCCCCACGTGGAGGCCGGCACGCGCGCGCCCCAGTCGGCGAGCGGGCGGGCACGCACGATGATGCGCGGATTGCCGGCCAGCGGACGCACCTGGCGGATCAGGCTGACCGGGCGGTAGAAGCGGTCGTTCTGGCGCCAGCGCGGCGCGAAATCGATGATTTCCAGCGCGCCGCCGTGCTTGTCGTGCAGCACGGTGCGCAGGATCGCGGTGTTGGTCAGGTAGCTCTGCTCGGTGCGGACCAGGTCTTCGAGCTCGATCGCGAAATCGCCGCCCTCGTTCTGGTTGGGGCTGAGCAGGGCGCAGAAGGTCGGGTCGCCATCGAACGTGGGCAGGCAACTCCAGACCACGCGCGCCTGCTGGTCGATCAGGGCGCCGAAGCTGCCATTGCCGACCACGCCAAGATTCAGATCAGGTTGTTTCATGGGCACTGCAATCTCGCTCAAGGCAGGCCGCTGCACGCAAAGCCAGCGGCACGTTGGGTGGGGCGCCCACGCGCGATGTGGCGCGGGCGGGAAGGAGTCAGTAGGCGTTTTCCTGCAGCCAGGCGTGCACGCTGCGGATGTGCGGCAGCGCGAACACGGCCGCGCTGGGGCTGCGAGCGCCCACCAGGACGCTCCAGCCATGCTGCGCATTGGCCGCGTCGAAGCCGAATTCGTCGGTGAGGTCGTCGCCCAGGAATACCGGCAGGCGGCCACGGAACGGGGGGTGCTGCATCAGCTGCTGCAGGGCGCGGCCCTTGTCGCTGCCTTCCGGCACAAACTCCACGACGTGGTCGCCCGGCTGCAGGCGGTAGGCGGCATTGCCGCGGATATGCCGCTCGGCGAACGCCCGCACGTCGCTGGCGGCGTGCGGCGCACCGCGCCAGTGCAGGGCCAGGCTGCGGCCCTTGTCTTCGACCAGCACACCGGGATGGCCGTGCGCGAAACGCATGGCCTGCTGGTGCACGGCGTGCAGCCATTCACTGGTGTCGGTGTTTTCGATGGGGCTGTCGAGACGGCCATCGGCACTGCGCAGCTCGTGGCCGTGCAGGCCGGCGGCGGGCAGATGCAGCGGCGCGAACAGATCGTCGAGCTGACCAAGCGGTCGCCCGCTGATCAGCGCAACCGCGCCTTCCAGGCGATCACTGATGCGACCGATCGCATCACGCACTTCCGGCAGCAGCGTGACCGCTTCGGGATCGCGTTCAAATTCAATCAGGGTGCCATCCACGTCGAGGAACAACGCGCAGGCATCGTCCAGCAACGGCGGCGGCGGACGTGGGGGGAAGTCGTTGGCCATGGTCGCCAACATGCCAGCGTGGGTGTGATTGCCAGGTCATGGCATCACGCCGCGCGTCCCTGGCCGGTAAAGCCGACCGTTGGTCGGCTCTACCATTCAGACGCGTCATGTCCATGTACCGCAGCCGGGATCCGCGCCGCCGACCAACGGTCGGCGCTACGTGTTCCGCATTCACCGCCCGTTCCGCGATCGACCGCCCGGCGCAACCGTTGGTCGATCGACGCACCCGGTAGAGCTGACCGTTGGTCAGCTGCACGATCCCGGTAGAGCCGACCGTTGGTCAGCTGCACGATCCCGGTAGAGCCGACCGTTGGTCGGCTGCACACCCATCAGAACGTATACCGCACACGCCCGTAGTAATACGCCCCGTTGCTGCCCACCGGCGACAACACGTCATACGGCAGGTTTCCGTAGTAGTAGATGTCGTCGTTGGACAGGTCCGAGTAGTTGTCGGTCAGGTTCTGCCCACCCACCGCCACGCTCCACTGCGGGGTGATCTTGAACTCCACTTCGGCATCCAGCTGCCACTCGGCGCCGTAGGTCTGGCGCGGAATGAAGCCGTCGCCGAAGTTGAACACGCGGGTGACGCTGCCGTAGCGGTTCACCCGGCTGCTCAGCGACCAGCGGTCGTTGCTCCAGCTGGCCGCCACCGAGCCGCGGGTGCGCGGGGTGGCATCGGTGAGGGTGTTGGTTTCCTCCACGCCGAACAGCACGTAGTCCGGGTCCAGCGCGAGCAGGCTGGACGGCGTGGCCAGCACGTTCTTCAGCGTGGTCTTGGTGTACGCATAGGTGCCGGTCAGCACCAGCTCACCGTTGCCCAGCGACTGGCGCCAGTTGCTCACCAGCTCGGCACCGCGGGTACGGGTGTCGGCGGCGTTGACGAAGAAGCTGGCGCTCTGCAGGCCGGCCACGCCGAACTGCTGCTGCACGTAGTCGGTGAGCGCATCGCCGGTGATGCTTTCCGACAGCGCGATGCGGTCGTCGATGTCGATCTGGAAGAAGTCCAGCGAGACATCGAAGTGGTCGCCGATGCGACTGGTGAAGCCCAGACTCGTGTTGACCGACTTCTCCGGCTTCAGGTCGGTGGCGCCCAGGCCGCGCGCGATCGGGTTGTTCACCGACAGCACCCGGCCCTGCACCAGCTGCCCGGCCGCGTTGTAGCCGGTGGAGGTGGACTCGTAGCCGATCTGTGCCAGCGACGGGGCGCGGAAATTGTTGGAGATCGCACCGCGCAGCGCGAACGCCGGGGCGAACTCGTAACGCAGGCCGAGCTTGCCGGTGAGCTCGCCACCGAAGTCGTCGCTGTGCTCGTAACGCGCGGCCAGGTCGCTGGAGAAGTGCTCGCCGAACTGGCTGGAGAGGCTGACGTAGGCGCTGGCCACGTCGCGCGACAGCGTAGTGGCGTCCTGCGGGGTCAGGCCGCCGCCGGCCTGCGAGCCGGTCGGGCGGTCGGTGAACGGGCCGGCGGCATAGCTGCTCGGGTCGCCCGGGCGGGTCTGGTAGTGGTCGCGCCGTGCTTCCACACCCAGGCCAAGGCTGTGGGTGATGTTCTCGCCTTGGCTGAACACCCGGCCGAGGTCGAGGTTGGCCACGGTCAGTTCGTTGCGGTAATCGCCGGTCTTGAAGCGGGTCGGGCTGGTCGGGCCCAGCGAGGCATTGAGCGAGTTGCGCAGGCGGTAGGTGAAGCTGTTGGTGCCATAGTCCAGGCTGGCGTCGTAGTTCCACTCGCCCCATTGGCCCTTCGCACCGGCCACGGCCTGCACGTCGCGGTTTTCACCTTCGGAAATCGGCCGGTAGCCGTTCGGGTAGACCTGCGCCCAGTTGGCGTCGCTGTCGGGGTAGCGGAAGTAGTTGGCGCCTTCGCTGTCGCGCTGGTTGAAGGTGCTGAAGAAGTAGAACTTGGAGGTCTCACCGAACGGCAGTTCGCTGTTGATCCACGCGTTCAGATCCTTGGTCTTGCCGTCGCCCAGCACGTAGTTGCGCTTGCCCTGCAGGGCAAGGTTGGTGTCGCTCTGGTCCCACGGCGGGATCTGGTCGAAGCCGGCGCGGTTGGTGCCTTCGTGGTTCTTCAGCTCCAGGCCCACGCGCAGGAAGCCGCCCTCATCGCCCAGCCGGGTGCCGACCTTGGCACTGGCGTAGCTGGTCTGGCCGTCGGTGATGGTGCGGTCGATCGGCTTGAGGTCGGTGTGGTTGGCACCGAAGCTGGCCTCGAATGCGCCGCCTTCCGGAGCGTCGTCGAGGATCACGTTGATCACCCCGGCCACTGCATCGGAGCCGTACAGCGCGCCGGCGCCGTCGCGCAGCACTTCGATGCGCTTGATCGCGCTGATCGGGATGGCGTTGAAGTCCACCGGCGTGGTGCCCTTGCCGATCTTGCTGTCGGTGTTGACCAGCGCGCTGCTGTGGCGGCGCTTGCCGTTCACCAGCACCAGCACCTGGTCCGGCGACAGGCCCCGCAGCTGGGCGGCGCGGATGTGGTCGGCGCCGCCGGAGTTGGACTGGCGCGGGAAGTTGAACGACGGCAGCAGCGCCTGCAGCGCGCTGCCCAGCTCGCCGTTGACCACACCGGCCTTGCGGATGTCTTCGGCAGTCAGCACGTCCACCGGCGAGGTGGATTCGAGTACGGTGCGGTCCACTGCACGGGTGCCGGTGACGATCACAGTGTCCAGGGTGGTGGCCGAGCCGGGCGCGTCCTGCGCAGTTGCATCCTGGGCGAGCAGGGGGGAAGAGAGGACCAGCGCAATGGCAAGGCCAAGGCGCGACGCGGACGGACGGGACATGCGGACTCCAGCGGGACGACGAGGGGGAGGGGAGGGGAAGGTGCTGGCGGTGCCGAAAAATGACCGGCACTACCAATCCATCCGGATGAAGCGATATATTATCTTGGCGTGATGGCTCATGTGATGCAAGTCCCATCGCGAGCCGGCATCAGCTGATAGCCGCTGGTGATCTGCCAGGGAACCGGATGTCCCGCACCCTTGTCCCCCTCTGCACGTCTGCTTTCCTGGAGTGATGTCGATGAAGTCCCATGCCCTTCTGTTTGCCCTGGTGCTGGCCGCCAGCGGCTGCGCCACCGCCGCGCCTGCCGCCAAGCCGGTGCCGCCGGCCCCCGCCACGGCCACCGCAACCCTGCAGGGCGATGCCGCCCGCCCCGATGCCGCCGCTGGCTGGGTGCGCAGCGAGTTGTACTTCGGCGTGGGCGAGGAGAGCGGTGCTTCCGAGCGCAAGCAGACCGATGCCATCACCGAGGCGCAGTGGCGCGCGTTCCTGGACAAGCAGGTCACCCCGCGCTTCCCGGACGGCCTGACCGTGTTCGATGCCTACGGCCAGTGGCTGTTCCGCGGCGCGGCCGAGCCCAACCGCCTGCGCACCAAGGTGCTGGTGGTGCTGCACGAGAACACCCCGCAGCGCCGTGCCGACATCGAGGCGATCCGCCTGGCGTGGAAGCAGGCCACCGGCCATCAGTCGGTGCTGTGGGCGCAGCAGGCGGTTGAAGTATCGTTCTGATCCCGGGCGCCAGCGTGGCGCGGCAGGATGCAGCAATGAACACGATCAAGGGCGGGCGACATGCGGTGCTGGGCGCCGCGCTGCTGTGGATGGGCGTGACGGCGGCCGGGGCGGCCGCCGATGACCCGGTGCTGCGCATGGAGTTGGGGCAGGGACAGGTGGCGACCGCGCGGGTGGAAGCGCAGGGCACCCTGGCGCTGCTGCTGCCGTCGGGCCGCCAGCAGCGGCTGGACGGCGTGGCCGATGCCGATGGCGGTGTGCGGCTGAGCCAGCTGGACGTCGATTTCGATGGCCGTCCCGAGCTGGTGGCGCGCGCCTCGGTCGGGCAGGTCAACGAAGCGGTGGCGGTCTACCGGTTCGACACCCGGCAGGCGCGGTTCGTGCCACTGGCACTGCCTGCCAGTTCGCACGAGCAATGCGGCGGCCTGATGGGCCTGGATGTGGACACCGCCAACCGCACCCTGAGCAGCAGTTGCCGCAGCGGCGCGATGTGGTACGTGGACCTGTACCGCTACCACGACGGGCGGCTGTATCTGTACCGCGCCGAGCGCACCTTGATGCTGGGCGACGCGCTGGAGGCGACGATCTTCGTCAAGCAGACCGCCGAGAGTGGCCCGATGGCGGTCTGGAGCACGTTTGATCCTGCCGGCAAGGTGCTGGAAACGGCCATCTCCGACGGGCTGGTGGCGCCGCGCAATGACGGGCCGCTGCTCGCCTTCAGCGGCCAGGTGGTGCCGGCACGGCTGCCGTTGTATGCCCGGCCCGGCGACACCGCCACCCGGCGCTATCTGGTGCGCGATGACCGGGTGGAACTGCTGGATGAAAAGGACGGCTGGGTGAAGGTGCGCTACGCCAACCCGACCCGGGGCGACATTCTCGGCTGGGTCAACGCCACCCCCTGAGCGTTGCTCAGTCCCCCTCGCACTGGATGTGCAGCCCGTGGCGCTGCGCCTGGTCGAACAGCAGGATCAGGCGCAGGCCGACCTCGGCCAGCGGCCCTTCCGCGCCATCGGGCTCGTCCAGCAGCCGGCCGATCACTTCCTGCACCAGCGCGGCGGCCTGCCCGGGCGAGATCCGCGGCGCGCCGTAGAATTCATTCACCAGCCGCGCGAGCTGCGGGTAGCGGCTGCCGTCGGGGCTGAGAATGGCCTCTTCGTGGGTGTCGATCCACGCATGCCGCATGCGCGGGCCCGCGTCGTCCAGATACAGGTCAAATGCCATGCATGCCTCCCGGGCTCAACGGTGCTGCCAGCTCACCGGCTGGCCGTGGCGCTGGCCGGTGGCCAGCAACAGCAGGAGCCGCAGGCCGCTGCGGCGGATGATCGGATCGGTGGGATCCTGCAGGGCCAGGCAGGCCAGCAGTTCGTCCATTGCCGTCGGCAGCTCGCCGGGCGCGATTCCACCGCGCGGCATACGCAGCAGTTGCGCCAGCCACGGATGCGCCGCCGGGTCGATGCCATGCAGCCACTGCTGCTCATGGAAGGACAGGAACTGCTGCGCGGTGGCACAGCGCAGAACGATCTGCATGGGCCTGAAGGCCAGTGAACGGGCCGGCCAATGTATAGGCATTTCACGCCCCGTGCCTACAGGGAGATCACCTGCGGCTGGCTAGGCTGGGGTCCCCCGTCCAAGGCTGTTCCCCCATGAGCAAGCGCGTTGCCGAGATCGTGGTTGAAACTCTCCAGGCTGCCGGTGTCCGCCATTGTTACGGCATCGTCGGCGATACCCTCAACTACGTCACCGATGCCATCCACCACAGCGATATCGAGTGGGTGCACATGCGCCATGAGGAAGTGGCCGCGTTCGCCGCCGGCGCCGAATCGTTGATCAGCGGGCAGCTCACCGCCTGCGCCGGTTCGTGCGGGCCGGGTGGGCTGCACTTCATCAACGGCGTGTTCGAAACCAACCGCAACCGCGCGCCGATGGTGCTGATCGCCAGCCAGGTGGTAACCGCCGAGCTGGGCATGGAGTTTCCGCAGGAGGTCGATTTCAAGGCGGTGTATGCCAGCTGCAGCGTGTTCTGCGAGCAGGTGCACAGCCCCGAACAGGCGCGCCGCGTGGTGGCGCTGGCCTGCCAGGCAGCCATCAGCCGGCGCGGCGTGGCGGTGGTGATCCTGCCGGCCGACATCAGCGAAGCGGTGGTCAAGCACGATGTGCCGTTCTCGGTGCACTACACCCAGCCGGTGCTGCGTCCCAGCGACGAGGAACTGCAGCGCATTGCCGCGCTGATCGGCGAGGGCAAGCGCGTGGGCATCTACGCCGGGGCCGGCTGCGAGCATGCGCACGACGCGCTGGTGGCGCTGGGCGAGCGGCTGCAGGCGCCGATCGCGCACACCTCGCGGGCCAAGGATTTCGTCGAGCATGACAACCCGTACAACATGGGCATGACCGGCATCTTCGGGATCGAATCGGGCTACCACACGCTGATGGCCTGCGACACGCTGCTGCTGCTCGGCGCCGATTTCGCGTGGGGCCAGTACTACCCGGACAAGGCCACGCTGATCCAGGTGGATCGCGATGGCAGCCACCTCGGTCGGCGCCATCCGGTGACGCTGGGCGTGGTGGGCGACATCGGCCCGACGCTGGAGGCCCTGCTGCCGATGCTGCCGCCGCGACAGGACCGCAGCTTCCTGGACGAGTGCATCGAACACCGCGACAAGGCACTGGCCACGCGCGAGAAGGAAGAGCAGCCGGGCGAGGGCGAACTGATCCATCCGCAGCACCTCACCGCGTTGATCAACCGCCACGCCGCCGACGATGCGTTGTTCACCGCCGACGGTGGCTCGCCGATGGTGTGGATTCTGCGCCACATCCGCACCAACGGCCGCCGCCGCACCCTGACCAGCCTGCTGCATGGCACGATGGCCAATGCGATGCCGCAGGCGCTGGGCCTGCAGAAGGCGTACCCGGGCCGGCAGGTGATTTCGCTGTCGGGCGATGGCGGCATTGCGATGCTGCTGGGTGACCTGCTTACCGCCGTGCAGGAAAACCTGCCGATCAAGGTGGTGGTCTACAACAACAGCTCGCTGAACTTCGTGGAGCTGGAGCAGAAGGTGGAAGGGCTGCTGGACAACTACACCGACCTGAAGAACCCCGATTTCGGCCGCCTGGCCGAGGTGATCGGGTTCTACGGACGCACCGTGACCCGCTCGGAGGACCTGGAGCAGGCGGTGAAGGATTTCCTGGCGCATCCAGGCCCGGCGCTGCTGGACGTGCATACCAGCCCGACCGAGCTGGTGATGCCGCCGCAGGTGGAAGCCAAGCAGGTGGCCGGCACTGCGTTGTATGCGGCCAAGGCATTGCTGAGCGGGCGGGTGGGCGACGTGCGCGACCTGCTGGCCAACAATTTCCTCAACAAGCCCTGAGCCGGTCCAGCGCCAGACGCCCCAGGTAGTGCCGGCCGCTGGCCGGCTCCCGACACCGCCAGACGCCCCAGGTAGTGCCGGCCGCTGGCCGGCTCCCGACAACGCCGGACGCATGCTGGGGAGCCGGCCAGCGGCCGGCACTACCGGGTGCAACGTCTCTCTCAGATCCGGGTAGCGGCCGGCACGACGTTGATGCGGTGGCTCCCGGCCAGGGCCGGCAGCGCGTAGGCGCTGACGCGTACACCCCGGCGTTCCACCCATGTGCCTGTTACTGGCGGCGGTGAGGCCCTACCATCGGCTACCCCCTCCCCACGGCAGTGCCGCGCATGTCCGCCCCCGCTCCCGTCCGCTCCGGACCCCCCCGCTGGTTCGTTGCCGGCGATTTCAATGGTTTCTTTGGCCTGGTGGTCGACAACCTGTCGATCCTGGGCTTCATCGCGATGGCGCTGGTCGGCATCTTCCAGTTCCCGGCCGACGTGGTGTTTGGCCGCATGTTCCCCGGCACCGCCTTCGGCGTGCTGGTCGGCAACGTGCTCTATACGTGGATGGCGCGTCGGCTGGCCACGCGCACCGGCCGTGATGATGTCACCGCGATGCCGCTCGGGTTGGACGCACCCACCAGCATCGGCATGGCGCTGCTGGTGCTGGGCCCGGCCTTCATCGCCTTCAAGGCGCAGGGCCTGGCGCCGCACGACGCGGCGATCGCCACCTGGCAGCTGGGCATGGCTTCGCTGGTGATCATGGGCGTGCTGAAGGTGATCCTGTCGTTCTTCGGCGAAGCGGTCACCCGCGCGCTGCCGCGCGCCTCGCTGCTGGGCTCCATCGCCGGCATCGCCATCGTGCTGATGGGTTTCCTGCCGCTGCTGGAAACGCTGCGCTCGCCGGTCGTCGGCTTCGTCACCCTGGGCCTGCTGCTGTACGTGCTGATCGCCAAGCGCAAGCTGCCGATCCGCGCGCCGGGCGTGCTGGTTGCCTTCGTGTTCGGCACCTTCCTGTACTACGGGCTGGGGCTGGCCGGGCTGGGTGCGCCCGGTTTCCACGTGCCCGACTGGACGCCGCCGCAGGTGGTGCTGCCGTGGCCCACGCTGGGCTTCATCGACGGGCTGCCCACGGCGATGACGTACCTGCCGCTGCTGCTGCCGTTCGGCCTGCTGATGGTGGTGGGCGGTATCAACGTGTCCGAGAGCGCCCGCGCAGCCGGCGACGATTACCGCACCCGCGACATCCTGCTGGTGGAAGCGGTGGCCACGCTGGTGGCCGGGCTGTGCGGCGGCGTGGCGCAGACCACCCCGTACATCGGCCAGCCGGCCTACAAGCACATGGGCGCACGTAGCGGCTACACGCTGCTGACCGGCCTGTTCGTCGGTATCGGCGGCATGCTTGGGGTGATCTCCGGATTGGTGCAGTGGCTGCCGCTGGCGGTGCTGGCACCGATCATCGTGTACGTGGCCATCGACATCACCACCCAGGCCTTCCAGGCCACCCCGCGCGAACATGCCGGGGCGATGGTGCTGGGCTTCCTGCCCTCGGTGGCCTACCTGCTGGCGATCAAGGCCCCGGGCTGGATCGCACCGGAGCAGCTGGCCGCGATGACCACCACGCTGGACGGGCACGGCCTGCCGGAACTGGCGGTGATCTTCACCCTGGGCAACGGCTTCATCATCACGTCGATGCTGTGGATTGCCGCCGTGGTGGCGATGATCGACGGTCGGCTGCTGCGCTCCTCGGGGTTCCTGCTGGTGGCGGCGGTGCTGACACTGTTCGGCCTGATCCATTCGGTCGACCCGCGCGGCGGCATCTACCTGCCGTGGCAGCTGGTCGGATTGCCGAAGCTCATCATGTGGCAGTTCGCCGGGGCCTACGTGGCGTTGGCCGGGCTGCTGGCACTGCTGTCGCTGCAGAAGCAGCCGCGCGTGGATCACGACCCACGGTCGTGATCTACCGGTCGCCGTCCAGTTCCGGGTAATGGCGGAAGATGCCGTTGGTGTTGAACGCCAAACGGCGGTCGGAGGCCAGGTAGGCGGCGATGTTCGGTCGCCGCTCCACCCGGTCCTTGAGCGCGCGCAGCAACGGCAGGGTGGGCCACAGTGCCTGCATGCGCCGCGGGAACATGTAGCCCAGCCCGCTCAGCAGCTGGAACAGCGACAGGTCCACGTACGAATGCTCGCGCAGCGGATGACGCTCCCCGTTGTCCTTCAGCACAGCCTCGAAGTACGCCAGGAATTTCGGTAGCCGCTCGGCACGCATCGCCTCCGCACGTGCCTTCGCTTCGTGCTTCTGGTCGTCGTAGTACTTCGATGCGGCAATCGGGTGGTGGGTGTCGTGCACTTCGGCGACCAGGTCGGCGATGGTCAACTGCAGCTGCAACGCCTGCTGCCGGCGTGAGGCTGCCTCGGGCACCAGGCCCAGTTCCGGTGCGAGGTGATCAAGGATCGCGCCCACCTGGGCAATCACCTGCCGGCCACTTTTCAGGAACGGCGGTGCGAAGGGGCGCAGGCCTTCTTCCTTGCCCTGCAGGAACGGCTGCATCACCGCGTCGCCATGCACGCGCGCCATGTCGGTGTAGGCCGCCCCCGCATCTTCCAGCGCCAGCCGGATGAACTCGCCACGGCCCTGGATGCCGGTCCAGTAGTACAGCTCGTAATGCATCACGGTGCTCCACAAGAACAGTGAACAGCATCGGCGCGCGCATGCAAAGCGGGCGTGAGCGTGGAGTGGTTGGCGTGGCAGCGGTTCATCGCGGCTGCGGGATGATGCGGTGTCAACGCGCATGCTGCGGCTTTGCAGGTGCGCGGCGGAACCCCGTCCGCTGGCGGGGGTCATACGGTGTCCAGGCACGTGAAGCGCGAGGTACGGCAACATGCAGAAGAGCGGAAAGGCGATCTGGCCGTGGGTGTTGGGTGTGGTGGTGATTGGCGGGGCGGGCACGTGGTTGTTCAGCGATACCCTGCGCGGTCTTGTCGATGACGTACAGGTGCCGGTGCAAGCGCCCGCGGCGCAGGGTGCGGGCACGAAGATACCGCCCGTTCCTGCATACCCTGCGGCCCCTGCCCCACCTTCCATCCAGCACCCGGTCGATCCCCGTGATGCGGCCGATCCGGCACTGCCCGCGCTGGCCGACAGCGATGGGCCGGTGTTCGACGCACTGGCTGCGCTGTTCAACGGCGACGGCGCACTGGCGCTGCTGCTGCGCGACCACCTGGTCCAGCGCGTGGTGACCCATATCGACAACCTGGACAAGCCCAGCGTGCGAACGCCCGCGATGGCAGTGCGTGCGCTGCCCGGTAGCCTGCAGGTCGACAGCGTGGAGGGCACCACGCACATCGCCGCATCCAACGCCGCGCGCTACGCCCCCTACGTGACGGCGTTCACCGCGTTGGACGCGGCTGCGGCGGGCAAGGCCTATGTGCGCGTCTACCCGTTGCTCCAGCAGGCGTATGCAGAGCTGGGACAGCCCGACGCGTACTTCAATGACCGCGTAGTGGCGGTGATAGACCACCTGCTAGAGACGCCGGAGCCGCCGCGGCCGTTGGCGGTGATACGCGACGAGCGCGGTCGCTATCGCTTCGTCGATCCTGCGTTGCAGTCACGCTCGGTGGGGCAGAAGCTGCTGCTGCGCATGGATGCCGCGCAGGCGCGCGCGGTGAAGCAACAGCTGCGGGCACTCCGCGCGGTGCTCAGTCGCGGTTGATGGCGGCTACAGGGCGCGCAGGAACGCTTCCAGATCCTGCAGCTCCTGGCGGCTGAGTCCGCGCGGGCGCAGCAGCGGGTCCGGTTGCGGGAACGGCGGCGCGTCGGCAGCAGGCACGGCCGGCGCGCGTGGCTTGCCGCCGCCCACGTTGTAGAACGCCAGCACGCCGTCCAGCCGCGGCAACAGGCCGTTGTGCATGTAAGGCGCGGTGTTGGCCACCCCGCGCAACGAGGGCGTGCGGAAGCGGCTGCTGTCGGCCGGGTGTCCGGTCACCTCATAGCGACCCAGGTCCTGGCGCGCGCGCCCGTGGAAGTGCAGGCCCAGGTTGTGGAAGCCGTTGTCGGTCAGCGCCGGTCCGCTATGGCAGTTCATGCACCCGGCGCGCGTGCGGAACAGGTGCAGGCCGCGCAGCTGCGCGTCGTCCAGCGCGTTGGGCTGGCCGCCGAGGAAGCGGTCGAAACGGGTGCGGGTGGGCGCCAGGCTGCGTTCGAATGCGGCGATGGCCTGGGCCAGTTGGTGGGTATCCACGCGGTCGTCGCCGAACACGGCGGCAAACGCCGTGCGGTAGTCGGCATCGGCGCGCACGCGTGCGGCCGCGTCCTCGGCACTGAAGGCCATTTCCTTCGGGTCGGCGATCGGCGCCAGCGCCTGGTCTTCCAGCGTGGCTGCGCGACCGTCCCAGAACAGGGTGTGCGCGTAACCGGCCATCGCCACGCCAGGGGCATTGCGGCGACCGGGCTGGCGGTCGTGTCCGAATGACACGCGCCGGCCATCGGCGAAGCCGAGGTCGCGTTCGTGGCAGGTGGCGCAGGCGATCTGCCCCGAACGCGACAGGCGAGGATCGTTGAACAGGCGCTGGCCCAGGGCCACCTTGGCCGGGGTGGTCGGGTTGTCGCGCGGTTGCGGTGGTGGCCCCAGCGGGGCCAGTTCCTGCCACACCACACCCGGCGCCACCTCCGGTGCCGGCCAGCCTGCACTGGGACCGCTGTAGAGCGCACGCAGGCACGCCGGGTCCGGGCGCGCCGGCAGCACGGCCGGGCAGGGGGTGTCGCGCGCGGGCAACGGCATGCCCGCGCCGCCCAGAAGCAGGGCGGCGACAAGCAGGATCAGGCGTGCAGGGCGGTGACGTGGCATCAGCTGGATGGACCGCCGCAGGCCGCGACGGGCATGCCCTCAGAATGAATAGCCCAGCTCCAGCCAGAAGCTGCGACCGGGTTCATAGAAGATACTGCCCGCCGCGGCGGTTGCGGCCGTGCCCACGTTGGCGCGATTGAGCACGTTCTGGACCTCCACCCGCGCATACGCTTCCTGCTGTTGCGGCAGCGCCAGGCGGTATTCCAGAGTGGCATCCCAGCTCCAGGTGCCGGAGAACGTACGGCTGGTCAGGGTGGGCGCTGTAACGCCGTCGATGGTCTGTGCCGGACCGGTGGTGAACCCCTCGAACCCCGCGCGGTAGCGGAAGAAGTTGGTCCAGCTCAGGCCCAGCGCGGGGATCTCGGTGCGCGTGCTCAGGCGCGCGCTCCATGGCCGCAGGAACTGCGAGGCAGGCAGTTCATGCCGATACATGAGCGTGCCGTCCAGGCGCACCAGCTCGAACATGTCCAGGGCATCTTCGTAGCTGTTGTAGTTGCGCTTGACGTCGGTGCGGTCGGCCGAGAGCTGGACGCTGTTGCGCGTGCCCATCACCTCCCAGGGCTGCTGCGACGCGATGGATGCGGTCCAGATCTCAGCGTCGCTGCGGCCGCCATTGGTGAACTCGTAGGTGTTGAGGTTGTAGAGGGCGCGGTCGGGGTCGTCGACCTTGCGCCGCAGGATGTCCTTGCGGGTCGCACGATTGACGTACTTCAGGTTGAACACCAGGCCGGCAGCCCGCTGGTCGATACCGAGCGTCCACTCGTCGGTGTACGGTGAGTCGATATCACGCAGGCGGTTGGTGGCCACATTCCAGGTGCGGGTGGCATCGTCCCACGACGTACGCGCGCTGCGGCGAACCAGGGTCTCACGCAGGCGGTCGCGGCCGTCGCGCAGCAGGTAGCTGTAGAAGCTGCGGCCGTAATACCGGTTGATGCCGGCATTGAGCACCGTGCGCTGGTCACCCCTTACGTCCCAGGCCGCTGCCAGACGCGGCGACAGTGTGGTCTGGCTCCAAATGGTGTTGCGGTCCAGGCGCAGGCCGGGACGGAGGCTCCAGTTTCCCACCCGGATGTCGTCCTGCAGCCAGGCTTCGTACTCTTCTCCGCTGACCTCGAAGCGCCCGGCGTGGTAGCGCTGCTGTTGGGTGAAGTATTGGCCGGCCGCACCGCTGCGCAGCGGCGACAGCGAGCAGCTGAAGGTATCCACGGTGCCATCGGCCAGGGTGCAGCTGCTCGTCACGCCGGTGGACAGATACACCGAATGATCGTTCAAACGTTCGTAGCTGCCGTCCCGGCGCTGCACGCCCAGGCCCAGCTGCACGCGGTGCTCGGTGGTGCCGATCGAGAAGATCTCGCGATCCACCACCATGCGGTAGCCGATGCGGCGGTCCCGCTGGTCGATGTTGCCGTAGCTGCCTTCGGAACTGATGCCGGTGGGGCTCCAGTTGAATGCGTCGGAGCTGGCCCAGTTGCGCATGTAGTCCAGGTCGCTGCGCCGCGAGCTTTCCACGTCGCTGTAGTTCAACGTAGAGCGCAAGGTCCACGGGCCGTGGGACCAGTTGGCGCGCAGGCTGGCCGTAGGGCCGCCGGACCGGATGTCAAACCACGAATCACGCCCGTTCATGATGTAGTAGCGGTCATCGGTGGGCGCGTAGGACACGTTGGCAGCCAGCTCCAGGCCGTCATCGTTGTTCCAGTCCAGAGCAATGCTGGCGCTGGTGTTCTGCCGGGTCTGGGTCTTCTGGTTGACGTCATCGCCCGTGGAATCGCGGCCGCCGGAATAGGCGCGCAGCGGAATGTCCGAGTGGCTCCGGGTAACCGTGCCGATGATGCCCAGCCCGAACGACGTGCGCCCTTCCAGGCGCGCGCCCACGCGGTATTTGTCGTACTTCGGCTGGTAGGCGAACGTGGCCGATTCTTCGTAGCTGTCCTGCTGGGCATCATTTGCGATGATCTGGTCCCACGCTGAGCGCGCCATGCGCATCCACACCTTGCCGTGCAGGGCATCGCGGGCCTTGCGGCTGCGTGCATCGACCACGCCGCCGGTGAAACCGCCGTAGCTGGCCGGGACGTTGGCGTCATACACCGTCAGCGATTCCAGCAGGTCCACTTCGACGGCGATGCCTTGGCTTGCGCTGGGCACGTCCACGGCGTTGTTGACGTTGCCGGGGCTGTCTGCGTTGACCGCCGGATCGATGTCGTTGTTGATCGTCGCGCCATCGAGCAGGAACAGGTTCTGGTAATAGGGCGCGCCGTTGATGGAGAAATCGTCCGGGCGGATCTCGCCCATGTTGCGGCTGCTGCGGCCGGTGTCGTTGAACTGCACGGCCGGGTTGCTGCGCAATGCGGTTGCGATGTCGCCGTTGCCTTTCACCTGGGCCTGCAGCGCGTCGGCATCCAAGGTCATGCCCTGGCCATAGGGCAGGGGCTGCGGCAGATAGGTGCCCGGGGCGGAGGTGCCCACGCGCAGCGGCGCGGTCACGCGCGGTCCGGCCACTTGATGCACGGTGTAGCTGCCGTCGTCCCGACGCTCGGCGCGCAGTCCGGTCCCCTGCAGCAGGGCGGCAAAGCCGGCTTCCACGCCAAGGCCGTCGGCGACGAGCGGCGCCAGGCGCCCCTGGGTCAGGGCAGGGTCGAAGGACAAGGCCACGCCGTGGCGCGCGGCGAAGGTGCCCAGCGCGGCGCCCAGCGGCGTGCTACCGCGCAGCACCGTGGTTTCGGTCACGGGGGCGGTCTGGGCGAAGGCCGGGCTGGCCACCAGCGCCACGGCCAGCAGGCTGAGGCGGAAACGGGTTCGGATCACAGGCATGGGAGAGGCCGACGGAAAAGGGATTCATCTCCTCTGCCACCCGACATCGAAAAAAGTGTCATTCGCGCTTTTCCGCGGCGCGCAGACGGATGGCCAGGCCGTGTTCCACCTGCACCGGACAGGTGTCCGCCAGCATCGACAGGCTGCGGTCCAGGTCATCCAGCGGGAAGGCACCGGAAACCGGAAGCGCGGCAATCGCGGGATCCACCCGCAGCCAGCGGTAGTGGTAGCGCCCCAACTCGGCCAGCAGTGCCTGCAGGGGCAGGCTGTCGGCCACCAGCATGCCCTGCGTCCAGGCGTCGCTGCCGGCGGGGGCGGGCAGCGGCTCCGGCAACCCCGTGGCGTGCCAGCGCACCTGCTGCCCCGCTTCCACGCGTCGATTGGCGGTGTCGGCTGTGAGCTGCACGGCCCCCTCCTGCACGATCAGAAGGGCATCCCGGTCGAACAGCCGCACGCTGAAGCGCGTGCCCAGCGCCCGCAGCATTCCCTGCGGCGTGGCCACCCGGAAGGGGCGCGCCGGCCGCTGCGGATCGACAGCGGTGTCGATGTGGATCTCGCCCCGGCGCAGGCGCACCAGGCGTTGTTGCCCATCGAAAGCCACGTCCACCGCGCTGGCGGTGGCCAGGTGCAGCACGCTGCCATCGTCCAGTACCACGCGCCGCCGCTCGCCGACGGCGGTCCGCACGCTGGCGTCCCATGCGGCCTGGTCCCACAGCCGCCACGCCAGCAGACCGCCCAGTGGTGCCCCCAGCAGCACCCCTACCACGCTGCGCAGCACTGCGCGGCGGCCGCGGGAGGCCGGTGCCTGTAACGCACGCTGGGCAAGCGGGGCAGGCACCTGCGCGGTCAGCGTCATCAGCTGTTCGGCGCGCTGCCAGGCACGGGTGTGGTCGGGGTGGGCGTCGTGCCAGTGCCGCCACTGCTGATGGGTGGCGACGCTGGCGTCTTCGTGCAGGCGCATCATCCACTCGGCCGCCTGCTCCAGCACCGCAGGCGACAGCGCAGCAGGCTGGACCGGCTCAGGGTGCATGCAGCAGGCAGCCCAGCAGGGCGCGTTTCATATGCCGCTTGACGGTGGACAGGGACAGGCCCAACCGGTCGCTGATGGCGTCGTAACGCAGGCCGTCGAACTGAGCCAGCACGAACACGCGGCGCGCCATCGCCGGCAGGCCGTCCAGCATGGCGTCGATCTGCTGAAGCGCTTCGCGCACCAGCGCCTGTTCTTCCAGGGAGGGCAGGACGGCCTCGGGGAACTGGGCCAGATACTCCAGGTACGCACGCTCCAGCGCCTGGCGCCGGAACCAGTTGGCCGCCAGCCCGCGCGCCACCGTGGTCAGGAACGCGCGGGGCTCGCGCAGGGCCGACAGGTCACGGTCCTGCAACAGGCGCGCGAAGGTGTCCTGGGTGAGATCGGCAGCGGTTTCCCGGCAGCCCACGCGACCGCTCAGCCAGCCGTGCAGCCAACTGCGGTGGTCCCGGTAAAGGGCGCCCAGGTGCTCGCGTTGTGCCTGCATGGGATGCCTTGGGAATGCGGACGCCACGCCGCGTCCGAGTCGATGGGAATGAGAATGATTCGCAATTATGGCAATACGGAGGCTGTATTGCCAGTGCCGGTTTGTCTTGAATCACTGCGCGACAACCGCATATCCGTTACATCTGCCAGCCACGCTGGCCATGACATGAAAGAGGAATTCCCCATGCGGATGGACAAGCTCACCTCGCGTTTCCAGCAGGCGCTGGCAGACGCCCAGTCGCTGGCCGTGGGCCGCGACCACAACATCATCGAACCGGTGCACGTCTTCACCGCGCTGCTGGACCAGCAGGGCGGCAGCACGCGCCCGCTGCTGTCCCAGGCCGGGGTCAACGTGCCGGTGCTGCGCGAGCGCCTCAACGAGGCGATGGAAGCGCTGCCCAAGGTATCCGGGCAGGAAGGCAACCTGTCGATCGGCAATGACCTCAACCGGTTGCTCAACACCACCGACAAGCTGGCCCAGCAGCACGGCGATGCCTTCATTGCCAGCGAATGGTTCGTGCTGGCGGCGCTGGACGACAGCGGCACGCTGGGCATGGCGCTGCGCGCTGCCGGTGCCGACAAGACCCGCATCGACGCGGCGATCGACAAGATCCGCGGCGGTGAAAGTGTGCAGTCGGAGAATGCCGAAGACCAGCGCCAGGCGCTGGAAAAGTACACCATCGACCTGACCGCGCGTGCCGAGAGCGGCAAGCTGGACCCGGTGATCGGGCGCGACGAGGAAATCCGCCGCACCATCCAGGTGCTGCAGCGCCGGACCAAGAACAACCCGGTGCTGATCGGCGAACCCGGCGTGGGCAAGACCGCGATCGTGGAAGGCCTGGCCCAGCGCATCATCAACGACGAAGTGCCCGAAGGCCTGCGCGGCAAGCGCGTGCTGTCGCTGGACATGGGCGCGTTGATTGCCGGTGCCAAGTTCCGCGGCGAATTCGAAGAACGCCTCAAGGGCGTGCTCAACGACCTGGCCAAGAGCGAAGGGCAGGTGATCCTGTTCATCGACGAGCTGCACACCATGGTGGGCGCGGGCAAGGCCGATGGCGCGATGGATGCCGGCAACATGCTCAAGCCGGCGCTCGCGCGCGGCGAACTGCATTGCGTGGGCGCCACCACACTGGACGAGTACCGCAAGTACATCGAGAAGGACGCCGCGCTGGAGCGCCGCTTCCAGAAGGTGCTGGTGGGTGAGCCCAGCGTGGAAGACACCATCGCCATCCTGCGCGGGCTCAAGGAAAAATACGCCGTGCATCACGGCGTGGAAATCACCGACCCGGCCATCGTCGCGGCGGCCACGCTGTCGCACCGCTACATCGCCGACCGGCAGCTGCCCGACAAGGCCATCGACCTGATGGACGAGGCCGCCTCGCGCATCCGCATGGAGATCGACTCCAAGCCCGAAGAGCTGGACCGTCTCGAGCGGCGTCTGATCCAGCTGAAGATCCAGCGCGAAATGCTCAAGAAGGAAAAGGACGAGGCCTCGCGCCAGCGCCTGGCCGACCTGGAAAGCGACATCGATGCGCTGGAGCGCGAGTTCTCCGACCTCAATGAAATCTGGAAGTCGGAGAAGGCCACGCTGCAGGGCGCCACCAGGATCAAGGAGCAGATCGAGCACGCCAAGCTCGAGCTGGAGTCTGCCCAGCGCCGCCAGGATTTCGGCCGCATGAGCGAAATCCAGTACGGCCAGTTGCCGCAGCTGGAAAAGCAGCTGGCCGCGGCGCAGGAAGTGGAGACCACCGAGTTCAAGCTGGTGCAGGACCGGGTCACGGCCGAGGAAATCGCCGAGGTGGTGTCGCGCTGGACCGGCATTCCGGTCAACCGGATGCTGGAAGGCGAGCGCGACAAACTGCTGCGCATGGAGCAGATGCTGCATGAGCGGGTGGTGGGCCAGGAGGAAGCGATCAAGGTCGTGTCCGACGCGGTGCGGCGTTCGCGTGCCGGGCTGTCCGATCCGGACCGTCCCAGCGGTTCGTTCCTGTTCCTCGGCCCGACCGGCGTGGGCAAGACCGAGCTGTGCAAGGCGCTGGCCGAGTTCCTGTTCGACAGCACCGACGCGATGATCCGCATCGACATGAGCGAGTTCATGGAGAAGCACAGCGTTGCCCGTCTGATCGGTGCACCGCCGGGGTATGTGGGCTACGAAGAAGGCGGCTACCTCACCGAGGCCGTGCGTCGCCGTCCGTATTCGCTGATCCTGCTGGATGAGGTGGAGAAGGCGCACCCGGATGTGTTCAACATCCTGTTGCAGGTGCTCGACGACGGCCGCCTCACCGACGGCCAGGGCCGCACGGTGGACTTCCGCAACACGGTCATCGTGATGACCTCCAACCTGGGCTCGCACCAGATCCAGGACATGAGTGGCGACGACACGCCGGAGGCCTACACGCAGATGAAGGCCGCGGTGATGGGCGTGGTGCAGGCGCACTTCCGCCCGGAGTTCATCAACCGCCTGGACGACATCGTGGTGTTCCATCCGCTGGACAAGGTGCAGATCAAGCAGATCGCCCGCATCCAGATGCAGGGCCTGGAAAAGCGCCTGGCCGAACGCGGGCTGCGCATCGAGGTCAGCGACGCGGCTTTCCAGCTGCTGGGCAACGTCGGCTTCGATCCGGTCTACGGCGCGCGGCCGCTCAAGCGTGCGATCCAGTCGCAGCTGGAAAATCCGCTGGCGCAGAAGATCCTGTCCGGCGCGTTCGTCAGTGGCGAGGTGATCCAGGTCGATGCGGCCGAGGGCAAGCTGGTCTTCAACAAGGGCTGAGCCCGTATCTCGCAGCCACCCAAGGGTCCGGTGACACGCGTCACCGGACCCTTTTTTTTGTGGTCGGCGACGCCCGACGCGGCTTACCAGCGGTACTGGTAGCCGCTCATCGCCCCCAGCTGGGTCTTGCGCTGCACGATCGGGCTGTCGGCGGCATCGCCCAGCAGGCGGTTGCCTTCCACGCCAATGAACCAGCTGCTGCTGACCGAGAGCGGGCGCACCCATTTCAGGCCGACTCCGGCGCTGGTCAGGCCGGCCGAGGGGGTGTACCGGGCGAAGCCGCTACGTGCCGACTGCGCCGCGCTCACGCCGTACCATGTCTGCACATAGCCGGCGTCACCGTATGCGGTGGAGGCACGAACGCTGAGACTGCCACCGGCGACATCGAACAATGGCACCTCCAGCGACAGCTGGACCTGCCGGGTGGCCAGCCCGTTGTCACCGCGATCCTTGTCCCTGGGGGCGTGCTGCACGCTGGCACTCAGCAGGGTCGGCCCGATCGAGAGACTGCCATCCACGCCCGCCAGCGCCCGTGTATGGATCTCACCCATGCCACGAAGGTAGTCCGAGCCGCCCAGCAGCGCGTCCTTGTCGCGCCGGCTGCCGCTGCCGCCGAGGTAGGCGCGGATGCTGCCGCGCTCGCCCAGCGTGGTGCCCCAGCCCAACCCGCTGCTACCGAGAAACCAGCCACCCGGCGCGCTGACCTCAAACCCAAGCTGCGGCACGGCGATGTATTCGTCGCTGCCGCTGTAGCGCGGCGCCACGCCGGCACCGGCCATCACCTCGAACCCCCAGCGGTCCGGGGTGGGGGTGGCGGCCTTGGCCGAGGTGAGGGTCATCAGGCTTACGGGCGCCAGGGCCAGGATCAGGCAAATGGAATTCATGCTTACTCTCTGCAGGGGAATGGACGCTGCAGTGGGAGGCCGGTGCGATCAAGCGCGGTCCGGATGCGACTGCAGGGCTGGCATCTTGGCGATGCCGGCGCGGCCGTTCTTTCCCGATTTGTAGGAGAGTTGTAAGCAGATGTAACCGGAGCAGGGCGCGGTTCAGGCTTTCGGCATCGGCCAGCGGATGTCCAGCCGCGCGCCGCCCAGCGAAGCCCGCGCAACCCGCACCTCGCCCCCGTGGCGTTCGGCGATACGGCGCACGATCGCCAGCCCCAGGCCGAAGCCGCCGGTGTCCCGGCTGCGGCTGTCATCCAGGCGGGTGAAGGGCTGCAGCACGCGTTGCCAGTCGGCTTCGGCGATGCCTTCACCGTCGTCCTCCACGCGCAGTGCCCAGCCGCCATCGCCTTCCAGCAGGCTGACCTCCACGCGGGTACGGGCGTGGCGCAGCGCGTTGCACACCAGGTTGCTCAGTGCCAGCTGCATCAGGCGCGTCTCCATGCCCACCTGGTCGGGGCGGCAGCTGACCACGTGGAGCGCAATGCCCGTGGCGTCGGCCTCGCGCTGCGGGTCGGCCAAGGCCTGTTCCAGCCACGGGCGCGCATGCACCTGCTGCCACGGGCGATGATCGCCGCGGTGTTCCAGCCGTTCATAGGCCAGCAGTTCGCTCACCAGGCGATTGAGTTCGGCCAGGTCGCTGCGCATGCCGTCGAGCAGGGCCGGGCGTTGCGCGTCGCCGGCCTCCTCGACCAGGTCAAGCCCGAAGGCCAGGCGGGCGACCGGCGTGCGCAGTTCGTGCGAGATGGCGTGCGTAAGATCGCGCTGACCCTGCACCAGCTGGGCCACCTTGGCGGCCATCCGGTTGGAATGCTCCACCACTACGCGGATCTGCGAGCGCGGTGATACCTGCGCGCGGGCATGCAGCTCGCCGGCCCCGATACGGTCGGCATGCCCGCGCAGGATGTCCAGGTCGCGCCAGAGCAGGCGCACCCACAGGTAAATGCTGGCCCCCAGTAGCGACAGGATGCCAATGTAGGCCAGCACCGTGCTGTGCAGGGTCATGGTGACCTCGCCGGGCAGGTGCAGGCCCAGCCAGCGGCCCTGGGGGCCGTCGATCGGCAGCAGCACGGTCTGGAACCGGTCGCGGACCACGAAGCCCTGCGCACGCACGGCCGCCTGCTCCTGCGCGTCCAGGGGCGGAGCAGCGTCAAGCAGGGCCAGGTCGATCCCATAGTGTGGTTGCCAGCGGGCCAGTTGGGCGTGTTGCGCCTCCACGCTGCGCCCGGCCAGGCCCTCCCGCAGGGTATGGACCTGGCCGCGCATCTGCTGCGCGAAGGTCGCTTCGGCCAGCGGCGAGTAGATCCGGTCCAGGAGCATGTTGAGTGCAAGCACCGACAGCACGAAGCAGGCCCCGGTGATCAGCCACAGCCGCAGGAACAGGCGGATCATCGGCTTACCATCCGGCCGGGCTGAACTGGTAGCCGCGCCCCCAGATGGTCTTGATCCGGCGCGGCTCGCGTGGGTCGTCACCGAGCTTGCGGCGCAGCTTGCCGATGCAGACGTCCACGCTGCGGTCCAGCCCATCGAAGCCGATGCCGCGTACTGCCAGCAGGATCTGGTCGCGCGACAGGATCTGCCCGGGCTGGCTGGCCAGCACCCACAGAATCTCGAACTCGGTGGTGCTCAGGTCGATGCGCTGTTGGGCGTGGGTGACTTCGCGCTGCGCGCGGTCGATGCACAGGCTGCCGAAGCTGGCCTTGCTGCGGGTGGCGCCGCCGGGCTGCTGGCGGCGCAGCAGTGCGCGCAGGCGGGCCAGCAGCAGGCGCGGCTCGACCGGCTTGAGCACATAGTCGTCCGCGCCCGATTCCAGCCCCAGCACCTGGTCCACGTCGTCTTCGCAGGCGGTCAGGATCAGGATCGGCACATCGGAAAACGCGCGGATCTGGCGGCACACTTCGATCCCGCCCATGCCGGGCAGCATCAGGTCCAGCACCACCACCTGCGGCGACAACCGGTGGCAGGCCTCCACGGCCAGATCACCACGATGCACCGGCACCACCGCGAATCCATGCTCGCCCAGGTAACGCTGCACCAGCTCGCCAAGGCGACGGTCGTCTTCCACCAGCAGAACCTGCGGCACCGTGGGCGGCAGGCTGTCGGGCATCCATTGCACTGCGGACATCGTCCGGGGTTCCTTGCCGGTAATGGGCGGCGGGTGTCGCCCTTGGGCGGCGCAGCCTAGCAATGGCCTGCCCCTGATCGCTGAACCTCGGGCAACGGTTACCATGCGCAGGCGTGCGGTGGCGGCATCGATGCAGATCACGACCGCCTCTAAGCCCATGCGCAATGGGCATGAGCGGGCGCGTGCAGACGCGCGCTGCTCGGGTATCGTCGGCGTTCAACCGGAGGAGGCGCGATGTCAGAGCACGGCAGTCCCGAGCAGGCCCCAACGCCGCCGCAGTGGCGTGCGGAAACCATTGCCGTGCACGGCGGCTACAAACCCGACCCCACCACGCGCGCGGTGGCGGTGCCGATCTACCAGACCGTGGCCTACGCCTTCGACGACACCCAGCATGGCGCGGACCTGTTCGACCTGAAGGTGCCGGGCAACATCTACACCCGCATCATGAACCCCACCACCGACGTGCTGGAGCGGCGCATTGCCGCGCTCGAGGGGGGAATCGGCGCGCTGGCGCTGGCCTCCGGGCAGGCGGCCATTACCTACGCCATCCAGACCATCGCCGAGGCCGGCGACAACATCGTCTCCTCCAGTGCGCTGTATGGCGGCACCTACAATCTGTTCGCGCACACGCTGCCGCAGTTCGGCATCCAGACCCGGTTTGCCGACTACAACGACCCTGACGCGTTCGCGGCGCTGATCGACGACCGTACCAAGGCCGTCTTCGTCGAGTCGATCGGCAACCCGCGCGGCAACATCACCGATATCGAAGCGGTGGCGAAGATCGCCCACGCGCACGGCGTGCCGGTGATCGTGGACAACACCGTGGCCACCCCGTACCTGCAGCGCTCGTTCGATTTCGGCGCGGACATCGTGGTGCATTCGCTGACCAAGTACCTGGGTGGCCACGGCACCAGCCTGGGCGGCGCCATCGTCGATTCGGGCCGCTTCCCGTGGGCCGAGCACAAGCAGCGCTTCCGGCGCTTGAACGAGCCGGACGTGAGCTACCACGGGGTGGTCTATACCGACGCCCTGGGACCAGCGGCCTACATCGGCCGCGCGCGCGTGGTGCCATTGCGCAATACCGGCGCGGCAATTTCGCCGTTCAATTCCTTCCTGATCCTGCAGGGCATCGAGACCCTGGCGCTGCGCCTGGACCGGATCAACGCCAACGCACTGGCGGTGGCCACGTTCCTGCGCGACCACGCCAAGGTCGACTGGGTGAACTATGCCGCGCTGCCGGACCATCCCGAGCATGCGCTGGTGCAGAAGTACCTGCGTGGCCACGGCTCGGGTGTGCTCACCTTCGGCCTGCCCGGCGGTCGTGCGGCTGGCGCGCGCTTCCTGGATGCGTTGCAGCTGTTCACCCGGCTGGTGAACCTGGGCGATGCGAAGTCACTGGCCACCCATCCGGCCTCGACCACCCATCGACAGCTGGATGCGGCCGAGCTGGCGAAGGCCGGGGTCAGCGAGGACACCGTGCGGCTGTCGATCGGCATCGAACATATCGACGACCTGCTTGCCGACCTGCAGCAGGCGTTGGCGAAGGCGTAGAGGTGGGGCCCACGGCGACCGGTGCGGGCCGGTCGTCGTGGGGTTGTTCCGGCAGAACCACGTTCTGCCTGGAGGGGCGCTACCATCCGGGTGACGGCCCTCCAACTGCGCAAGATCGGCCACGCGCCGTGGCGGGCACCGACGCATGCTGGACGTCACCCCGACACGGAGCCCGTCATGAGCCGCATTGCCCAGCTACGCCAACACCACGGCATCGACCGTGTGATTGCCCACCTGCAGCAGTGCCTGCGTAGCGGCGAGCCCTTGCCCGACCTGGATGCGCTGGCCGCCATCGCGCACCAGTCGCCCTTCCATTTCCATCGCCTGTACCGCGCGCTGACCGGCGAAACCCCGGGGCGCACCGTGGCCCGCTTGCGCCTGCTGCGCGCGCTGCAACTGCTGGCCCACGCCGACAGCCGGGTAACCGAGGTTGCGCTGGCGGTGGGCTTTGAAAGCCCGCAGGCGTTGGCGCGCGCGTGTCGGCAGGCGCTCAATGCCACGCCCAGCGCGCTGCGCGACGATGCGGCGCTGCGGGCGCAGTGGCAGCAACGGTTGTCGTTGCCGGCCGGTGACGGTGCCGACGACAGTACGCCGCTGCAGGTGCAGGTGACCGCGCTGGCGCCGTTCGACGTTGTGGTTTTGCGCACGCGGGGTGCCTTCGACGACCTCGACCAGGCCTTCGGGCGGGTGTATGCCTGGGCCGCGGAACAGGGCCTGGCCGACCATCTGCAGGCGCTGGTGGGCATCGCGCTGAACGACCATCGCGATGTGCCGGCCAACGCGTGCGAGTTCGAGTGCGGCATGGGCTTTGGCCGCGCCCTGGCCGACATCCCGGCGCCCTTGCGCGCGCTGACCCTGGGCGGTGGTGCGTATGCCGTGCTGCGCCATGTGGGCCCCTATGCCGGGTTGGAAGCGGCCACCGACGCACTGCTGCGCCACTGGCTGCCCGACAGCGGCCACGCACTGCGCGACGCGCCGCTGTACTACCACTACCTGGACGATCCTGAGAACGTGCCCGAGGCCATCCTGCGCGCCGACATCTGCGTGCCGCTGCGCTGACCGCACACAAGGGCGGTACGTGGGACCGGGATGAAACGCAGCCACCCATGGGGTGGCTCTACCGGTGATGCGTCACTGCGGCGGTATGTTGTGCATCGACGCGGCGATGCCTGCTGCAAAGACGTACCGGAGGTAGAGCCACCCCATGGGTGGCTGCACGGGATGCCGGAACCCGCATGTGATGCGTCAATGCGCCGGTGTGTGGTGCATCGACGCGGCGATGCGTGGCGCACCGGCGCATCGACGCGGCGGTATCCGGTGATACGTCAATGCGGCGGTGTGTGGTGGATCGACGTGGCCATGCGTGGCGCACCGGCGCATCGGCGCGACCGTATCCGGTGATACGTCAATGCGCCGGTGTGTGGTGCATCGACGTGGCCATGCGTGGCGCACGGGCGCATCGGCGCGGCGGTATCCGGTGATACGTCAATGCGGCGGTGTGTGGTGGATCGACGTGGCGATGCGTGGCGCACCGGCGCATCGGCGCGACCGTATCCGGTGATACGTCAATGCGGCGATGTGTGGCGTATCGACGCGGCGGTGCATGCTGCATCGGCGCGCCGGGGGTAGAGCCACCCCATGGGTGGCTGCACGCGATGCCTGAACCCGCATGGCGGGGCGTTACACCACCGGGATGCTGTGCTTGCCCATGGTGCGGTACGGCGGGGTGGCCATGACCATTTCGGCCAGCGAATAGGCCAGCTCGCGCTCGGCCATCACCGTGCCGTCGGCGCCGTGCTCCAGCAGGTGCTTCACTTCGGCATCGCTGTGCGCGCGCGCCAGCAGGGTCAGGCCCGGGTTGAGCGCGCGCAGCTTGGCCAGGGTTTCGCCGGCCTCCAGCGGCTGCGGGATGGCCAGCACCGCGATCTTCGCGCGCTCGGGGTGGGCCTCGGCCAGTACCTTGTCCGAGGCGGCGCTGCCGCGGATGCCGGGCAGGCCAGCCGCGTGCGCTTCGGCCACGTGGTCCTTGTTGTCGTCGATCACCAGCACCGGCACGCCGCGGTCGCGCAGCACCTGCGCCAGCGCGCTGCCGACGCGGCCGTAGCCGATCACGATGGCATGGTCGTGCAGGTCCAGCGACGGGCCGGGCGGCAGGTCGGTTTCCACCGCCGTCGGGGTGGTTTCCTGGTGCTTGAGCAGCCAGCGATCAAGCAGGCCGAACACCACCGGGTTGAGCATGATCGAGATCAGCGCGCCGGCCAGCACCAGGGCTTGCCCGGTGGGCGGCAGAATCTTCAGCGTCACGCCGAGGCCGGCGATGATGAAGGCGAACTCACCGATCTGCGCCAGGCTGGCCGAGATGGTCAGCGCGGTGCCGGTGGGGTGGCCGAAGGCGCGCACGATCACGAACGCGGCGGCGGACTTGCCGAACATGATGATCGCCGCGGTGGCCAGCACCTGCCAAGGATGCTCGATCAGGATGGCCGGGTTGAACAGCATGCCCACCGAGACGAAGAACAGCACTGCGAACGCATCGCGCAGCGGCAGCGAATCGTTGGCGGCCTTGTGGCTCAACTCCGATTCGTTGAGCAGCATGCCGGCGAAGAACGCGCCCAGCGCGAAGGACACGCCGAACAGCATTGCCGAGCCGAACGCCACGCCCAGCGCGATGGCCAGCACCGCCAGGGTGAACAGCTCGCGCGAGCCGGTGCTGGCGATACGCTCCAGGATCCACGGAATGACCCGGCGACCGACCACCAGCATCACCGCCACGAACAGCCCCAGCTGCACGAACGTCCAGCCGATGCTGGCCAGCACGCTGCCGAGGGTGTGGGTTTCATTGGCCGAGTCCGGCCCGAATACACCGGCCAGGACCGGCATCATCACCAGTGCCAGGACGCAGGCGAGGTCCTCGACGATCAGCCAGCCCACCGCGATCTTGCCGCGCTGGGTTTCCAGCAGGCGGCGCTCTTCCATCGCGCGCAGCAGCACCACGGTACTGGCGGTGGCCAACGCGAAGCCGAACACCACGCCGTGGATGACCGGCCAGCCCATCAGCGCCGCCAGGCCCCAGCCCAGCAGGGTAGCCACCAGGATCTGCCCGATCGCGCCGGGAATGGCGATCGCCTTCACCGCCATCAGGTCTTTCAGCGAGAAATGCAGGCCCACCCCGAACATCAGCAGCATCACGCCGATTTCGGCCAACTGGTTGGCCAGGGCCTGGTCGGCGACGAAGCCGGGGGTGAACGGTCCTACGCAGATGCCCGCAACCAGATAACCGACCAAGGGAGACAAACGCAGCTTGTTGGCCAGCGCGCCGAGAATGAAGGCGAGCCCAAGGCCAACGGCAACGATGTTGATCAGGTCGGTGTCATGGTGCATCGGGGCTCGCAGAAATAGGGGATGTCCCGATTTTCACCGATGCGGCCGATCCGGGCAAACATCGCGTGCTGCATTGCTGGTATGTCCCCGTGGTCAGGTGATGTGCTGTCCGGGACAGGCGCGCATGACAGGCATGAATGCGCGGAATCGCGCTGGTGCGAGGCCAAAACGCACATGCCCCGGGGGACCGGGGCATGGGAAAACCGGTGTTGCCGGCCAGCGGCCGGCAACCACGCGATGCCCTATTACCACTTGTAGGTGATGCGACCGTACACGTAGGCGCCGTTGAAGCCGTACGGCGAGTAGTTGCTGTACGGCAGCATGCCCCAGGTGGAGTTCTGCAGGTCCACGGTGCGGTCGGGGTATTCGTCCAGCAGGTTGTCCGCGCCCAGGGTGAGGGCCCAGTTCTCGCTGGGCTTATAGCTCACCGACGCATCCAGCACCCACGAGCCGTCGTAGGTCTGGTCGCGCAGGGCAGTGGCCGAGTTGCGCACGGTGAAGCTGCCGTAGCGCGTGGCGGCCAGGTTCAGGTCCCAATGATCGCTGCGCCAGGTACCGCTGAGGATGGTCTTGTTGCGCGGGTAGCTGTCTTCGATGCGGCCGATTTCGTCGCGGCCGATCAGCGACTGGGTGATGCCCAGCGTGCCGAACACCGGCGGCGAGGCGATGAACTTCTTCACCTCGGTGTCGTTGTAGCTGTAGGCCGCGGTCAGTTCCAGCGTGCTGGCGCTGAACGGGATCGAATAGCTGGACACGGCATCGATGCCGCGGGTGCGCGTGTCCACGCCGTTGGTGAAGTAGGAGAACGCGGTGACCCCGGGCAGCCCCAGGCCGGCCAGCAGCGAATTGGCGGCGGCATTGGTGGTGATGTTGGTGGACAACACGATGCGGTCGTCGATGTCGATCTGGTACGCATCCACCGTCAGGTACAGGCGATCGATCGGCTGCAGCACCAGGCCCAGGCTGTAGGAGGTGGAGCTTTCGGCCTTCAGCGGGCTGGCGCCCAGCGCCTGTGCCGCGGCACTGGTGGTGGGGAAGGTGCCGCGCTCGACGAAGGCACCGTTGATGATCGTGCTGGTGACCGCCTGGTAGCTCTGCTGGGCCAGGGACGGGGCGCGGAAGCCGGACGAGGCGGTGGCGCGCAGCGCGACCTTGTCGGTGAACGCATAGCGTGCCGACAGCTTGCCGGAGAACTTGTCGCCGAAGTCCGAGTAGTCTTCGTAGCGTCCGGTCACGCCGGCCGAGAACTTGTCGGTGAGGTCGGCTTCCAGCCCGGCATACACCGCGTAGTTGTGGCGGTCGGCGTCCACCGCGTTGAGCGGGGTGAAGCCGCCGAAGCCCTGCGCGCCGCTGCCAAAGTAAGCGTTCGCTTCACCGGCGGACTGCTCCCAGTTCTCGCGGCGGTACTCGCCGCCGAAGGACAGCGTGACCGGGTAGGCCAGGCCCCAGTCCAGCGACTTGGTCAGGTCGGCGTTGAAGATGTCCTGGGTGTACTTCAGCGCACCGTCGTAGAACGAACGCGGGCTGGTCAGGCCGAGGCTGTAGTTGATGCTGTTGCGGGTGTGGAAATCGATGGTGTTCTCGCCGTGGTTGGCGCTCACGTCCCAGGTCCAGCCGCTGTCGGTGTTGCCCTTGACCCCGGCCACCAGCGAGCGGTCCTTGGAGTACTGGTTGATCTGCGGCACGAAGCCGTCCGGGTAGGTCTGCGCCAGCAACGGGCCCTGGCCGCTGTTGGTGCGCGAGCGGTAGAACGCGAACGAGGTGATGTCGCGGTTGCTGGCCATCGCCGTGGCGTAGGCCGACACATGGTCGCTGAACTGGAAGCTGGCGTTGACCGAGGCGGCGGTGGCGTCCACCCGCGGGTCGCCGACCACGAAGGTGGTCTGGCCGATGTCGGGGAAATTGCCGGTGTTGGGCGTGGTGCCCTGGTACGGGCCGGCACGGTTGCTCTCGTCCTGCTGCAGGATCTGCCCGGCCACGTGCACACTGCCGCGACCGTCGGCAAAGCCGATCCCGGCATCGCCGGAGAGCTGGTACTTGTTGCCGTCGCCGGCCGAGTACTGGCCCGCGTCCACGGCCAGGCTGCCGCCGGCGGACGACCCCTTCAGCACGATGTTGACCACGCCGGCGATCGCGTCCGAGCCGTACTGGGCCGAGGCGCCATCACGCAGCACTTCCACCCGCTCGATCGCCGAGATCGGGATCGCGTTGATGTCCACCGCCGACGAGCCGCGGCCGATGCTGCCGTTGACGTTGATCTGCGCCGAGGTATGCCGGCGCTTGCCGTTGACCAGCACCAGTACCTGGTCCGGCGACAGCCCGCGCAGCTGCGCCGGGCGGATGCCGCTGGTGCCGTCGGTGAGGGCCGGGCGCGGGAAGTTCAGCGAGGGCAGGGCGCGCGACAGCGCGGTGGCCAGCTCGGTGGTACCGGTGGACTGCAGCGCTTCGGGGGTGATGATGTCGATTGGCGACTGCGATTCGGCCACGGTGCGGTCGGCGACCCGGGTGCCGGTGACGATGATGGTGTCCAGCGTGTTGGCGGCGGTGCGCGCAGGGGTGTCCTGGGCGCTGGCGGCGAAGCTGGAGGCACCGAGCACGACAGCTACGGCGGCGGCGAGCGTACTGGTCTTGCGGTTCATCTGGGCGTGGCTCCGGTAGGGACGATGCGGCACCGGAACGACATCTCGACGGCATGAAGCGGGTCGGCGAAGGCGGGTGTTGCGGTGCGCAATAAATGAATTAACGGGATATTCATCGCTTGTCAAATAACCGCCATGTCGACAAAAAACGTTGCAGAAGCAACCATTTACGTGAACTGGCGGGCCCGACATCAGGGTCCCGGGGAAGCGCAGGCAGGGTCGTGGGAGAGAGGAACGAGGCCTGCTGCGCATCCCGGGGCCCGTCAAGTATTCGTTAACGTTAGAATTACGTCGCAGGAAGGGTGCTCACCAGCACATTCCATTCCGTTATATGGACCCCCCAAGATGATTTCCCTTCGTAACTTCGCCTTGCGCCGTGGCGAGCGGCTGCTGTTGTCCAATGTCGACCTGACCCTGCACGCGGGGTACCGCGTTGGCGTGGTGGGCCGCAACGGTGCCGGCAAGTCCAGCCTGTTTGCCGCCGTCAAGGGCGAGCTGGAGGCGGACAAGGGCGATGTCGACCTGCCCGGCAAGGTCCGCATTGCCAGCGTGGCCCAGGAAACCCCCTCGCTGCCCGACCCGGCGCTGCAGTTCGTGCTGGAGGGCGACACCGAGGTGGCCGCGGTCATGCGCGAAGAGGCCGACGCCGCCGCGCGCGAAGACTGGGAGGCGGTGGCCACCGCGCACCAGAAGATGGCCGAGATCGGCGCGTACGACGCCGAGGCCCGTGCAGGCAAGCTGCTGCACGGCCTGGGCTTCCCGGCCGAGACCCACTCGCGGGCGGTGTCCTCGTTCTCCGGCGGCTGGCGCGTGCGCCTGAACCTGGCGCGCGCGCTGATGATGCCCAGCGACCTGCTGCTGCTCGACGAACCGACCAACCACCTGGATCTGGACGCGGTGTTCTGGCTGGAACAGTGGCTGCTGAAGTATCCGGGCACGCTGCTGCTGATCTCGCATGACCGCGAGTTCCTGGACAACGTGGCCACCCACACCCTGCACCTGCATGGCGGTGGCGCCAAGCTGTACCCGGGCGGCTACACCGATTTCGAGCGCCAGCGTGCCGAGCAGCTGCGCCAGCAGCAGATCGCGCACGAGAAGGAACAGGCCGAGCGCGCGCACCTGCAGAGCTTCATCGACCGCTTCAAGGCGCAGGCCAGCAAGGCCGCCCAGGCGCAGAGCCGCATGAAGCGCCTGGCCAAGCTGGCCGGCACCGAGGCGGTGCGTGCCGAGCGCGAGTTCCGCATCGAGTTCTCGCCGCCGGCCAAGCTGCCGTTCTCGCTGATCCGGCTCAACCATGTCGACGCCGGGTACGGCGCCGATTCGGTGATCCTGCACAACGTAGGCTTCGGCCTGGAAGCCGGCCAGCGCATCGGCCTGCTGGGTCCCAACGGCGCGGGCAAGACCACGCTGGTGAAGACCCTGGTGGGCGAGCTGGCCCCGCTGACCGGTGAGCGCGCCGCGCACCCGGACCTGCGCATCGGCTACTTCGCCCAGCACACGGTGGAGTCGCTGCATGAAGGGCAGTCGCCGATGGAGCACTTCCGCGATCTGGACCGCGATGCGCCCAACCAGGTGTTCCGCGACTTCCTCGGCAAGTGGAACTTCGCCGGCGATCGTGCCTTCGAACCGGTGGATGGTTTCTCCGGTGGCGAGCGCGCGCGTCTGGCACTGGCCCTGATCGCCTTCCAGCAGCCCAACGTGCTGCTGCTCGACGAACCGACCAACCACCTTGACCTGGAAATGCGCGAAGCGCTGGCCGAGGCGCTGGCCGACTTCGAGGGCGCGATCGTGATGGTGTCCCATGACCGCCACCTGATCGGCCTGGTCTGCGATACCTTCTGGCGCGTGGCCGATGGCGTGGTGGAGCCGTTTGATGGCGACCTGGACGCGTACGCGGCGTGGCTGCGCTCGCGTCCCGCCGCGCAGGGCACCAAGCAGAAGATGGCCGCCGCCGCGCCGGAACCGGTGCCGCCGACCCCGCCGCTGCCGCCGAAGAAGCCGGTCAACCCGCACAAGCTGGCCGCCGCTGAAGCCAAGGTGGGCGAACTGGAAGCGCTGCTGGCCGACCTGGACCGGCAGCTGGCCGATCCGTCCAACTACGCCGACAGCACCCGCATGGCCGTGCTCGGTCGCGACCGCGAAGCCACCGCCACGCTGCTCAGCAAGGCCGAGCAGACCTGGATGGAACTGCTGGACGCGTAAGCGGCATGCCGACCAACGGTCGGCATCTACCGGGCAAGCGGTGCCGGCGGGCAAGCGCGTAGCGCCGGGCTCTGCCCGGCTGCTTCCCCAGCACGCACAAACGCGGCGCCGGTGGGTGTGCCCCTCCGTCAGACAAGCCGTAGCGCCGGGCTCTGCCCGGCTGCCTCACCGCGACGCACAAACGCGGTGCCGGTGGGCGTGCCCCTCCGTTAGCCAAGCCGTAGCGCCGGGCTCTGCCCGGCTGCTTCCCCGGGACACACAAACGCGGCGCCGCTGGATGTGCCGCTCCGTCAGCCAGGCCGCGTAGCGCCGGGCTCTGCCCGGCTGCCTCACCGCGACGCACAAACGCGGTGCCGGTGGGTGTGCCCCTCCGTTAGACAAGCCGGGCAGAGCCCGGCGCTACGGGGGCCGGATTCATGCCGCGCCGTCCTGCGCCTCCAACCATTCCCGGAATCGCCGCGCCGCATCGCTTTCGGCGCGCGAGCGCAGGCGCGTCAACCAATACCGCCCCAGGTCCAGAGTTTTTGCGAACGGCTGCACCAGCCGTCCCTGCGCCAGGTCCTGCTCGAACATCTTCAACGGCAGCAGCGCCACGCCCGCACCGGCGGCGGCTGCACTGGCCAGCGTCAGCGACGAATCGAACACCGGGCCGCGCGCTTCCAGCTCCGCCACCCCGGCCGCCTGCAGCCAGCGCGGCCATTCGTCACTGCGGTACGAACGCAGCAACGCCACGTTGGCCAGGTCGCGCGGGTCGCGCAGTGCGCGCGCCAGCGCGGGCGCGCACAGCGGGGCGAACGGGGCATCCAGCACCGGCGTGCTCACCTGGCCCTGCCAGTCGCCATCGCCGAACCGGATCGCCAGGTCCAGGCCTTCGCCGGCCAGGTCGATGCGGTTGTTGTGGGTCTGCACGCGCAGCTCGATATCGGCATGGCGCGCGGAAAAATCGGCCAGCCGCGGCAGCAGCCAGCCGGTGGCGAACGTGCCCACCACGCCCACCCCGAGCACGTCGCGGAAATGTCCCCCGACGAACCGGTCCAGGCTCACCGCGATGCGGTCGAAGGCCTCGTTGAGTACGGGATACAGCCGCGCGCCCTCATCGGTAAGCGCCACCCCACGCGGCAGGCGGTTGAACAGCGACACCCCGAGCCGGTCTTCCAGCGCCCGGATCTGGTGGCTGAGTGCGGCCTGGCTGACGCACAGCTCCAGCGCGGCCCGGGTGAAGTTCTGGTGGCGGGCGGCGGCCTCAAAGGCGCGCAGGGCATTGAGCGGCAACTGGGGGCGGAGCATGCGGGGGAGCCGTGAGCTGGAGTGATGGAATCATCGCATTCCTATGGCGAGTGTGCCGCGTTGCATGAAGATCCATCTGGTTTTTCAGTGACGTCGCTTTTTGTCGCATCTGACACACATTAGGTCACGTTATGGTTTCCGCTGAAAATGGTTGCTGGTGAGCCGGCCGGGGCGCTGGCAATACTCTGCCTTTGCCACGGAGGATCCGCATGCTCGATCGACGTCATTTCCTGCAATGGACCGGCGCTGCCGCCGTCTCGGCGATCGCCGCCAGCGCGTTTGCAAACACCCCCGACGTGGCGGCCACGCCCCGGCCGACGGCCCGCGACTTTGCTCAGCTTGAAGCGGCCAGTGGCGGCCGCCTGGGCGTCACGCTGCTGCACACCGGCAGCGGCCAGCGTTTCGGCCATCGCCAGGACGAGCGCTTCCCGATGTGCAGCACCTTCAAGTTCGCGTTGTGCGCGACCGTGCTGCAGTTGGCGGACCAGGGAAAACTCTCGCTGGACCGGCGCCTGGCGATAACCACGCAGGACCTGCTCTCGCATGCACCCGTGACCGCGCGCCACGTGGGCAAGGACGTCACCGTGCGTGACCTGTGCCGGGCCACCCTGGTCACCAGCGACAACCCGGCCGCCAACCTGCTCCTGCGCGTCGTGGGTGGCCCGGCCGGCGTGACCGCGTTCCTACGGGCCAGCGGCGATGCCGTGACCCGCAACGACCGTTACGAGCCGGACATGAACCGGTTCGCCGCCGGCGACCCGCGCGATACCACCAGCCCGGCGGCGATGGCCGCCAGCCTGCAGCGGCTGGTGCTGGGCGAGGTGCTGCAGCCGGCGTCGCGCCAGCAACTGGCCGACTGGCTGATCGACAACGAAACCGGCGATGCACGCCTCCGTGCCGGGCTGTCCAAGGCGTGGCGGGTGGGTGACAAAACCGGCAGCAACGGCGAAGACACCACCAACGACATCGCCATCCTGTGGCCACTGGCCGGCGGCGCGCCGTGGGTACTGACCAGCTACCTGCAGGGCGCCCGCGTGGATGATGCCGCTCGCAACGATGTGCTGCGCCAGGTGGCGGTCATCGCCGAGCAGCACATCCGCGCAGCGTAACCTCACCCCGCGGTAGAGCCGACCGTTGGTCGGCTGCATCCCCACGGTAGAGCCGACCGTGGGTCGGCTCCACGCCATGCCCGATCCAATGGCAGCCGGGCAGAGCCCGGCGCTACGTCAGCCGCGCACCGCCTCCAGGAACTCGCGTCCCCAGCGGTCCACGTCGTAATACTCCACGCTCCCAAACAGCTGCCGCATGCGCCCGGTGGCTTCTTCCTCCGGCATCGACAACGCCTGCAGCAGCCCGGCAGTCAGGTCCGCCGGATCGTGCGGGTTGGTCAGCACCGCGCCCTTCAACTCCGCTGCCGCACCGGCGAACTCGCTGAGCACCAGTACGCCGCTGCTGCCTTCGATGCCGTGGGTGGCCACGAACTCCTTGGCCACCAGGTTCAGGCCGTCGCGCAACGGGGTGATCCACATCACCTGCGCCGCCGCGTAGTGCGCCACCACCTCCTCGAACGGCAGTGCCTGTGCGAAGAACCGCACCGGCGTCCAGTCCAGCCGCGAGAAGCGGCCGTTGATGCGGCCCACCGCCTGCTCGATCTGGTTCTGCAGCGTGCGGTACACGGTCATCTCGCGCGCGGCCGGCACGCACACCATCAGCAGGGTCACCTTGCCCTGGCGGTCGGGATGCTGTTCCAGCAGGCGTTCGAAGGCCTCCAGCTTGGCCAGCGTGCCCTTGGTGTAGTCCAGCCGTTCCACCGACAGCACCAGCTTGCGCGCGCCGATCTCGCGGCGCAGCTTGAAGATGTCATTGCGCACGTCGCTGCGTGCCAGCACGTTATGGATGCGGCGCAGGTCGGTGCCCACCGGGTGCGCGCCCAGGGCGATCTCGCGGTCGCCCACGCGCAGGCGCGTGGTCATGGTGTCCAGCCCCACCGCGCAGCCATAGGTGAGGAAGCGCGGGGCACAGCTTTCCCACGCCAGGCGCTCGGCCGGCACGGCGCCGCGCACCACGTCCACGAAGTTCTCCACCTGGCGCGGAATATGGAAGCCGATGTAGTCGCACGACAGCAGGCTGCCGATGATCTCGCGCCGCCACGGCACCACATTGAACACGTCCGCCGACGGGAAGTAGGTGTGGTGGAAAAAGGCGATCTTCAGGTCCGGGCGCAGTTCGCGCAGCGTGGCCGGCACCATCCACAGGTTGTAATCATGGATCCACACCGTCGCCCCGTGCGCGGCTTCGGCGGCGGTGGCCTCGGCGAACTTGCGGTTGACCGTCAGGAACACCTGCCAGTCGTCCTCGCGGAACTTCGCGCGTTCCCAGAACACATGCAGCATCGGCCAGAACGCTTCCTTGGAGAAGCGCTTGTAGAAGATGTCCACTTCCTGCCGGCTCAGCGGCACCCGCGCAGCGGTAAGGGTGGGGTAGCGCTCGGCGTCCACTGCCAGGTGGGTCTGGAACGGCCCACGCTTGGGGTCGTCGATGCCCCATGCCACCCACGAACCCTTCTGGCCACCTTCGAAGAAGCTCAGCAGCGAGGGAATGATGCCGTTGGGCGAGCGCGGTGGGCGCTGCACCAGCACGCCGTTCTCCATCACTTCGTCGAAGGGCAGGCGGTGGTAGACCATCACCAGGTCGGCGCCGGCGGCGCGGGCCTGCTTGGGTGGGTACAGGTAGCGGTCATCGTCGGCGAGCAGTGCGAAGTGCTCGATCGCCTCCAGGATGCCGCCGCACCCCGGTGCCTGCGCATGGAACGTGTTGGCCAGCGTGGCGGTCGCTTCGGTCAGCGCCGGCTCGGAATCGCCCACGCACACGCCGCGGAAGCCGGCGGTGTACATCGACAGGTCATTGAGGGTGTCGCCGGCCACCAGGATGCGCTCGCGCGGCAGGTCGAGCAGGCGCGCAAGCGCGGCCAGGGTGCGGCCCTTGTCGGTGTCCGGCGGCAGGATGTCCAGGTAGCGGTCTGCCGAATACAGCACGTCGCAGCCCAGCGCCTGGGCGGCAGCCTGGATCTGCGCGCGCAGCGGCGCCAGCGTCTGGGGATCGCAGAAATACGAGCAGCGCCGTTCCTGCGGCACGTCCTGGCGCTGCAGCGCGGTGAACGGGCGCATCGCCGCGGCCACCACGTGTTCGCCGGGCCAGTGCGCATCGATCATCGATTGCAGCGGTTGCAGGGGCTGCAGCGTCTGGCCATCCACCACGGTCGCGCCGACATCGCAGACCACGTAGTCCGGGCGCGGAATGGCCGGGTCGGAAAGCAGCGGCATCACCGCTTCCAGGCCGCGGCCGGTGATGAAGATCAGGGCGATGCCCGGGTGCTGGTCAACCAGCCGGTACAGCCGGTGGCGCGCGGCGGCATCGCCGGCGAGGAAGGTGCCATCCAGATCGGTGGCCAGAATCAGTTGCGGAGCCGGCGTGGCCGGCGATGTACGGGTCGGAGTGGAAAGGGCGGGTGTCGATACAGTCAATGGGCTTCCTTATCGGAACGGGTGGAATGGGGGGTATCCGGCGGCGCCTCGAGGTCGGTTTCGGGCATCAGCTCCAGCGCCGACGGCGTGGTGCGCAGCATCAGCCGGAACCCGACCGGATGCGTGCGCACCCGCTGGAACCGCAGCAGGCGCGCGCCGGTAAACAGCGCCAGCAGCATCAGCACAACGGCGAAGTACAAAGGCAGCGCGGCAGGGCCGAAGCGCTGCATGGCCGCGCCGGCCAGCGCCGGACCCAGCGCCGCGCCCACGCCGTGCACCAGCAGCAGGCTGGAACAGCCCGACAGCAGGTGTTGGCGCGGCAGGTAGTCGAGCATGTGGGCCACGGCGAACGGATACAGCGCGAAGGCCAGCCCGCCGTAGCAGAAGAACAACCCGAACAGCAGGTGGGTCTGCAGCTGGATCATCGGCAGCGATGCCACCACCGCGATGCCGGCGGCGGCCAGGCTCAGCGCGACCAGCCCACTGCGGCGGTCGTGGCCGTTGCTGATATGGCCCAGCGGCCACTGCAGCAGCGCACCGCCGAGGATGGCGGTCAGCATGAACAGCGCCACGCCATTGCCATCCAGGCCCACCGCGCCGGCATACACCGGCAGCAGGCCCCAGAAGGCGCCCATCGCCAGCCCCGACAGGCCCGCGGCCACGGTGGCCACCGGCGCCATCGCATACAGCCGGCTCAGGGTGAGCCGCGACACGACCGGCACGTCCGGTTGGCGCAGGCGGGTGGCGGTGACCGGCAACACTGCCGCGCAGATCAGGATCGCGGTCAGCATGAACATCGCCATCGCACTGGCATCGCCCAGCATCAGCAGCACCTGGCCCAGCGCCAGCGCAGAAAGATTGACCACCATGTACAGCGAGAACGCGCGGCTGCGCCGGGCAGGATCGGGCTCGGCGTTGAGCCAGCTCTCGATCACCGTATACAGCCCGACCAGCGCGATGCCGGTGGCGATGCGCAGCACGCCCCAGGCGACGGGGTGCAGCCACAGCGGATGCAGCAGTACGGCGATCGCCGCGAGCGCGGCGAAGAAGGCGAATGCACGGATATGCCCGATGCGGCCGATCAGCGAGGGCGCGAAAAAGGTGCCGATGAAGAAGCCGGCGAAATAGCCGGACATCACCAGCCCCAGCGTGCCGGCACCGAAGCCGGCCTGGCCGCCGCGCACCGCCAGCAAGGTGCCCAGAAGTCCGCTGCCGGTGAGCAGCAGCGCGACACCGGTGAGCAGGGCGGTCAGCCGCAACATGCGCGCGGCCTGGGTGGGAAGGCAATAAACAACACCTGATCTACCGTAGCACAGCCACGATGAAGCCCCGGTGGCAGCCACGCCGATGCGTTTGCACTGCCTGTGCATGCAGGCTAGGGTAGGGCGATGAATGTTCCCAACGTTGTTGCACCGCTCGCCATTGCGTTGTTGCTTGCCGCCTGCGGTGGGCGGCAGGACAGCGTGGCTCACGACGTGGCCAATGCACCGGCTGACGCGTTCCTTGCCGCAGTGGCGGCCCATTGCGGCAAGGCGTACGAAGGCAAGGTGATTGCCAACGAGCCGCGCACCGACGCACCTGATCCGTTCGACGGCAAGCGCTTGGTGATGCATGTGCGCGGGTGCGACGACCCTGCACACGGGCTGCGCATTCCGTTCCATGTCGGCGACGATCACTCACGTACCTGGGTGATCAGCCGCACCGAGACCGGCCTGCGCCTGAAGCACGATCATCGCCACCAGGACGGCAGCCCCGATGCGGTGACGATGTACGGCGGCGACAGCAAGCCACCGGGTACCGCGCAGCGCCAGAGCTTCCCGGTGGATGCTGATTCGGTGGCGATGTTCCGCACCGCCGACATGCTGCCGTCCGTGCACAACACCTGGGCGATGGAGATCGAACCGGACCAGCGCTTCATCTATGAACTGACCCGCCCGGGCGGTCGCCGCTTCCAGGTCGAATTCAACCTGAGCAAGCCGGTCGCGCTACCGCCCGCGCCATGGGGCAGCCCGGCCCCGTAGAGCGGGGCTCTGCCCCGCTGCCGTTCGTAGAGCGGGGCTCTGCCCCGCTGTTGTTTGCCTGCCATGGGGTTCAGGAGGTTGCCGGCCAGCGGCCGGCACTACCCGTATCTGGTTCAGGAGGTTGCCGGCCAGCGGCCGGCACTACCCGTATCTGGCTCAGGAGGTTGCCGGCCAGCGGCCGGCACCCCGCGTCTTCCGGCGGTTACCGCACCCCGAACCGGGCACGGCAGCCGTTGCTGACCCACAGGCTGCTGTTGCTATAGCCCCAGCTGCGGCCTTCCACGCAGGCGCTGCCGGACAGCTGCTGCTGCAATACCGGGCGGCCCTGGCGGGCCTCCCAGGCGCAGGTTTCCCGACGATTGCTGTTGCTGCTGCAGGTCACGCTGTAATTGGCGTTGCCGCCGCCATTGCCGCCGCCCCAGCCGCCCCGGGCCTCGGCGAACTCGCCCCGGCAGCCGCGGTTGACCCACACCGCCCCGTTGCGCACGCCCCAGGTCTGGCCTTCCACGCAGGCCGAGCCGGAAATCTGCCGGACCAGGGTGGCGTTGCGCCAGCCGGTGTTGCAGCTGCGTTCGCGGTTGTCCTGGCTCTCGCAGCGGATGGTGCCGCCGGTGCTGCCGCCGCCACCGCCCCAGTTGCCGCCGTTGCCGCGCCCTTCGACGAACTCGGCGCGGCAGCCGCCGGTGACCCAGACCGTGCCGTTGCGCGAGCCCCAGGTGCGCCCTTCCTGGCAGGCCGAGCCGGAAATCTGCCGCGACAGCTGGGCACTGCGCCAGCCGGTGTTGCAGACCCGCTCGCGGTTGTTCTGGCTCTCGCAGCGCACCGTGCCGCCGTTGTTGTTGCCCCCACCGCCGCCGTTCCAGCCCCCGCCGCCGCCGCTGCCGCGCAACGAGGTCGCGATGTCCTGTTTGATCCGTGAGAAGCCCCAGCCCGAATTGACCTGGGCCAGGTAGAAGCGCAGCTGGTCGTCGGGAATGCGGCGGCCATTGGACTGGTCGGCATATTCCTGAGTGATCACCCGCGAGCGGTCGCTGGAGGACAGCTGCGACAGGTTTTCGGGGGCATAGGCGCGGGTGCTGATCTGGGCCTGGACGGCCGGGGCGCTACAGCCCAGGGCCAGGGCCAGGCAGACAACGGTGAGGCGACGGTTCATGGCGACATCCCCTTGCGGTCGTTGGTGCGCGGACTATAGGAACGGGCCGGGTTCACGCCGCGTGATGCCCGCCGGGCGGGCCACAGGCCCCGGCCGGGCAGGGGCGGGCAACGGCCCATTTGCCCCGGCGCAGGCTACGCCGCAGAATAAAGGGCTGTCCGGCGCAACCTGGTGCCGGCATTCTCCTGCGGAGCTTTACCCCCATGCGTACCCACTTCTGTGGCCTGGTCGATGAGACCCTGATTGGCCAAACCGTTACCCTCGCCGGCTGGACCGACGTTGCCCGCAACCAGGGCGGCGTGTGCTTCATCGATCTTCGCGATCATGAAGGCATCGTGCAGGTGACGGTGGAAGTCGACAACGCGGCCGTGTTCGCCGTGGCCGCCAGCCTGGGCTACGAGGACGTGCTGCAGGTGGAGGGCGTGGTGCGTGCGCGCCATGCGGTGAACGACAAGATCCGCACCGGCAAGGTGGAAGTGATCGCCACGGCCATCACCGTGCTCAACAAGGCCGAGCCGCTGCCGTTCCATGCCCACGAGAACCCGGGCGAGGAAACCCGCCTGAAGTACCGCTACCTGGACCTGCGCCGCCCGGAAATGCAGCGCATGCAGCGCACCCGCATCAAGCTGGTGCAGGCGCTGCGCCGCCACCTGGACGCCACCGGCTTCCAGGACATCGAAACCCCGATCCTGACCAAGGCCACCCCGGAAGGCGCCCGCGACTTCCTGGTGCCGGCGCGCATGCACCCGGGCGAGTTCTACGCCCTGCCGCAGAGCCCGCAGCTGTTCAAGCAGATCCTGATGGTGGCCGGCTTCGACCGCTACTACCAGATCGCGCGCTGCTTCCGCGACGAGGCCCTGCGTGCCGACCGCCAGCTGGAATTCACCCAGCTGGACATGGAGTTTGCCTTCGTGCGCGAGCGCGACGTGCAGGACTTCGTCGAAGACATGATCCGCGCCATCTTCAAGGAAGTGGTGGACGTCGAGCTGGACGCCAGCTTCCCGCGCCTGACCTGGGCCGAGGCGATGCGTCGCTTCGGGTCGGACAAGCCGGACCTGCGCATCGCGCTGGAGCTGGTGGACGTGGCCGAGCTGGTCAAGACCAGTGAGTTCCCGGTGTTCACCGCCGCCGCCAACGACGCCGACGGCCGCGTGGCCGCGCTGCGCATCCCCGGCGGTGCCACCCTGAGCCGCAAGCAGATCGACGAGTACGCCGCACATGCCGCCAAGTACGGCGCCAAGGGCCTGGCCTACATCAAGATCGGCGACACCGGCGAGATCAGCTCGCCGATCGCCAAGTTCTTCAGCGAAGAGGCCTTCGCCGCGCTGGTGGCCCACGTGGGTGCCGGCAACGGCGACATCGTGTTCTTCGGTGCCGGTGGTTACAACAAGGTGTCCGACTTCATGGGCGCGCTGCGCCTGAAGGCCGGCAAGGACTTCAACCTGGTCGCCGCCGGGTGGGCGCCGCTGTGGGTCACCGACTTCCCGATGTTCGAATACGACGACGAAGCCCAGCGCTACGTCGCCCTGCATCACCCCTTCACCGCCCCGGCGGTGGACGACATCGCCGACCTGCGCGCCAACGCCAAGACCGCCGTGTCGCGCGGCTATGACATGGTGCTCAACGGCAACGAGATCGGCGGCGGTTCGATCCGTATCCACCGCTCGGACATGCAGAGCACGGTGTTCGAGCTGCTGGGCATCGGTGCCGAAGAGGCCGAGGCCAAGTTCGGCTTCCTGCTCGACGCGCTGCGCTTCGGCGCGCCGCCGCACGGTGGCATCGCCTTCGGTATCGACCGCATCGCCGCGCTGATGGCCGGCACCGAGTCGATCCGCGACGTCATTCCGTTCCCGAAGACCACCGGCGCGCAGTGCCTGATGACTGGCGCCCCGTCGCCGATCCCGGACGAGCAGCTGGCCGAAGTGCACGTCCAGGTTCGCCCGCGCAAGGCCTGACCCCGCTAACGTAGTGCCGGGCGCTGCCCGGCAAGCCCCACCAAACCCCGGAGATCCTGCAATGAGCGAGTTCGCGTTTTCGTTGGAATGGGAAAAGCTGGGCAATGAAGGCGCCGACGCCACCCTGGTCACCGAACGCGCCCGCGTGTTTGGTGGCTGGCTGGTGCGCGTGGGCACCAACCCCGCCGCCATGGCGCTGACCTTCGTGCAGGACGGCGAAGGGCGCTGGGATGGCGAGGACTTCGGCGTGGAAGACTACGAAGAAGACGAAGACGACCTCGACGAGGAAGAAGACGAGGACGAGGACGAGGAAGAAGAAGGCGAAGACGACGAGGAAGAGGACGAGGACGAGGACGAGGAAGAGGGCGACGAGGAAGAAGACGCCCCCCACGGAGCGCAGGCCTGAGGCCTGCCCTGATACCCGCCATGTACGCCATCCGCCGTGCCACCGTTGAGGACGCACCGACCCTGTCGGTGCTGGCCACGCGTACCTTCGTGGAAACCTTCGGCCATCTCTATCCTGCGCAGGACCTGCAGGGTTTCCTGGACGAGGCCTATGCGGTCGACCGCCAGCGCACCATCCTGGCCCATCCGGACTATGCAGTGTGGCTGCTGGAACGGGACGGGGTGGCCGTTGGCCACGCCGCGGCCGGCCCCTGCGGCCTGCCGCACCCGGACGTGCAGCCGGGCGATCGCGAACTCAAGCGCCTGTACCTGATCAAGGACGAACAGAGCTGCGGCTGGGGCAGCCGGTTGCTGGAAACGGCGCTGGACTGGCTCGAACGCGACGGCCCGCACACGCTGTGGCTGGGCGTGTGGTCGGAAAACTTTGGCGCGCAGCGTTTTTACGCCCGCTACGGCTTCACCAAGGTGGGCACCTACGAGTTCCCGGTCGGCAGCGTACGCGACCTGGAGTTCATCCTGCGCCGACCGGCCGGCCCGGCGCGCTGAGCACCCGTCCCGTTTCCTTCTCCATCGCAATGGACCGCAACGGCTTCACCCGCCGTTGCACGGTCTATTCGTCTAATGGCCGTGTTTCCTTCCGCAGGTCCCAAGCCAACCGGCTAGGCTGAGTGCATGAATCCCCCTGTTTTACTGCTTCACGGCATCTGGAATGCGCGCGCGTGGGTGGGCCCGCTGGCCTGGCGGCTGCGCGCACGTGGCTTCAGCGTGGACACCTTCGGTTACTCCAGCGTTTTCGGCGGGCCCGACGTGGCCGTGCCGCAGCTGCTGGAACGGCTCAAGGACAGCGGCCCGGTGTCGCTGGTCGGACACAGCCTGGGCGGGCTGGTGGCGCTGGAAGCGTTGCGCCAGCAGCCCGACCTGCCGGTGTCGCGGGTGGTGTGCCTGGGCTCGCCGCTGCGCGGCAGCGGTACCGCCCGCTCGCTGGCCGACCATGGCTGGTCGCTGGCGCTCGGCCGCAGCAGCGAATTGCTGCTCGACGGCCTGCCGGCCTGGGAGGGCAGGGCGCAGGTGGGGTTGATCGCCGGCTCGGTCCCGCACGGGCTGGGCAGCCTGCTGGGCGCCATTGGCGAGGCCTCCGACGGCACCGTGGCGCTGGATGAGACCCACCTGCCGGGCCTGGCCGACCATTGCGTGGTCCCGGCCAGCCACAGCGGGCTGGTGTTTTCCCCCGAGGCGGCGCGCCAGACCGCCGCCTTCCTGCGCGATGGCCGCTTCCGGCCCGACCGCGCCGCCCACGCCGCCTGAGCCCGGGCGGCCCCCCGGCCACGACTAACACGGTCGCGGCAGGCGATCAGGTAGAATCCGCGCCCTGTTCCTCATGCAAGCACGGTAATACCCATGGGTAGAGGTCCCTCGATCGAGAACCGCAAAAACGCGTCCGACGCGAAGCGCGGCAAGATTTTCACCAAGATCATCCGCGAGATCGGCGTTGCCGCGCGCGGCGGTGGAGGAGACCCCAACAACAACCCGCGCCTGCGGGTTGCCATGGACAAGGGCCTGGCCTCGAACATGTCCAAGGACGTGATCGAGCGCGCCATCAAGAAGGCCACCGGCGAACTGGAAGGCGTGGAATACGAGGAGATCCGCTACGAGGGCTATGCCCCCGGTGGCGTGGCCGTGATCGTGGACTGCCTGACCGACAACCGCGTGCGCACCGTGGCCGATGTCCGCCACGCGTTCAGCAAGTGCGGCGGCAACATGGGCACCGAAGGCTCGGTGGCCTTCATGTTCAAGCGCGTGGGCGTGCTGCATTTCGCCGCCGGCGCCAATGAAGAGACCATCACCGAGGCGGCCATCGAGGCCGGCGCGGATGACATCGTGGTGTACCCGGAAGACGGCGCGATCGACGTGTTGACCGCTGCCGACAGCTATCACGCGGTCAAGGACGCCATGGAAGCGGCCAAGCTGACCCCGGACCACGCCGAACTGACCTTCCGCGCCGACAACGACATCAAGGTCGAAGGCGACACCGCCCTGCAGGTCAAGAAGCTGCTGGACATGCTGGAAGACCTGGACGACGTGCAGGACGTGTTCTCCAACGCCGACCTCGGCGCGGACGCCTACGCCTGACCGGACGCGCTGCCGGTCGCCTTTGGCGACCGGTGGGCGGACAATGCGGACCATGATGACTCCAGCCGTTCCCTGCCATCGCCGCCGCACTGTTCCGTTCCGGGTCCTGCCCGGCCGCGTGCGTGCCGCATGACCCGCATCCTCGGCATCGACCCCGGTTCGCAACGCACCGGGGTGGGCATCATTGATGTGGATGCCACCGGCAAGGTCGTGCACGTGCACCACCTGCCGCTGGTGTTGCTGGGCGCCGACGATTTCCCGCAGCGCATGAAGCTGCTGGTGCTGGGCCTGAACGCCCTGGTCGAGGAATACCGCCCCGACGAAGTGGCGATCGAAAAAGTGTTCATGGCGCGCAACCCCGACTCGGCCCTGAAACTGGGCCAGGCCCGCGGCGCGGCCATCTCGGCGGTGGTCATGCGCGACCTGCCGGTCAGCGAATACGCGGCCACCGAAATCAAGCTGGCCGTGGTCGGCCGCGGTGGCGCGGAAAAACAACAGGTCCAACACATGGTCGGGCTCATGCTCAACCTGAAAACCAAGCTGCAGGCCGACGCCGCCGATGCGTTGGCCGTGGCCATCACCCACGCCCACGTACGGGCAACGGCGCAGCGCCTGGGCGTCAATGCCCGCATGGCCTGGAGCCGCAAATGAGGAAAGCTGCATGATTGGTCGTCTGCGCGGGATCGTGGCCTACAAGGCGCCGCCGTGGCTGCTCATCGACGTCAATGGCGTCGGTTACGAGCTGGAGGCGCCGATGAGCACCTTCTACGACCTGCCCGAGCTGGGCCGCGAGGTCACCCTGTTCACCCACTACGCGCAGAAGGAAGACAGCGTGTCGCTGTACGGCTTCCTGCGCGAGGGCGAGCGCCGCCTGTTCCGCGACGTGCAGAAGGTCAGCGGAATCGGCGCCAAGATCGCGCTGGCGGTGTTGTCGGGGGTGAGCGTGGACGAGTTCGCGCGCATGCTGCAGGCCGGTGACATCACCGCGCTGACCCGCATTCCCGGCATCGGCAAGAAGACCGCCGAGCGCATGGTGCTGGAACTGCGCGACCGCGCGGCCAACTTCGGCGGGGGCGGCGCGCCCCTGGCCGGTGCCGCGCCGGCCACCGACCCGGTCTCCGAGGCCACCGTGGCCCTGCAGCAGCTGGGCTACAAGCCGGCCGAGGCCGCGCGCATGGCGCGCGATGCCAACGCCGAGGGCGACGATGTCGCCACCGTCATCCGCAAGGCCCTGCAGGCCGCGCTGCGCTGACCCGCGCGCTGCCTTTTTCCTGATACCGACCGCGTCCGCCCGGAGCACCATGTCCACCTCTTCCACCCAGCACGACAACGGCCACGCCGCGCACGGCCACGCGCCGGCGGCCGGCGGCATGGCCCTGATGATCGGCGCCATCGGCGTGGTATTCGGCGACATCGGCACCAGCCCGCTCTATACGTTGAAGGAAGCGTTCTCGCCGCATTACGGCCTCAACAGCGACCACGACACCGTACTGGGAGTGCTGTCACTGGCGTTCTGGGCGCTGAACATCGTCGTTACGCTCAAATACGTCACCATCATCATGCGCGCCGACAACGAGGGCGAGGGCGGCATCATGGCGCTGATGGCGCTGACCCAGCGCACCTTGCGGCACGGCTCGCGCTCGGCGTACGTGGTGGGCATCCTGGGCATCTTCGGGGCCTCGCTGTTCTTCGGCGACGGGGTGATCACCCCGGCCATCTCGGTGCTGGGTGCGGTCGAAGGCCTGGAGGTGGCCGCGCCCGGGCTGCATGCGTTCATCGTGCCGATCACGGTGGTGGTGCTGCTGGCGGTGTTCGCGGTGCAGCGCTTTGGCACCGAGAAGATCGGCAAGCTGTTCGGGCCGATCACCTCGATCTGGTTCATTTCGCTGGCCGCCATCGGCATCTGGAACATCGTCGACGCGCCGGAAGTGCTCAAGGCCTTCAACCCCATGTGGGCGCTGCGCTTCTTCATGGAGCACGGCTGGCACGGCATCTTCATCCTGGGCGCGGTGGTGCTGGCAGTCACCGGTGGCGAGGCGCTGTACGCGGACATGGGCCACTTCGGGGCCAAGCCGATCCGCCATGCGTGGTATTTCTTCGTGCTGCCGTGCCTGGTGCTGAACTACCTGGGGCAGGGCGCGCTGGTGCTCAACAACCCCGAGGCAGTGAAGAACCCGTTCTTCGAGGCCGTGCCCGACTGGGCGCTGTACCCGATGATCATCCTGGCCACCATGGCCGCGGTGATCGCCTCGCAGTCGGTGATCACCGGCGCCTTCTCGGTCTCGCGCCAGGCCATGCAGCTGGGCTACATCCCGCGCATGCGCATCACCCATACCTCGCACGACACCATCGGCCAGATCTACATCCCCGGCATCAACTGGGGCATCGCGGTCATGGTGATCGGGCTGGTGCTGGCCTTCCGCAGCTCGTCCAACCTGGCCGTGGCCTACGGCATCTCGGTGTCGGCGACGATGCTGATCGATACCCTGCTGCTGGCCCTGGTGGCCCGCGCGCTGTGGCCGACCTCGCGCTACTGGATCATCCCGCTGTGCGTGGTGTTCTTCATCATCGACCTGGGCTTTGTGATCGCCAACGGCGCCAAGCTGCTGCAGGGCGCCTGGTTCCCGGTGGTGCTGGGCATCGTGCTGTTCACGATGATGCGTACCTGGCGGCGCGGCCGCGAGCTGCTGCGTGACGAGATCCGCAAGGACGGCATCCGCATCGACACCTTCCTGCCCGGGCTGATGCTGGCCCCGCCGGTACGGGTGCCGGGCACCGCGGTGTTCCTCACCGCCGACCCCACCGTGGCCCCGCATGCGCTGATGCACAACCTCAAGCACAACAAGGTGCTGCATGAGCGCAACGTGTTCCTGCACGTGGTGACCCTGCCGGTGCCGTACGCGCCGGAGGGCCAGCGCCTGAAGATCGAGTCGGTGGGCGACGAGTTCTACCGCATCTACGTGCGCTTCGGCTTCATGGAAACCCCGGACGTGCCGCTGGCGCTGATGCGCTCCTGCGACCACGGCGGGATCTACTTCGACCCGATGGACACCACCTTCTTCGCCAGCCGCGAGACCATCGTGGCCACCGCCAACCGGGGCATGCCGATCTGGCGCGACAAGCTGTTCGCGCTGATGCACCGCAATGCAGCCCCGGCCACCGGGTTCTTCCGGATCCCGGGCAACCGGCTGGTGGAACTGGGGGCGCAGGTGGAGATCTGACGAAGTCAGATCGCCGCCTGCGGCCCAAGGTTTGCTGCGCAAACCTTGGGGCCCGGGCGCATTCCACCTTATCCCCGCACCTTCGATTCGTTCCCGGTAGTGGGGGGGGGGGGGGGGGGGGGGGGGCCGGGCCCGCCCCCCCCGGGGGGGGGGGGGGGCGCCCGGCCCGCCCCCCCCCCCCAACCCCCAACCCCCACCCCCCCCACCACCCCCAAA